>CBESWG010000014.1:0-74426 GCA_965533275.1 uncultured bacterium
GCTTCCTTGACGCGGAAGAAGTCGAGGGTTCGATCCCCTCCGCGCCTACCATTTGACCACAAGCATGCACAGGGTCGTGCAGGGAGCAATTTGGCTTAGCCTCTCCTTTTGATACATATAGATTGAAATGTTTTTCGAGTAAGAGGGGTGCCATCGCCATTTGATCAAGCACGTACCGGGCCGAGCTATGTCAACAAGTTTGACTGGACGGCCTCAGGACAAGAGCGACAAACAATGAATGCACACGCACAACAGGATGAAGCACTGCACAAGCTTCGACACAGCGCGGCCCATCTTTTGGCGCACGCCGTGACCGAGCTTTATCCCGGCGTCCAGGTGGGGATCGGGCCGGCGGTGGAGAACGGCTTTTACTACGACTTCTTGCGGGAGCAGCCGTTTACACCCGAAGACCTGGAGCAGATCGAGAGGCGGATGCACGAGCTCTCTCAGAAGGATGTCCCCATCGAACGGATCCTCCTGCCCAAATCAGAGGCTGTCAAGCTCTACCAGGACATGGGGCAGGCCCTCAAGGTGGAGCTTGTCGAAGAAAAGGGCGGCGACGAGGTCTCAAACTACCGCCAGGGGGATTTCATCGATTTCTGCCTGGGTCCGCACATGAGCTCGACCGGCCAGATCCAGCATTTCAAGGTCCTCTCGTCATCCGGAGCCTACTGGAAGGGAGACGAATCCAGTCACAGGCTGCAGCGCATCTACGGGACGGCTTTCCTCTCTCAGGAGGATCTGGAGGGACACCTGGAGATGCTGGAGGAGGCCCGGAAGCGGGACCACCGCCGACTGGGAAAGGATCTTGACCTGTTCAGCTTCAATGAAAGCCTGGGCGGCGGCCTGATCCTCTGGCATCCAAAGGGTGCCGCCATCCGCAGCGTCATCGAGGATTTCTGGCGCGAGGAGCACTTCAAGTCCGATTATGAACTGTTGTACTCTCCACATGTCGCCAAGCTGGACGTGTGGCGCACCAGCGGGCATACCGAGTTCTACGATGCGCTCTACCCGACCTTCAAGAAGGATGACCTCGAGTACCAGCTCAAGCCCATGAATTGTCCGTTCCACATCATGGTCTACAAGTCCCGGCAGCGCAGTTATCGCGATCTCCCGCTCCGCTGGGCTGAGCTGGGCACGGTATACCGCTACGAACGGAGCGGCGTCCTGCATGGACTTTTACGGGCTCGGGGCTTCACGCAGGATGATGCTCATATCTTCTGCAGGGGCGATCAGCTCGAGGAGGAGATCCGCCGCACCATCGCCATGGCGGTCCACGTCCTGAGCACCTTCGGATTCACCGAGTATGACGTGTTTCTCTCGACCTGTCCCGAGAAATTCTGCGGCGCCACCGAGGACTGGGACAAGGCCACCAAAGCCCTGGAGGGAGCCCTCAAAGCGGAGGGCCTCGAGTACAGCATCGATCCCGGAGAAGGAGTGTTTTACGGGCCCAAGATCGACATCAAGATCAAGGATGCGCTGCAGCGTTCCTGGCAGTGCACAACCATACAGCTGGACTTCAACCTGGCCGAACGCTTCGAGTTGTCCTACATCGGCGAGGATGGGGCGCAGCATAGGCCCTACATGATCCATCGTGCGCTGCTAGGATCCCTGGAGAGGTTTTTCGGGGTTCTCATCGAACATTTTAATGGGAATTTTCCCCTGTGGCTGGCCCCTGTACAGGCCGTGATCATCCCCATCGCCGACCGCCATAATGACTATGCCGGCGATCTGGCTGCCCGCTGCAAGGACCGCGGGCTGCGGACCCGTGTGGACTCGCGGCGGGAGAAGGTGGGCTACAAGATCCGCGATGCCGAGACTCAAAAGGCCCCCCTCATCCTGATCGTGGGCGACAAGGAAGTGGAGCGCGAGACCGCCTCCCTCCGCGTCCACACACAGGGGGACAAGGGCGAGGTCCAGGTAAATGAATTTCTTGATAAAGTCACACAATTGATTCACAATAAATCACTAAGCGTGAATATTTAAAGGAGGCCTGTCATCAGAAGAAGAACATTCTATCCTGGGAAACGGAAAGAAAAGCCGCATAGGATCAATGAAATGATCCGAGCCAGGGAAGTCCGCATCATCGACGAGGACAAGAGTCAGGTCGGGATCCTATCCATCGAGGAGGCTCGCGAACTGGCTCAGGAAAGAGGCTTGGATCTGGTGGAGGTGGCACCTAATGCCAACCCGCCTGTGTGCCGAGTGATGGATTACGGAAAATTTCTGTATGAAGAACATAAGAAGGCACAGGAGGCCAAGAAGCATCAGAAGAATGTACAGGTCAAGGAGATCAAATTTCGCCCCAAGATCAGCATCCATGACTACACGTTCAAGATCAAACATGTGCAGCGATTCCTTACGGACGGACATAAAGTCAAGATCACGATCATGCTCCGGGGTCGGGAGAAAGCCAAACCCGAACTGGCGCGTGCAGTAATGGACCGTGTCTTCAATGATGTCCAGGACTTAGGACAACAGGATGGAACTATGCGCTCGCAGCCCTGGGCTGTGTCAGCGTTTCTGAGCCCTCTGAAATCAGGAGCTAAAGATGCCAAAACTAAAAACGCACCGAGGAGCCAAAAAGCGGTTCAAGATAACGGGAAAAAAGAAGGTGATGCATAGCAAAGCCTTTGCCAATCATATCCTCACCAAGAAATCGGCCAAACGGAAAAGAAACCTGGGCAAGTCCGTCGAGGTTAGCCCCGCCGACCGGAGCAGGATAAAGGCCATGCTCCCGTACGATTTTTAGGCGAGACACTTCCGCCTGACTTCTTCGTCTGGAATCAGGGGACGAATTATGCGAAGTGCGGCACAAAACAACAGGAGACGATAATGCCGAGAGTCACAAGAGGAACTAAAAAGAGAAAACGCAGAACCAAGATCCTAAAGCTCGCTAAGGGCTATTGGGGCGCGCGGAGCACCAACTACCGCACGGCCAAGGAAGCGGTGGAAAAATCGCTCCTTTACTCATATCGCGATCGCAAGACCCGCAAGCGGGATTTTCGCCGTCTGTGGATCATCAGGATCAAGGCCGCTGCCGAGATCAACGGGATTTCTTACAGCCGGTTCATGAACGGACTGAAGAACTTGAATGTCGAGCTGGATCGCAAGGTCCTTGCGGACCTGGCAGTCCATTCCCCGGGCACGTTCGGTCAGCTGGCGCAGAAGGTCAAGGAGGCCGGCGTCTGAGTAGGGGAGTGAACAGAGCATGGAGACGTTGAAGAACGCGATCCAGAGCCTCCGCAGCCAGTTTGCACAGGCCTCGGCGCAAGTCCGGGATCAGGCCGGCCTACAAGATCTCCGGAACCTTTATCTCAGCCGGAAGAAGGGACACCTCACCCAGCTTTTTGAGCTGATGAAGGGGCTGCCTCCGGAGCAGAAACCCGCCGCCGGCCAGGAGGTCAACTCCTTCAAGCAGTTTATTCAATCCGAGCTGGACCGGCTCGAAAAGGAGCTGCTGGCCCCCACCCGCAGTGGGCCTGAGGTCGACCTGACCCTCCCCGGCCGCATCTCGTACTGGGGGGCTCCCCATCCGGTCCTGCTCATCAAGGAAAGGATCGAGCAGATCTTCCTGCGGATGGGCTTCAGTATCGAAGACGGCCCGGAGATGGAGACGGATTTCTACAATTTCGAGGCGCTCAACTTCCCCCCACACCACCCCGCCCGCGATGACTGGGACACGCTCTACATCGACGACGACCTTCTGCTGCGTACGCATACCTCCCCGGTCCAGATCCGCGTGATGGAGAAGAAAAAACCGCCCATCCGGATGATCAATCCCGGCAAGGTCTTTCGCAAGGAGACCCCGGATCCAACCCATCTGCCCATGTTTTTCCAGGTCGAAGGGCTGGTCGTAGATAAAGGCATCACCTTCGCTCACCTCAAGGGCACGCTGGAGTACTTTCTCAAGGCGCTCTATAATGACCGGATCAAGATCCGGTTCCGGCCCAGCTTTTTCCCGTTCACCGAGCCTTCTGCCGAAGTGGATATCGGCTGTACAGTCTGCAACGGAGAGGCGGATGACTGCCGTGTGTGCAAGGGGACCGGTTGGCTGGAGATCCTGGGAGCCGGGATGGTGGATCCGCAGGTCTTCAAGAATGTCAACATCGATCCCGAAAAATATTCCGGATTCGCCTTTGGCATGGGCATTGAACGCACCGCCATGTTTTCCTTTCAGATACCGGATCTCAGGCACTTCTATGAGAACGACCTGAGGTTCATCAGGCAATTCTCGAAAAAGTAAATGAAGATAAGCATCGATTGGCTCAAGGACTACATCGACCTGGACATGTCCGACATGCAGGTGATCGACACGCTGAACCGTGTCGGAATGCTGGTCGATGAGTGGACGGAATCCGAGGGGGATACCATCCTCGAGCTCGAGACGTATGCCAACCGGCCCGACACGCTGGGTCACCTGGGCGTTGCCCGGGAACTGGCTGCGGCCCTGGGGCGGCGGATGAAACCCCCGGATGTCTCGATCGTTGAGAACGACAAGCAGATCGCCGAGCACTTCGACATCCAGATACTGGACGAAGACCTCTGCCCGAGATACTGCGGAAAGATTGTGAGTGGGATCGAAGTGGGGCCCTCCCCGGACTGGCTGCAGAAGCGGCTGCGGGCGCTGGGCCTGAATCCCGTGAACAACGTCGTGGACGTGACCAATTATGTCCTGTTTGCCACGGCACAGCCCATCCACGCTTTCGACCTCGCCAAGCTAAAGGGCGCCAGGATCATTGTCCGCCGCGCCAAACGGGGCGAGGGCATGCGGACCCTGGAGGGAAGCGAAGTGGCCCTGTCCCAGGACATGCTCGTGATCGCCGACGATAAAGATCCGGTGGCCCTGGCAGGGGTTATCGGAGGTGAAGATTCCGCTGTCTCAGAGAAAACACGCGATATCCTGATCGAGAGCGCGTATTTCGACCCGGTTTCCGTGCGTCAGACCTGGAAAAAAGCCGGGGTGCAGACCGACGCCTCCTACCGCTTTGAACGAGGGGCGGACATCGATTTCCCGCCCCATGCCGCTGAACTGGCTGCCACCCTCCTGACACGGATGGGAGGAGTGGCCCATCAGGGCATTCTGGATGTGTTTCCCAAACCCACCCGCCCCAAGACCGTGGTCATCCGCCATCATCGGATCCTGGAGCTGCTGGGAGCTGAGATCGAGGAAGCGTTCGTGACCAAGACGCTGGAGGATCTCGAGTTTCGACTGAAAAAACAGCAGCCGGGCATCTGGCAGGCCACGGTCCCGACCTTCCGGGTGGATATCGAGCGGGAGGCGGACCTGATCGAAGAGGTGGCCCGCTTCTTCGGATATGAGAACATCCCGGCCAAGCTTCCCCTGATGGAGACCAATGACCTGAGACCGGACCGTAAACGCTCGCTCGAGACCGATCTGCGGCAGCTCATGTTCCACCAGGGCTTTGACGAGGTCGTGAACTACAGCTTCATGGATCCCGCCAAAGAGGAACTCTTCCGGAGCGACCGGATGGCCATCGCGATCCGGAATCCCATTTCCACTCGTGCCGCACTCCTGCGGACGACCCTCGTGGATGGGCTGCTGCAGACTGTGGCCTGGAACAAGAACCGGGGAGCCGAAGGCGTCCACGTGTTCGAGCAGGGCCACATCTTTAACCAGGATGAGGAAGAAAAACACGAGCTGCAGGCGTTGGGCATGATCACCTGGGGATCCCTGGAGGCACCGCACTGGCAGGGCCAGGGCCGAGCCACCGATTTTTTCCACCTCAAGGGGACCTGTGAAAAACTGGTGACAGGCCTGGGCTATGAGGCTGTATCGTTTCAGATAAAGGAACATCCCTGTTTTGAGGCGGGCCATGCGCTGGCGCTTTTCCTGAAGGGGACCGAGGCGGGCATTCTGGGACGATTAAAATCTGAGATCCTGGAGGCCTATGATCTGGATGATCCGGTCTGGGCCGCTGAGATCAACCTCGAAGCTGCATTAGAGACCCAGCCGCATTGGTTCCGCTTCGTGCCCGTCGTCAAATATCCCAGTGTGATCCGGGATGTCTCTTTCATGATCGACAGGGAGATCCCCTACCAGGACATCAGGGAGGCCCTAGACAGGCTCAAGCTCCCCTTTCTGGAGCGCTATACGGTTTATGACCGCTACACGGGAACGGGGGTACCCGAAGGAAAGGTCAGCCTTTCTCTGCGTTTCGTATTCCGTCACCCCCAGAAAACCCTTCAGGCCGCCGAGGTGGACGCCCTGCAGGAAAAGATCATGAAGGCCCTGCGATCGAGCTTTCAATCTCAACTCAGAGAAGGAGGGGAAAATTGACAAGTGAACTGGAACGAATTAAGATTCTCGAAGGGAAGATCTCACAAGTTGTCGAGTATATAAACAAAATCAACAGCGAAAACGAACATCTGAAAAAACAGGTCCGAGACCTGAAGACAGAGAAAAAGACTCTGGGCGATGAGGCCCGTCGAGCTGGAAAGCTGGACGAAAACCTCAAGACTTTTGAGAAAGAAAGGGAGGCAATCAAGACCAAAATCGAAGGAATCATCGGACAGATTGATAAGCTTGAATTATGATTGACAAGATTTTAGAGATCGAAATTTTCGATCAGAAATACAGGATAAGAGTCAAAGGAGAGGAAGACGAAAAATACATAAACCATTTGACTTCGTATGTGGATCAGAAGATGAGGGAGGTGGCGGTCAAATCCAAATCAGCGGATACAGTAAAGATTGCAGTGTTGGCCGCCCTGAACATAGCAGATGAATTCTTACTCAGCCAGAAAAAACTGGATAAGCTCAACGAAGTCATCGGTCACATGGAGACTGAAATAGAGAGTTTGGAGGAATACTTTTCCGACAATGATGACAATACATTCAAGTCAGCCGGCAGGTAGGCCGGTTGAGACTTGCGACATAACCCACAGAGAAACAATGAAGAAACTCGACCCTTTTTTCCTGGGGACGACCCCCCGCTCACCGAGATCGTCATGATTTGTCCCTTCTGACTTTCATCTCCTTTGACACTCCGTTTGGAGGTGTTCAAAGTGAATTTAACGTTAATTGTTTCATTAAGTGCTTCGGCCGTTATGGCGGTCATCCTGATCGTCGTCCTGTTGCAGCGCCGGTCCGGCTCCCGCACGCTCTTCAAAGCTAAGCAGGAGGCGGCGGACGTTGTGGACCGGGCAAAAGAGGACGCGGAAAAGATCCAGCGAGAAGCGAACCTGGAGGCCAAAGAAAAGTTCCTGAACCTGAAATCCGATTTTGAACGTCAAACCCGAGACCGACGGCGCAAGTTCAACGAACAGGAGCGGCGCCTGGTTAACAAGGAAGAAAATCTGGAAAGGAAGTTGCAGAATCTGGAGCGCAAGGAGCGGGATTTCTCGCACAAGGAACAGCGGCTCGTAAACAAGGAACAGGAAATCTCCGGGCAGGAACGGAAGTTTGCCAAGCTGAACCAGCAGGTCATCGAAGAACTGGAGAGGGTTTCGAACCTGACGCAGGAGGATGCCAAGAAGGAGCTCCAGAAAAGGATCGAGGACGATGCCAAGATGGAGTCGGTCCAGATCCTGCGCCGGATCGAAGAGGAGACCAGAGAAAAAGGGCAAGCCATGGCCCAGGACATCATCAGCCAGGCGATCCAGCGGTCGGCGGCCGACCATGTCGTCGAGACCACGGTATCGGTGGTTGACCTCCCATCGGACGACATGAAGGGCCGTATCATCGGCAGGGAGGGGCGGAACATCCGTGCCCTGGAACTGGCCACGGGCGTGGACATCATCGTGGACGATACTCCCGAGGCCGTGATCCTGTCCAGCTTTGATCCCATCCGCCGGGAGATGGCTCGGCTCGCGATCCAGAAGCTGGTGAACGATGGGCGCATCCATCCCGCCAGGATCGAAGAAGTCGTGGAAACCGTCAAGGAAGAGCTGGAACAAAAGATCAAGCAGGAGGGCGAGACTGCGGTCCTGGAGCTCCGGATCCAGGATCTGCATCCTGAGCTCATCAGACATTTGGGCAGGCTGAAGTACCGGACGAGCTACGGGCAGAACGTGCTCCAGCATTCCAAGGAAGTCGCCTGGTTGTCGTCTCTCATGGCGCGGGAGCTGGGCCTGGACGTTAACGTGGCCCTGAGAGCCGGGCTGCTGCACGACGTCGGAAAAGCCGTCGATCGCGAGGTCGAGGGAACCCACACGGAGCTGAGCGTCGCCCTTACCAAGAAATATGGGGAGTCAGAGGCCGTAAGCCAGGCTATCGCCTCGCATCACAGGGACATCGATTTCCCTTCGATCGAAGCCGTGCTGGTGCAGGCGGCCGACACGCTCTCCGCGGCCAGGCCGGGTGCCCGGCGGGAGCTGCTGGAGACCTATATCAAGAGGCTTGAGAAACTGGAGGAGGTGGCCAACTCCTACGATGGCGTGGCCAAGGCTTTTGCCCTGCAGGCAGGGCGTGAGATCCGCATCATCGTGGAGAGCCAGAAGATCTCCGACGACCGTGCTGTCCTGGCGGCCAAGGAGATCGCCCAGAAGATCAAGGACGAGCTCGACTACCCCGGGCAGATCAAGGTCACGGTCATTCGCGAGATGAGGGCGGTCGAATATGCCCGATAAGCTGAGCGTCCTTTTCCTAGGTGATATCATCGGGCGTCCGGGGCGGCGTGCCCTCGATTTCCTGCTGCCCTCCTTGATCGAGGAGCTCGAGCCGACACTCGTCATAGCCAATGCGGAGAACGCCGCGGGAGGCCTCGGGATCACCGAAAAGATAGGTAGGGACCTGTTCTCTCAGGCCGACGTGCTGACCTCGGGCAACCATATCTGGGACAAGAGGGATGCGCTGGAGTACCTGGAGCAGGAGCCGCGCCTGTTGAGGCCGGCGAATTATCCAAACCCCAATCCTGGCAAGGGATCCTATATCTGGCAGGGCAAGCAGGGCGAAAAGGTGGGGGTTCTGAACCTGCAGGGACGGGTATTCATGGAGCCCATCGAATGTCCCTTCCGGGTTGCGGAAAAAGAGGTGGAAAAGATCCGGGCCGTCACTCCGGTGATCGTGGTCGACTTCCATGCCGAAGCCACGTCCGAGAAGCAGGCCCTTGGCTGGCACCTGGATGGCCGGGTTTCCGCGGTCATCGGTACGCACACCCATGTGCCGACCGCTGACGAGCGCGTGCTGCCCAAGGGGACGGCGTATATCAGCGACGCCGGCATGGTCGGCGGATACGATTCTGTCATCGGGATCAAGAAGGAACAGGCCCTGCTGAGGTTCCTGACTTCAAGGCCTCAGCGCTTCGAGCCTTCCAAGGAGAAGAGCGTCCTGTCCACAGTTTTCATTGAGATCGAAGCCAAGAGCGGCCGGGCACTGTCGATCCAGCGCCGGCTCGTCATCGGGGATGGGTGTGGAGAATAATCCGGCGCCTCCTCCCCGGGATCGGATCCTCTCCATCTCAGAGATCACGCGTCTGATCAAGACCGAGTTGGAGACGGCTTTTCCAGGACCCCTGTGGGTCGAGGGTGAGGTCTCGAATTTCACACGTGCCCATTCCGGGCACCTGTATTTTGACTTGAAGGATGAACAGAGCCAGCTCCAGGCCGTGATGTGGCGCTCCCAAGCGGCTCGGGTTCCCTTTGAACTCAAGGGCGGGCAGCAGGTGGTGTGCCGGGGGCAAGTCACTGTCTACGAACGCCGCGGCCAGTACCAGTTTCAGGCCGAGCTTATCGAACCCAAGGGCAAGGGAGCGCTCCAGTTGGCATTCGAACAGCTCAGGGAAAAGCTCCGTCAGGAGGGCCTGTTCGCGCCGGAGATCAAGAAGCCGCTCCCGGCCTTCCCGCACAAGATCGGTGTTGTTACCTCTCCCCGCGGGGCCGCCATCATGGACATCCTGCATACCCTGGAGAGACGGTTCTCCAGGCTGCATATCCAGATCTACCCGGCCAAGGTCCAGGGTGATGGGGCTGCGGAGGACATCGTTGAGGGCATCGAATATTTTGCCGCCCTAAATGATGTGGATGTGCTCATCGTGGGAAGGGGAGGCGGTTCCCTGGAGGACCTGTGGGCCTTCAATGAAGAGATCGTGGCTAGGGCTATCTCCCGCTGTCCGGTCCCGGTGATCTCGGCCGTCGGACATGAGGTTGATTTTACCATCGCGGATTTTGTGGCCGACATCCGGGCATCCACACCCACCGCCGCCGCCGAACTTGTGATAACGGAGGAGGAGGGCTTCCAGGAGAGGATCAGCAATCTGCAGCGGCGTTTGGGCCAGAGCCTGCGCTTCACGGCTCAGGAACAGCGGAACCGGGTTCTCCATCTCATCCGGCACCCTGTGTTCCAGAGCTTCAAACTGCGCATCCTCAGCCTCTCCCAGGCCGTGGATGAACTCGAAATGAAAGCCCTCAACAGCCTGCGTCAGCATTCGGTGAAGATCGCTGAGGCGAGGGCGCGAACGCAGCTGCTGGAAGAACGGATGCGCAACATGATGGAGGCAACGCTCCATGCACTCCGGTCCCATTGGGAGCGCCTTGCCGCTGAACTCCACTCACTGAGCCCGCTCAATGTTTTAAAAAAGGGCTATGCGGTGTGCTGGGCACCAGACGGGCACACCCTTGTGCGGAAGGTTGACGAGCTCGAGTCCGGGACAGACGTGACCATTTCATTTTACCAAGGGGAGTTTTCCTGTCGTGTTGCCCAGGTGGACGCGGAGCGTCGGATCGAGGATCGGTATCGGAGCGAGGGGGAGCAGGAAAGCAGGTTCGAGGAGACGGAAGAATGACTCAGAAAAGCTTTGAAAAAGCCTTGATGGAATTGGACGCCATCGTGGAGAAAATGGAGGCCGAGGAATCCTCACTGGATGATTCCCTGGCACTTTTTGAAAAGGGTGTAAAACTGGCCAGGTTCCTGCGAGAGGAGCTGGGCAAGGCAGAGAAGAAGGTCGAGATCCTGCTGAAAAACGCCGAGGGACAGGTCGAGGGCAAGCCGTTCGCCCTCCCTGAAGATGACGATCCGGACGAAACACCGCAAGAAGGCGAGCCCGGGGACAACGACAGCTTGCCATTTTGAGACGAGCGATACACGCGCCAGTTCCAGGCTCATGAGAGGAAGCAGCGATGCCCGAGATGCTTGACACAATAGCGAACCCAAAGGACCTCAAGGGTTTATCGACCAGGGATATGGGCCGACTGGCCAAGGAGATCAGGGAGCTGATCATCGATACGGTCTCCAGCTCGGGGGGCCATCTCTCTCCCAATCTCGGAGTGGTGGAGATGACCCTGGCTCTGCATTATGTGTTCGATTCTCCCCGCGACAAGATCATCTGGGATGTCGGCCATCAGTGCTACACCCACAAGATCCTGACAGGCCGCAGCGACGAATTTTCCGGCTTGCGCCAGATGGACGGTGTGTGTGGATTCCCGGTCCAGGAGGAGAGCGAGCACGATGCCTACAACACCGGGCATGCGTCCACGGCACTGTCTGCTGCCATGGGGATGGCGATGGCCCGAGACCGTCAAGGAAAGGATCACCACATCATCGCGGTTGTGGGTGACGGGGGGCTGACCGGCGGCATCGCCTGGGAGGCCCTCAATCAGATCGGCCATCTCAGAGAGAAGCTGATCATCGTCCTGAATTACAACGAGATGTCCATATCTCCCAATGTGGGGGCGCTCTCCCGCTACCTGACGTATCTGGTATCCGGGCAGCACTACCTGCGCATGAAAGACCATGCCAAGACCTTCCTGAAGGCCATCCCGCTGATCGGCTGGCCCATGATCAAGGTGGGTCGAGCCATGGAAGAGGCCGTCAAGAAGACATTTTTTCCGGGACTGCTCTTCGAGGAGCTGGGCCTTCGCTACATCGGCCCGGTGCAGGGCCACAGCCTGCCCTCCCTGATAGAAGTGTTCGAGGAGGCCAAGGGGCACGACGAGCCCGTACTCATCCTGTGTGTCACCAAGAAGGGCAAGGGATTCGGCCCGGCGCAGGACAATCCCTCGAAGTTTCACAGCGCGTCGCCCTTCGAGAAAACCACGGGCCGCTCCCTGACCTCGGACAAGCGCCCTTCGTTTTCCTCGGTGTTCGGCAGGGCGGCCATCGAGCTGGCCGAGGAAGACGACCGAGTGGTGGCCATCACAGCGGCCATGCCGGAAGGGACAGGGCTGGGTCCCTTTGGCGAGAAGTTCCCGGACCGGTTCTTCGATGTGGGGATTGCCGAGCAGCATGCCGTGGTGTTTTCCACCGGGCTGGCGCTGGGGGGATACCGGCCGGTGGTGGCCATCTATTCCACCTTCCTGCAGAGAGCCTACGACCAACTCTATCATGATGTCTGCCTCATGGACATCCCGATCCTGTTCGCGCTGGACCGCGCCGGGATCGTGCCGGATGACGGCCCCACACACCAAGGGATCAACGATATTGTGTATCTCCGCCATCTGCCCAACATGATCGTCATGGGGCCCAAGGATGAGAATGAGCTGCGGCACATGCTGCGGTCGGCGCTCCACTACGGCCACCCAGTCGCGATCCGATTCCCCAAAGGAAAGGTCTACGGCGTTCCCATGGACAAGAGCTGGGAAGAGATCCCCCTGGGAAAAGCCGAGACGCTCAAGGAGGGAAAGGATCTCCTGCTGGCTTTCGGGAATATGGTGCGTCCCGCGCTCGAAGCGGCGGAACTCCTGGCCGGGAAGGGAATCGACCTGGCGGTCGTCAATGCGCGCTTCGCCAAGCCGCTGGATGAAGACCTGATCCGGGAATTTGCCCGTCCCGGAGTCACGGTCTTTACTGCCGAGGAAGGAGTCATCGATGGAGGATTCGGGAGTGCGGTCAGGGAGTTTCT
Organism: uncultured bacterium; assembly: GCA_965533275.1. Classification (GTDB taxonomy): domain Bacteria; phylum Acidobacteriota; class Aminicenantia; order Aminicenantales; family Aminicenantaceae; genus JAUXEH01. The sequence goes on from CBESWG010000014.1 coordinate 12,800, forward strand.
GGACCGGGAACGGCATTTTGACCTGCGCTTCAAGCGCCTGGGGCTGCCGGTGGAGATCTATCCCGTCGGCAAGGTGGAGCAGATCAAGGCCCGGTATCGGCTGGATGTTCCCGGCCTGGTCGCTCAGATAGAGGAATTTTATGGGATTGGCGAGCAGCCCTGACCATACCGAGGCGATGAGAGAGAGGGCGGATAAGCTGGTGGTCGAGCAGGGACTGGCCCGGAGCCGCCACCTTGCCCATGCCCTGATCCTAGCGGGCGATGTCTTTATGGGTGAACAGCGCATCGAGAAGCCCGGCCAGCTGCTCGAGTCAGGCAAAACGCTTCGGCTGAAGCAGCGGCCACCCTTTGTTTCCCGCGGCGGCCTGAAGCTGGAGGCGGCGCTGCGGCATTTTAAGGTCCCCGTTCAGGACAGGATAGGCCTCGACCTGGGGGCCTCCACCGGGGGATTTACCGACTGCCTGCTCCAGAGCGGAGCCCGCGCCGTCTACGCCGTGGATGTGGACCCGCGCCAGTTGGACTGGAAGCTGCGCAACGATCCCCGAGTAACGGCCATCAAGAAAAACGCCCGCTTCCTCACGCTGGAAGACCTCCCGGGTCCCGTGGACCTGGTTGTCATGGACCTCTCCTTCATCTCGGTCTTGAAGGTCCTGCCAGCCCTATCCCTCCTCATAGGAGATGGACGGGTGATCGCCCTTATCAAGCCCCAGTTCGAGGCTGGGAAGGGTCGGGTGGGGAAGGGCGGCGTGATCCGGGATCCCTCGCTTCATTTAGGGATTCTGAGAGACGTGATCGAAGGGGCAGATGCACTGGGCTTCGGGATGTCCGGGGTCCTGCGTTCTCCCATCCTGGGACAGAAAGGGAACCGGGAATTCCTGGTAAACTGGGGGCTCGGACCCTCTGTTTTAACACCGGAGCAGAAGGAAACTCAGATCAAGGAGGTGGTTTGGGATGAGATCAATTGAGAGAGTAGGATTCGTCATCAAGCCACATGCCCCGGAGGTGGACGACATTCTGAAACGGCTTATGGGCTATTTTTCCGACCGCGGAATCGCATGCCACCTTGAGACGGAGGCCGCGGAAATTCTTGGAATACCCGAGAGCGTCTCGCGGGAAGAGCTGCCCGCCACGGTCGATCTGGTTATGGTCCTGGGCGGAGACGGCACCCTGCTCAGCATCGCGCACCTGGCCGCCGAGAACCGCGTGCCGGTACTGGGCGTGAACATGGGGAGCCTGGGATTTCTGACAGAGGTTCCCGTGGAGGAGGTGTTCGAGACCCTGGATGCATACCTCGGCGGCGACGAACGTATCGTCAGCCCCCGCCAGGTCCTGGAAGTAGACACACGCGGGACGATCTACTACTGCCTCAACGATATCGTGATCAACAAGGGCGCACTGGCCCGCATGATCCAGTGTGCCATGTGGATCAATGACAAGGAGGTCTCGATTCCCCGTTCCGACGGCCTCATCATCTCCACTCCTACCGGCTCGACAGCGTACTCCCTTTCCGCAGGAGGACCCATCGTCCAGCCCTACATACCGGCCATCATCATCGCCCCCATCTGTCCCCACACGCTGTCTTTTCGCCCCATGGTGGTCTCATCGGATTCCCGGCTCAGAGTCCAGATGCAGACCACAGGAGAGAAGGCCTATTTGACCCTGGACGGGCAGCGGGGCTATCTGATGGAAATGAACGAAACCGTTGAGGTGCGTACCAGCAGCCTCAAACTGCAGCTGATTTCCTCTCCCCGGAGGAACTATTTCGACCTCCTGCAGGAGAAGCTCGGCTGGGGAAAAAAATAGTGTTGCCAGGGCCGCCTGGCTCCAATATACCGAAAGGAGGACATGGTGTCTGAAGATATCATTATGAATGTGACGGATGCGAACTTTGCTGAGGAGGTCATCGGTTCCGAGTTGCCGGTGCTGGTGGATTTCTGGGCGGTGTGGTGCGGCCCCTGCCGGATGGTGGCGCCCTTCGTAGAACAGATCGCCCAGGAGTACAGCGACCAGCTCAAGGTCGCCAAGCTGAACGTGGATGAGAATCAGGGCATCCCGGCAAAATATGGCATCATGAGCATCCCTACCCTTCTGCTGTTCAAGGGGGGAGAGCTCAAGGAGACCATCGTGGGCGCGCTGCCCAAAGACAAGATCGTCGACGCCGTTTCCAAGCACCTATGAGCGAGACCACCTATGATGTGACCATCGTGGGTGCCGGTCCTGCGGGACTGGCGGCCGCCATCTACACCGGGCGTGCCCGGCTGAACACCCTGATCCTGGAAAAAGCACTTCCGGGAGGACAGATCCTCCTCACAGACTGGATCGAGAACTATCCCGGGTTTGCCGAGGGCGTGGGGACATTTCCGCTCATGGATGCGTTCCGTGCCCAGGCGGAACGTTTCGGAGCCAAGATCGAGATGGACGAGATCGGTGAGCTGAGAAAGGGAGAGGGTTCCCTCTGGAAGATCGTGGGGCGGGACAAGACCTACCAGACCCGCACGGTGATCATTGCCACAGGGGCGGCCCACCGTCACATGGGAGTTCCGGGCGAGGCGGAGCTGACCGGGAAGGGAGTGTCCTTCTGTGCCACGTGCGATGGAGCTTTCTTCCGGGACAAGGTGGTGAGCGTCGTGGGTGGAGGCAGCTGGGCCTTGACCGAGGCATTGTTCCTCACGAAGTTCGCCCGCCAGGTCCAGCTCATCCATCGGCGCCAAGGATTCCGGGCGGAAAAGATTCTGCAGGAACGTGTGCGGGAGCATGAGAAGATCGAGCTTGTCCTGGACACGGTCGTAGAAACCGTCAACGGCCAGGATAAGTTGGAATCGCTGTCCCTGCGCAATGTCAAGACCGAAACCTCCTGGGACGAACCCATGGACGGGCTCTTCGTCTCCATCGGGATGATCCCCAATGCTGGCTTTCTGGGTTCACTCCTGGAACTGAATGAGTGGGGAGAGATCATGGTCCAAAAAAAGATGGCCACCTCTCAGCCTGGGATCTATGCGGCTGGGGACGTGACGGATGCCTGTTCCAACCAGGTCGCCATCGCCGCCGGCGCCGGTGTTGAGGCGGCCCTGGCCATCGACGATTACATCACGAATTCTTTTTGAGGGATTCGATCTCTTTCTTGATCTGCTTGACCTCTTTGAGCAGGTCATACAAGCGAGGGATGGCAGCCCAGGCCTTGCGCCAGACCTGGATATCCAGGTGGGGAGAGCCGGAGACCATGGTGTTGGCCGGGATGTCTTTGGTCACACCGGTCTTGGCCGCGACCACCACGTTATCCCCGATGTCGATGTGATCCGGGATGCCGGCCTGCCCCGCCAGGATGACGTTCTTTCCCGTGTGCGAACTGCCCGCGATCCCCACCTGGGCCATGACGACGCTGTTTTCTCCGATCTCCACGTTATGGGCGATCTGGACCAGGTTGTCGATCTTGGCCCCCTTCCGGATCAGGGTGGTGCCCAGGGTGCCCCGGTCCACGGTCGAGTTGGCCCCGATCTCCACATCGTCCTCCACGATGACGGTCCCCTGCTGAGGGATCTTCGCTCGTGTGCCGTCCTTGAGAGGCAGGTATCCGAAACCGTCTGCACCGATCACGACCCCGTTGTGCAGGATGACGCCACTGCCGAGGGTGATGTTCTCCCGGAGCGAGACCTGGGAGTGAAGGACGCAGTCTCGGCCGACTTTCACGCCAGGATAGATCGTTACGAACGGGTGGATCACGGTCCCGGCGCCGATCTCGACGTTTTCGCCCAACACCGCACAAGCGCCCACAGAGGCCTCCTCCCCGATCCGCGCCGTTTCGGCGATCTGGGCTGAAGGATGGATGCCAGGAGCCGGGCGATAAGAGGAAAAAAAGACGCCCTGGGCCTGGACGAATGTCCTCTGGGGATCGGAAGACCGGATGACCGGGATGTGGTCACAGGGTTCTCCCGGAGGTAGGATGGCGGCGCCAGCGCGGGATTCTTCCAGCAGGGGGCGGAACTTTTTGTGGGCCATGAACACGAGCTCGCCCTCTCCGGCTCCGGCCAGATCGGACACTCCCGTCAGCAGCGTGCCTCCCTCGCCCTCATAGGGACATCCCAGGAGACGGGCCAGCCCGGCCACCGTCGTCACGAATCCCTTTTTTTTTGCATCAAGCGGTTTTTTCATTGTATCGCTCGTTAAGGACAGCGGCCAGCTCGGCACCCCAGAACAGGATCGCCAGGGAGAAGGTGATCCAGAGAAGGAAGAAGATGATGGATGTGAGGGTGCCCTGCACCAGGCGGGTAAGGACCACACCGATGGCGGAGAAATGGGCTATGTAAAATGCGAAGATCCGCTTGAACACCTCCCACAGCAGCGTACTGACGACCGCGGCGATGGCGGCGGGGCGGGTGTACACTTTTATCTCCGGGATGAATTTGTACAGGACAAAAAAGACCAGGAAGGTCAGCGTGAAGGGGATGAGGTACTGGAGAAAAAAGTTGTTCACCAGGGCCATGACCTTGGGATTGATATACTCGGCGAAGAGGGAGCTCTCCTGGATGGCTCGTTGGAGCCCGGTCCAGATCACGGTGATGGAAAGGGAGATCAGCATGAGGATGCCGATCACGAACATGATGAGGTATTCCATCAGGCGGTTGTAGAAGAAGGATTTCTGGTAGTTGGCCCGGAAGATGTAGTTTATGGAGTAGATGAGGTTGGAGAACATGAAGCTGGCGGCGATGAAGGACCCGGCCAGCCCGAACCAGCTCAGGTTGGACACGTCGCGGGATACGACCTGGACCCGCTCGAAGAACAGCGGATCCATCTTCGCGAAGAATTCATCGGACAGGATGTTGAGGCTGTTGAGGGCGATCTCCTCGCTCCCCAGGATCTTGGTGGTGAGAAAAATGAACAGTCCCACCAGGGGAATGGCGCAAAGGAGCGCGAAATAGGAGACCGTGATGGAAAAGTTAAAGCATCTGTCTTTTCCAAACCTCTTGAATGTGGCCTTGAGGATGTCGAAGACAGAGAAATTCATATAATTCAGGACTAAATATTACCCCAGTTCACCATAAGGATGATGATCGAGATCAGCAGCGTGTAGATGACCAGCGTTTCGATCAGGACCAGGCCGAAGATGAGCAGGAAGCGGATATGCGGACCCGAAGCCGGATTCCGGGAGATGCCTTCACAGGCACTGCTGATGGATTTTGCCTGGCAGTAAGCGCCGGCAGCAGCGGCCACGGCGATGAGGGCGCCCCCGATGATGAGGGACCATTTCATGATGGCGGTCCGGTTGTCCGAGATCTCGTTCTCCTGTGCGAGCAGCGGGGCGCTCATCAGGGCGACGAAAAAGAGTAGCATGAGGGTCGCTTTGAGTTGTTTAGTCATATTCTCTCTCCTTATGTGTTAATGGTCTTCTTCATGGGCCACGGCCCCTGCGATGTATATACACGCCAAAAGCACGAACACGAATGCCTGGATGAAAGAGGTAAAGAGCGCAACGGCCATGAACGGGAGCGGCAGGAAGAAGGGGATGATGGATGCCATGACCACGATCAGCAGCTCTTCGGCGAAGATATTTCCGAAGAGGCGGATAGACAGCGATACGACGCGCGAGAAGTGGCTGATGATCTCGATGGGCAGCATGAGCGGCGCCAGCGCGGGGATGGGGCCGAAAAAATGTTTGAGATAGTTGACCGGGCCCTGGGCCTTGATCCCCTGCCAGTGATAGTAGAAAAAGACCACCAGGGCACAGGCCGCGGTCACTGTGAGCTTGCTTGTGGGGGACATGAATCCGGGGACCAACCCGATCAGGTTGCAGGCGAAGATGAACAGGCCCATCGTGGCGATCAGCGGGAGGTACTGGCGGCCCCGTTCGCCGATGATCTCGACCAGCTGTCCCTCGAAAGCCTGGATGATGAGCTCGAGGAGGCTTTGGCGCTTGGACGGTACTGTCCGGGCCCTGCGAGCGGCCAGACCCATCAGGACCATGAGCACCAGGGCGACTATGAGGCACATGACCACGTAGTCGGGGAAGAGATGACCGGGATCTTCCACATGGATGCCAAGCAGTCCGAGCAGCCCTGCGAGCGGTTTCCCGAAGATCCGGTTGAAGGCCTCGACGATGGCCAGGCTATGTTCTAATGCTTCCATTGTTTCATTCTAGAGAGCGCGGCTGCGGCCTCGACCAGAAACACCGGGATGACTGTGGAGAATCCGGCGATGAAGGCGTAGATCCGCCCTGAAAAGAAGAAAATTATAATCGAAAAGAGGGCGATAATCAATACGAGCCGCAGCCCGAAAAAAAATAGTGCGGACCGGACGGCATGCTTCTTGCCTGCCTGTAAAAAACGGGTCACGGATTGGCGGAGCGAGATGAAACCCAGGGATGACAGCGCCCCCCCCAGGAACACAAAGAGCCCGGTGCCTGCGTCGAAGGCCAGCAGGGCCCCCAGGGCCAGGATCGCAGCCAGGGCCAGGATCTCCCAGGGGATGCGTTTCAGGATCGCCTCGTCGCTCTGGGAGGAGTGAGATGTTGCGTTCATGTTGGTCGTTTTCGGGGTAGAGCGTAGTGTATCAGCCTTTGAACGGTCTTGTCTATTCCTTTCAGACGGCAGGAGGGTCGGAAGGCGGTTGATGGCGGCGGATGCCCCGGAAGAGGCTGATAAATCCCGACGCGATTCCCAGCAGGAGAAAGATGAGCAGCATCCAGGGATGCGTGTTCAGAAGCTTGTCCAGCTGGTATCCGAAAAACAGGCCCACGGCTATGGAGGAGGGGAGCATCAGGCCCAGCGAGCTCAACTCGGCTGCACGGCGCCACTTGGGCGGTGGGGGGGTCTCATCCATCATGCTATTCCCATTCTAGCACAAAGTCCGCGCCGGATTGAATTGATTCTCCCCTGGGCTTATGCTACAGTTTTTTTAATGTCCAAGGCGCGGTTCCTCCTTGTTGCTCTGGCTGCGAGTTTACTGTTCTCGCCCGGGTGGATCCATGGCCAGGCTGCCGCTTCGGGCTCCGAGATCAAGGTCGTGGCCGAACACGAGGAGCGGGTGGGTGATATTTTCCGTGCTTGGGGGAAGGTCCGCATCGAATATAAGGAGCTCAAGCTCTTTGCCGAGTGGGTCGAGATCAACACCGTGACCAAGGACGTCCTGGCCAGGGGAGAACCCGTCACCCTCCACCTGCCGAGTGAAACGATCTCCATGCGGGAGCTCCAGGGCAACCTGGATACTACCGGCGGTTTCCTGGAGGAGGTGTACGGCCAGGTTCAGCCCAGCGTGACCTATTCCGCCGAGAGTGTCGAGCGCATCGATCAGGACCTCTTCCATATGGAGCGTGCCTGGTTCACTTCCTGCAGCCAGCCCACCCCGCGCTGGAGATTTACCAGCAGCAGTGCGAACTTCAAAAAAGAAGACTACATTGAGATGTGGAACTTCGTACTCTACCTCAAGAAGGTCCCGGTCTTCTACCTCCCATACTTCCGTTATCCCCTGAACGAGGAGCGACACACCGGTTTCCTGATGCCCTCCATAGGCTACAACGGTCAGAAGGGCCTGGCCCTCTCGCAGAGTTTTTACTGGGCCATGCGGCGCAACATGGACGCCACCTTCCACATGGACTACTATTCGGCCCGGGGCCTCGGTGCCGCGGCCGAATACCGCTACATCTTCCCGCGCGGCATCGGGGGAAAGCTCCAGCTCTACTACTTCAGGTTCAAAGACGAGGACCTGTACGACACAAAAAACGCCTACATCGTCCGTTTCAACCACAACCAGCCGCTGCCCTATGATTTCCGGTTGGTTGCCGATGTCGACTGGCAGAGTTCCTTCGATTTCCTGAGGGAGTTCGACAACAACTTCAAGCGGGCCACGGTCTCCAACCGGAGTTCTCAGGTCTACCTCTCGCGTTCCTGGTCCTATTTCAACTGGAACTTCCGAGTCTCCCGGTTCGAGACCTACTATCGGGACCGAGACAGCTCCATCATCCGGCTCAACCTGCCTGAGGCGGGCTTCACCGCCTCCCGCATCAAGCTCTTTTCCCCGCTGTTTTTCTCCTTCAATACCGCCTTCAACAGCTGGGAATACGGCTGGGACGATCAGTATGAGGAGGGGACCCAGCGCAAGTCCCAGAGTTTTTTCTTCCGACCCACTCTGTTCCTGCCCTTCACGGCCATCCCCTGGATGTCGGTCAATGCCACCGTCACCGCCAACCTGGATTATTATTTCCAGAGCTATGCGCCCGGGACCAGTACGGTGGTGAACGAGCCCCTGTTTACGCAGAGCCATTCCTCCAGCCTGGAGCTCTTGGGGCCGACATTCGTCAAGGTGTTCTTCGACAATGATGGAGAGCCCAAGCTCAAGCACGTCCTGGAGCCCACGCTGCGCTTTGTCTACGATAGCCCCGTCTCCGCCTCGGACCGCATCATCACGCCCCGGTTCTTCATACGGGACTACTACCTGTTCTACGGGATCACCAACAGCCTCATGATCAAGGAGGAACGCGGCAACCGCGACCTCGTCACCGTGTCTTTCGGTCAGAGGTACTATTTAGATCCGGCCACGGGACCCCTCCAGAACTATGAGGTGAACGGCGAGATCCCGGAATTCTCCGATTTTGAGGGCAGCGTCCGTTATCTGCCCTCGATTCGCTACAACCTGAATTTCAGCGCGGCCTACAATCCCTACGAGAACAAGTTCTCGCGGCTGCGCCTCAGCCTGAACCTGGGCGCCCCGACCGATAATCTGTTCATGAGGGTCAACTGGTACAAGAGTACGGATCCCTACCGGCAGGAGACCGCCTTTACGCGCCATCAGATCGGGCTTTACACCGGCATCAAGATCCCCCGCTGGTCGCTGGACACGCTAGCGCAGCTTGATTACAACATCCAGGAAAACGAGCTGATGTACTCGGCCCTGTCCGTGGTCTATCATTACCAGTGTATTGATTTCAGGGCGGACCTTAGAGTATTCTATTTCCGGGATACGCCCGAGGTGCAGTTCAGCTTCTCCTTTGAGCTCGGAAACATCGGGCGGTCGACGGACTTCCTGGGAGGGCTGGGATTCTAGCCGGTTGCCCGACTTAAAGCAGGGAGAAGGAGCGGACAGAGAGCATGAAGGGATTGATCCTGAGCGGTGGCAGGGGCACGCGACTGAGGCCCCTCACATTCACACAAGCTAAACAGCTGGTCCCTGTGGCCAACAAGCCCGTCCTCTTCTACGGCATAGAGGCCCTGTGCGACGCAGGCATAGATGAGATCGGGATCGTGGTGGGGGACACCCACAAAGAGATCCGGGCGGCCGTGGGCGACGGTTCCCGTTGGGGAGCCCGTTTCACGTTCATCGAGCAGGAGGCTCCCCTGGGATTGGCGCATGCGGTCAAGATCTCTCGGGATTTCCTGGGAGATGATGCCTTCGTCATGTATCTGGGTGATAACATACTCAAGAGCGGGATCAAGTCTCTGGTGGAGGAGTTCGGGGCGGAACGCCCCAACGCTCTCATCCTACTGACCGAAGTCCCCAACCCCCACATGTTCGGTGTGGCGGAACTCGAAGGGGGGCGTGTGGTCAACCTGGTGGAAAAGCCCAAGAACCCGCCCAGCAACCTGGCCCTGGTCGGAGTCTACATGTTTGATTCCCACATCTTCGAGGCGGTGGATGCCATCGAGCCCTCCTGGCGGAACGAGCTCGAGATAACAGACGCCATCCAGCACCTGGTGACATCAGGATTTGAGGTGAGGTCCCATCTCGTGAAGGGGTGGTGGAAAGACACGGGCAAGCTGGAGGACATCCTGGAGGCAAACCGGCTGATATTGGAGGGCAGCCAGGGACGCATTGCCGGTGAAGTAGACGCTGCCTCCCAGATCCACGGCCAGGTGATCCTGGAGGAGGGTGCGGTTGTGCGCGCCAGCATCATCCGCGGCCCGGCTGTCATCGGCAGCCACACCGAGATCGACCACTCCTATATCGGCCCCTTCACCTCCATTCAGAAGGACTGCCGGATTTTCCATTCCGAGATCGAAAACAGCATTTTGCTGGAGGGAAGTGAGCTTCGGGACGTGGGGCCCCGGATCGGAGAAAGCCTGATCGGCCGCGAAGTCAAAATTTACAGGTGCTCTCCCAAGCCCTCGGTTTATCAGTTCATGGTGGGAGACAAGAGCGAGATCGGTCTCAAGTGACCGGGCTCTGGGAAAGGAGAAGGCAATGATCGCAGGCGTCAAGACCAAGCAGCTGAGAGTCATCCCCGACGAGAGGGGTCATTTGATGGAGATCCTCCGGTGCGATGACGATCTGTTCCAGAATTTTGGACAGGCATACGTGACCACCACCTATCCCGGCGTGGTCAAGGCCTGGCATCTGCATACGAGACAGACCGATAACGTCGTGTGTGTGGGAGGGATGATCAAACTGGTGCTGTTCGATCCCAGGGAGGATTCTGCCACCCAGGGAGAAGTCATGCAGCGCTATCTCGGAATTCATAACCCCCTTCTGGTGCAGATCCCGCCCCAGATCTGCCATGGATGGATGTGCATCAGCCCGGAGGAGGCCCTCATCGTCAACTGCCCCACAGAGGCCTACAACGCTGCCGATCCTGATGAGGTGCGGATCGATCCCCATGACAACAACATCCCCTATGACTGGAGCCGCAAGGATGGCTGAGCGGAACCTGGAGGGGAAGACGATCCTGGTGACTGGAGGGGCCGGGTTCATCGGCAGCAACCTGATCCACTTCCTCCTCCGCAGCCAGCCAGACTGCCGGGTGATCAACCTGGACAAGCTGACCTATGCGGGCAATCCGGACAATCTGAGGGACATCGAACAGGACCCGCGCTACGAATTCGTGTTGGGGGACATCCGGGACAGGGACACGGTCGCCCCCCTGTTCGATCGGGCCGACGTGGTGGTCCACCTGGCAGCCGAGACCCACGTGGACCGCTCCATCGTGGATGCAGGGGAGTTCGTGCTCACGGATGTTTACGGGAGCTTCATCCTATTCGAGGCCCTGCGCCAGGCTGAGATCGAGGTCTTCCTGCATGTGTCGACCGACGAAGTGTACGGCAGCCGGGATGAGGGTTTCTTCTCCGAAGAGGATCCCCTCAATCCTTCCTCGCCCTATGCCGCCTCCAAGGCCGGCGCAGATCGGCTGGGGTATTCCTATGTGGTGACCTACGGCCTGCCCATCGTCATCATCCGGCCCAGCAACAACTATGGACCCTACCAGTACCCTGAGAAATTCATCCCGCTTTTCGCCACTAACGCCCTCGAGGACAAAAAACTGCCTCTGTACGGCCGAGGCACCAACGTCCGGGACTGGCTGTTCGTGGAGGACCACTGCCGGGCCATCGACCTCGTCCTCCGGAAGGGGACCCTGGGTGAGGTCTATAACGTGGGGGCCAATGCCGAGGTCCCGAACCTGGAAGTGGCGGAAACGATCGTTGACCTCCTGGGCAAACCCAGGGAGCTTATCACTCAAGTTCAGGACCGCCTGGGCCACGACCGGCGGTACGCCCTGGAGTGCAGCAAACTCCATGCCCTGGGATGGAAGCCGGAACAGAACTTTCCCCGGGGCCTGGAAACAACCGTGGCTTGGTACAGGGATAATCCGGAATGGTGGCATAAGATCAAGGAACAGAGCGAAGAGTTCCGGCGGTTCCATGACGCATATTATTCGGATCGCAAATAGGAAAGGAGATCCCATGAGAGCACTGATCACGGGCATTACAGGCTTCGCAGGGAGCCATCTGGCGGACTACATCCTGGAAAATCATCCGGAGGCCGAGGTCTATGGGCTGATCCGCTGGCGCAGCCGGATGGAGAACGTCCAGCACATCCGGGATCGGATCCACCTGCTGGAAGCGGACCTGAAGGACATGGTGTCCCTGAAAAAGGCCCTGGCCGAGATCGAGCCGGACCGCATCTTCCATCTGGCCGCACAGAGTTTCGTCCCCACGTCCTGGCGAGCTCCGGCCGAGACATTCGCCATCAATAGCATCGGGCAGATCAACCTGTTCGAGGCGGTGCTCGACCTGGGGCTCACTCCGCGCATCCAGATCGCAGGTTCCAGCGAAGAGTATGGGCTGGTACATCCGGATGAGGTGCCCATGACGGAATCCAATCCCCTCCGCCCCCTCAGCCCCTATGCGGTGAGCAAGGTGGCCCAGGACTTTCTGGGCTACCAGTACTTCAAGAGCTACGGACTGCATGTCGTCCGGACCCGGGGATTCAATCACACCGGGCCCCGTCGGGGCGAGGTTTTCATCTGCTCCAATTTTGCTAGGCAGATCGTCGAGATCGAGAAGAAACTGCGGGATCCCGTCCTCTTCGTCGGCAACCTGGAAGCCAAGCGAGATTTCACCGACGTGCGGGACACGGTGCGGGCCTACTGGCTGAGCCTGGAAAAAGGCGAGGCCGGAGAGGTCTACAACATCGGGTCGGGGATCGCCTTCACCGCCCAGGAGATCCTGGATAAGCTCCTGGCCCTGACCGAGGCGGACGTACGGATCGAGGTCGATCCCCTGCGCCTGCGCCCCTCCGATGTGATGATCCTGCTCTCCGATGCCAGCAAGTTTCGGGCGATATCCGGGTGGGAGCCCCGCATCCCCTTCGAGCAGTCGCTGCAGGACCTGCTCGAGTACTGGAGAGCGAGGCTTTGACGAAGCGTATCCTCGTCACCGGAGCAACGGGTTTCGTGGGCGCTCATCTCCTTCAAGCCCTGGACCGGACGGATACTCAGATCTTCGGTACCTCTTTTCCCCATGAGCCGGGCCCGCCTGGATTGTCCTGTGCGAGCCAACTCTGCCGTTTGGACCTGCGACAGTCAACGGCTGTAGCCGCTCTGATCCGAGAGGCACAACCCGCTTGGGTGTTTCATCTGGCTGCCGTATCCAATGTCGGCCACTCCTGGACAAGGCGCTTCGAGACACTGGAGACGAACCTGCTGGGAACCCTGAACCTCCTGGAGGCGGTCAGGACACATGCACCCGAGGCCCGGGTCCTGTTCGTGAGCTCGTCAGAAGTCTATGCCGATCCGCCCCCGAACGGTCAGGGCCTGAGGGAAACGGACGAAATCCGGCCGATCAGCCCCTATGCCTTCAGCAAGATCAGCGGCGAGCAGCTCTGCCGTTTCTACATCGAAGTGGAGGGGCTGGACATCGTCATCTCGCGTGCATTTCCGCACTCAGGTCCGGGCCAGAGCCCCGACTTCGTATGTTCCGACTGGGGCCGCCAGATCGCCCTTATTGAAAAGGGAGACCTGGCTCCCGAGATCCGGGTGGGCAACATCGAGGTTTTCAGGGATTTCTGCGATGTCCGGGATGTGGTCCTGGCCTACATAAGCCTGCTGGAGCGGGGAAAACGCGGCGAGGCCTACAATGTGTCGTCCGGGAATGCAGTTTCCCTGAAGCACATCCTCGAGCGGCTCCTGTCCCAGTCCCCCTCCACCGTTGAGGTCCTGGTCGATCCCACAAAACTCCGCAAGACCGACATCGTCCGGCTGCAGGGTGATAACCGTAAACTCCGGGAGGCCACAGGGTGGCAGCCGGGTATTCCTCTGGAGCGCATGTTATCCGATCTGTTGGAATTCTGGCGGGGATCTGTGTGATCCTACGGCCGGCAAGGACCGGTCTCTTCCCTCTTTTGGTCTTCAGATATTGAGTTGCAGCTGCTCTTTTTGGAGGCCTCTTCTCTCTTTCTCTATAGCTTCCAGGTCATCCTGAGTGATGTCACCCGTGGGATAGTTCCCGTCGAAGCAGGCCCCGCAGAAGTGGTCCAGCTGTTCGTTGCCCATGTGGACGGCCTTTTTAAGGGAATCCAGGGATTGATAGATGACCCGATCGGCCCCGATCTTGCGGGCGACCTCATCCGGCGTGGAATCTGCAGCAACAAATTCCTGATGGGTTTGCATATCGATGCCGTAAACACAGGGGAAGCGCAGGGGAGGGGAATAGGATCCGAAGTAGACCTTTTTGGCCCCGCATTCCCGGACCATTTCGATGATGGCCCGTGAGGTGTTGCCGCGCACGATGCTGTCGTCCACGAGCAGGACATTCCTGCCCCGGAATTCCGATGCGATGGGATTGAGTTTCTGTCGGACAGAGGTCTTTCGGGACTTGTCCGAGGGCATGATGAAAGTCCTCCCGATGTAGCGGTTTTTGACAAGGGCTTCCCTGTACTTGAGGTGGAGGGTGCGGGCGATCTCGATGGCGGCATCCCGGGCGGAATCGGGGACCGGGACGACCACATCGATCTTCAGGCCCAGTTTTTTGATTTCCTGGGCCAGGAGGCGGCCCAGGCGGATGCGGCAGTTATAGACGTTGACTTTGTCGATGAAGGAATCCGGCCGCGCGAAATAGACCCACTCGAACAGGCAGGGCGTGTGGGTGTGCTGAACCAGCCGCCGGGTGTGCAGCTGCCGGTTCTTGTCGATGAACAGGACCTGGCCTGGCTTGATGTCCTTGATATCAGAGAAGTTCATGATGTTCAGGCTCACACTCTCGGAAGCCACTGCGTAGGAGGGGAGCATGCCGTCCTTGCGTTTTCCGTACACCAGGGGTTTGATCCCGTAGGGATCGCGGAAGGCGACCATCCCCTGCTCTGCGATGTAGGCCACAACAGAATAGCTGCCCTTGACCTTGTCGTAGACGCCCTTGACGGCCGCATAGATGTGTTCCGGAGTCAGGTGGAGGGCATCCTGCACGGCCAGTTCCTGAGCGAACACATTCAGAACGGCCTCAACATCATTATCGGAATTCAGGATGCGCCGGTGCTCCAGGAACAGTCTTTCTTTGAGCTCCGCGTAGTTGACCACGTTGCCGTTGTGGGCCATGATGATGCCGAAGGGGGAGTTGACGAAGAAGGGCTGGGCGTCATCCCCCCGTCCGCCACCCACGGTCGGGTAGCGGGTGTGGCCGATCCCGATGGGGCCGAGCAGCCGCTGTGCATTGGCCGCATCGAAGATGTCGTTGACCAGCCCGTTGCCCTTCTTGGTATGGAAGCGCCCGTCATACGTGATCATACCCGCGGAGTCCTGGCCCCGGTGCTGAATGGCCAGGATTCCCTGGTACAGGTCCTTGAACACGTCTTCGTTGCTGTAGATCCCAATTACACCACACATTTTTTCCTCTTTTAAACACTACTATTATACTCGTTTTTAGGTGTGAGATAAACAGAAATGTCGCTTGTGGGGCGGATGTGCTAGCTCCCCTTCGACGGGAGGACTGCCAGGAGTTCCTCCCGGGTCAGGGTGGCCGTGCCCAGCTTCCCTACCACGATCCCGGCAGCGGTGTTGGCCAGGAGGGCCGCTTGCTGGATGGAGGCACCCGACAGCAGGGCCAGGCTGGCCGCTGCGATGACAGTATCCCCTGCCCCGGTAACGTCATACACTTCCTGGGCCACGGTCGGGATGTGGTTGGGAGACTTTCCCTTCTCGAAGACGGTCATTCCCTGTTCCCCACGTTTGAGGATGAGGTAATAGGAGGAGATGCGGGAGAGGATGTCGATTCCGGCCTTTTCCACCTCCGCGTCTGTCGTACAGGGATAGTTTACGAACCGCTCTGCCTCGAAGTGGTTCGGAGTGATGAGCGTCACCGGAGAGTAGTAGGAGAAATTCTCGACCTTTGGGTCGACGAACACGGGGACCCCGCGTTCCTGGGTCACTTCCAGGACCTTGTGCATCAGGTTCTGGCTTACCATCCCCTTGTTATAGTCTGAGACGAGGAGACCGTCGTATGCCTCATCCCGGATCAGGGACAGGATTTTCTCCTGTGCTCTCTGGGAGAGCGGCTCGATTTCCTCCTGATCCACGCGCACGACCTGCTGATGGTGCGCGATGACCCGGGTTTTTATGGTGGTGGGCCTGCCAGCATCCGTAAAGATCCCCCGGGCTGCCGGGGCATTCTCCTTGATCCAGAGGCCGGCGTCATCGTCTCCCACCTGCCCGACCAGGAGCACAGATGCACCCAGGCTCTGGAGGTTACGGCTCACGTTCCCGGCTCCTCCCAAACAGGATGTCTCCCTTTTTACGGCCACCACCGGAACAGGAGCCTCGGGTGAAATGCGGCTTACATGCCCCCATAGGTAGCGATCGAGCATCAGGTCACCCAGGACCAGCACTGTCTGGTTGGAAAAATCCCGGACTGTATCGGACAGGAGAGAAACGTCGATGTTGTTCATAGCATTATTTCCTGACGAAGATGGGATTGGACAGGATCCAGGGGCAGCCCTTGTCGAGGGAGGAGCTTTCTCTCAGAAAGACCTCGACGCGGTAAACGCCGGCCTCCAGGGCTAGGTATGTCTGGATCTTTTGTTTTGAGGTCAGGACGGGTTTGCCGTCCCGGAGGAGGTGCCATTCCGAGTCCGCGCCAGGCGGCACCTGAATGTGCAGGAGCATACCCGGCGAATAAACGGCCGTGTTCCCCATGGCGATGCGCCTCTGTCCGTCTTCCCCCCAGAACCGGAAACCATTGCCTGGGGCAGCAGCCGCCACCACGTTATAGAAGTGACCATCCCTCAGGGCCTCATGGATCATTCTGCTGGCTTCCGGGTATTCCTCTGGGAGCGGGCGGTCGAGCAGCACGTGGAGGTGCATCAGCGACAGCAGGGGCTTGTAGAGCAGATGGGCGTCACAGCTGTAATATCCGTATACGGCATGGTCCCTGGAGAGCTCATCCCACTGGCGCAGATTTTGCCTGGGATTTGAAAGGAGCCGCAGCATGGGAATGTGCGGAGCGATCAAAAAGAGCGGCAGAGTCGGGAGCGAGCGGGCCCAGTTCATACGCAGCATGGCGTCTCCGGAGAGGATCTCGATGCCTCGGTATCCGGCGTATTCGCCCCAGGACCACCTGACCTTCGAATAGGGGTGGGCGATCACCGTGAATCCACCATTCTGTATCACCTGATGCGCGGCCTCCTCGGCCTGGGAAGAGAAGGGCTTCCCGGGGGACCGGAAGCCCAGGGCGACCAGATGTCCCCGGTTGACGGAGATCTCGGTGCCTGCCAGCACCAGGAGAGAGCCCTGCCGCTTCCGCAGGGAAAGGGCCGCGGGATTGGGATTGCCGTGGTCGGTAAAGATCACGAAGTCGAGGCCCTGCCGGGCCGCCAGGCGAGCGATCTTTTCCGCCTCTCCCTTGCCGTCCGAGTGTTGTGAGTGGAGGTGATAGACCCCCACGACCTCGTGCGGATCGGGGGCCTCTGCTCTGGGGGGCCGCCCGTAGCGCAGCCATAGGAATCCCAGCCAGAGGACGTAGGCCGCCGCGATATAGAGGAGGATCCTCCAGGGCCTGCGTTTTGTGATGCCTCCCATTTTATTATGCGTCGGAGCCCTTTTTCTCGAGCCCCCGGGCGAGGCCAAAGGGGAGTGTAATCAGGCATAAAAACAGGGTCACGACTTCGGAGTCACCCCAGTTATACTCGAAGATTCCGGCGGCAAAGAGGCCCAAGCAGGCCGCCAGTCCCGCGGCAGCGTATACATAAAGCAGCGGATCCGCCCGTTCCCTGACCAGCCGCAGGAGCGCAAGGAAGGCCCAGCCCATGAAAACCAGCCAGGCTATAAGCGTGGGAATCCCCCGTTCGGCAGCGATCTGGATCATGTTATTGTGGAGGTGAACATTGTCGCGTGCTTCCTCTGACAGATCATACTGGGGCTGTTGGAAGACCACGTGCACGGTGTTGGGACCCGTCCCGTGCAGAAGATTGTCGCGGATGATCTCGAGTCCCGCCCCCAGGTATTCGATGCGCTGGGCGTTGGAATAACTCTGAGCATCGAAGATGCTGATGGCGCGCCGTTTGATATGCGGGGGGCTGGCCAGGAAGATCAGCCCGGCAGCCACCGGGATGAGGATCAGGGCCTTGGGTTTGTACAGGGCCAGCAGGAGACAGATCACGATCACGAGGCCCACCCAAGCGTTTCGGGTGAGGGTCAGCACGAGGGCCACCGCAGCCAGGGCGAATCCGGCGCCCCATACGAGGCGCACCCTGCCCGTACCGAACAGAAAATAGCTGAAGGCGAGGGCGCTGAACAGGAGCAGCAGCCCGGCCTGAGTCATGTAGTGATCCATGAATCCGGCGATGCGTTCTCCAGGCGCTGCCTTCAGGAGGAAGTAAGCGAACGAGAAGGCGATGCTCACCAGGGCCGAAGCCAGGAGGGCCCAACCGGCGCGCCTCCCATCCTCCGGTTTGGTGATGCCCGTGAATACGATGGGGACGATCAGGAGGAGCAGGAGCTCACGGCTGTCCTGGAAGCTGACCATGGGATTGCGGGAGAGGGCCGAGGCGATCAGGGAGAGTCCGGCATAGGCCAGCAGGGGCCAGAAAAAACCTGGGAAGCGAGGGATCTCACGACCTCTTATCAGCACAGCGGCCCAGGCCACGAACGCAAGCCCCAGGATGATCTGGCTGGCGGAGATGGAGATCATGGAGGCCAGGAGATACAAGGCAATGAATGTGGGAAGGATTCTGTCCAGATGGCGCATGAGGAGTCTCCTGACCAAATCGGTCATGGGGATGATAACTCAGCTCAGAAAAAACTTCAATCCTGGGGGGACTGGCCCAGCCACAGCTTTGGGGGCCATCCACTCACTCAAGGGGACGCTCGGGATGAGGAAAGCATGCTCTCTGCGGCTTCGGCCACCTCTTCCGGCTTGATCTCCAGCAGGCAGCGGATGTCCGCATGCACGCAGTCCCGCTGCCTGCAGGGTCGGCAGTCATGGGCTTTCTCAAGCAGGGTTGCCTCAGCTCTCCAGGGAGAGAATTGGGCAGGCAGGGTGGGGCCAAAATAGGCCACGATGGGTGTTTCTGTGGTGGCGGCGATGTGCATGGGGCCGCTGTCCGGCCCGACGAAGAGATCCGCCCGCAGGATGAGCTCCCTGACTTCCCGCAGGTTCAATCCTCCCGCCAGTGAGGCCACCCGCCCAGCATAGGGAGCCGCCAGCGAATTTGACCGGGACACGTCTTCTGGCCCCCCGATAAGTGCCACGCCCACATCCGGGAGGCTCGAGAGCCGGGAGATCAGCAGGCCCAGGTTGTCCTCGCCCCAATCCCGGAACCGGTTTCCGGCCCCCACGTGCAGGACAATGATCCGGCGGCCCTTGAGCTCTTCCCGCCGGATGACGCCGTCGATGTTCTCTGCCTCCCGCTCCGATGCCGGTGCCATGGTCAGGCGGGGGGCGTCCTTGATCTCCACCCCCACGGCCCTCACCAGGTTGAGATGGTCTTCTACCGAATGGTGCCTGGAGGTCCGGGGGAGGGTGAGGTCATAGAAGTGGTGTTTGTATTTCAGCCGGTGGCCGACCTTGCAGCCGGCGCGGGAGAGGAGAGAGATCCAGAAGGCTCGAGGGCCCCCATGGAAGTCTATGAGCAGATCGTACCGCCGCTCCCGCAGTGGATGCATGAGCCGCAGGAATTCACCGGGGCTCAGGTCTCGGGGAAAGACCGCGACCTCATCCAGATCAGGGCTGCCCTCCACCAGGGCGCGGTAGGGCTCCTCCACGACATAGGTCATGTGGGCCCGGGGATAATGCGCACGGAGGGCCTGCACGGCAGGCGTCGTCATGAGTATATCGCCGATGCGCCGCATTCGGACCAGGAGGATCTTCTCTACGGCCGAGGGATCACCCTTGAGTTGCTCTATCCGGCTCAATGGTCGCCTCGTCAGGGATCATGACGGGGATGCCTTCCCTGATGGGATAGATCCGGTGGCACTGCAGACACTTCAGCCCTGATTCATCCGCGGTCTGCTTGATCTCGGTCTTGCACACCGGGCATGCCAGGATGTCGAGCAGTTCTTTGTCGATCATGGCTTGAATTCTCCTTAAAACTATTATTTTATCCCACTGGGAACGGCCCGTCAATCCAGCCGGCCCATTCCCCCAGGCCAGGTTTGACAGCCCGAAACCGGGGTGGTATGGTACCTGAAAATGAAGCCCGGGCAGTCATCTGGAGTGCCGCGGAGCGGCCTCCCATACGAGAAAAGACCATGAAGGAATCCTTCAGCTGGAACCCGCATGCGGATCAGCCCCACAATGTCGGTTCTCGGGGTGAACGCTTCCTCCGGCACCTGAGCCACGCGCCCAGCTACTTCGGTATGATCTGGCCCAATCTGGGGCGGACGGTCCCCGTGCTCATGCAGTATCGCTTCCTGCGCAGGATGGCGTATCAATTCCCCGTTTCCATCCAAGACCCTTTCGCCGTCTCGGTTTCGCCCGTCCAGGATGAGGGCCGGGAGCAGGAGTTGTTGGATCTGCTCCGGGAACTGGGCATACGTCAGAGCCTGCTGCGGATCCCTTCCTGGGAGCTGGATCGGCTGGAGATGTATGAGCGTTTCCTGTCCAGGATGCGGGAAGCGGGGATCGAGGTCCTGGTCGCGTTGCTTCAGAGGAGGCAGGACGTACTCGAACCCGCCGGGTGGGAACGCTTCCTTGAGGAGGTTTTTTCCCGTCTCGGTGACCGGGAAACATGCTTTGAAGTGGGGCACGCCTGGAACCGCACCAAATGGGGCGTGTGGGACCACCGCGAGTATCTCCGCCTGGCCCGAGCCGCTCTGGCAGCGGCCCAGGGTCATAAGGTGCGTCTGGTGGGACCGGCCGTCATCGATTTCGAGTTCCACCTCTTCCCTCCGGTCTTGAAGCATGTATCCTTCGATATCATCAGTTCCCACCTGTACGTCGACCGCATGGGGCCTCCCGAAGCCAAGCAGTTCGGCTGGGACACATCCCGGAAGCTGGCCCTTTTGCGCGCGATCGTGGACCGATCTTCGCGCAAGGGTCAGGAGCTCTGGATCACGGAAGTCAATTGGCCCCTGAAAGATACGGGAGAATATTCACCGGCGGCAGGGCGGCCCAATGTGAGCGAGGAGGAACAGGCGGATTTCCTGGTCCGGTATTACCTGCTCTGTTTGTGCAGCGGATGGGTCAGCAGGATCTATTGGTGGCAGCTGGTCGCTCCGGGCTACGGACTGGTCGACAGCAGGACAGAAACCTGGCGCCGGCGCCCGGCGTTCCGGGCGCTCAGGACCCTGAGGGGATTCTGTGCGAACACCATGTACCAGGGCTACTTCGTGCATCCTGTGGCCCGGGTGTTCAACTTCTGCAAAGGCCAGGAAGAGTTTGCGGTGGGCTGGTCGGAGCAGGGGCCGGTTGAATTCCTCTTTCCGAGCCCGGTCAAGCGAGTGGTCGGCCGTGACGGTGAGGAACTCCCGGTGACGGATCGGACCGTCACTCTGGACGCCAGTCCGCGCTATATATTTTATGAACGACAAGGGGACTGATCTGTCCCCCCTTCGATAGCGCCTCCTGGGGGATTAGAAGCGGAAAGAAAATCCCAGACGCAGGACCAGACCGGAGAAGTCGACGCCGGCCAGCTGCGCATCGGACACGCCCGCTTCCGTCGGCTTCCGCTCCCGGATGTAGACCAGCGGATAGGACGTCTCGGGTGTGACATGACCCTGGTAGATGTACAGCATGCCGTCTTCCTCAACGGAGTTCCCTCCGGAAAGGGAATGCGTGTCTGTCCCCTCGAAGTCGCTTAGCTTGGCCAGGTGTCCGGTGACCTCTGCAAAGAATCCGATACTCGCGCTGATATCGGTCTCCAGGCCAAGGCCGCCCATGAAGCCGAAGCCCTGAGAGCTGGCCTTGCCCTGCCATTCCTCCCAGGTATCACCCTGTTCCTGGCGGTAGGAATAGCGGGCCTGTGCAAGATAGTATTCCAGCCCGGCCTTGAGGTACAGTCGGGGGAGGACGAAGTAGGACACGACCAGGCGGAGCGGCAGGGCCCTTATCTCCGGGCGTGTGGTGAAGGTTGCTCGCTCGCCGCTCCCGGAGAAGATGATCTCGCTGCTGCGGCTTCCCCTCAGATAGTCGGCCCCGATCCCCAGAAAAAGACCTGGCAGAAGCTCGCCCTGGAACTCCGCCCCGAGAAGATAAGCCAGGTGAAGAGGATCGATGCCCGTGTCCGCCGTACTCGCCAGCACGTCGGCATAATAGTCCGCAAGCCCCTGAGCGCCCGTGTTCAGGTCGCCCACGCCCCGGTAGGAGAGCCCTCCCCAGAGAGAGAGGCGGAGCTGCGGCCGCCAGGCATCGCTTCCCGCGGGTGGTTCCGATGTCGTGTCGCGCTGCTCCTGGACCGGAGGGGTTTGTTCCACAGGAGGCGGCGGGACCACTCTTGCCGGTTGTTCAGGAGGCGTCTTGGCTGCCGGCTTCTCCGGTTGTTTAGCATCGGGAAGCCGGGACGTCACGATGACAAGGCTCTCATGCACAAAGCCGGTCGTGATCTGTCCCCGTCCGGAGATGAAGCGGACGCGGTACCATTCGCCTTCCTGGCTCTCGCCGTCCAGGACCGCGCCGCGCGGGGCCATGTGCAAAATCGGGCTGCCGATGTCGGGGTCCTTGCGGATGTTCGCCTGATCGGTCACCACTTTGAGTTTGAGCGGCGTCTCCTGGGCGAGGCCGCTGAAGACGAGACACACACACATCCAGACGAGCAGCAGAGCCTTGTTTTTCATGATAGTACTAGTGTAGCGTACACGACCGGGATTATCAATCTCGAGGGATTCCGGCCAAGGGGCGGCCCGGGCGACTAAACTGAGAGGCGGGCACTGCACGCAGCGTCCCTCTTAGGGGAGGAAAGTCGTGCTGTTTCAGTGCTTTGCCGTTTTAAAGAAAAAATGCTACCATGGAAAAGAGTCAAGGAGAAAACCATGCAGCAAGAACGAGATAGGACACGTAGGTTCTGTGCAGCCCTGCTGATAGCGGCAGTGGTGACAGCGTTATCCCTGTCGCCGCTCCTGGCCCAGCAGGCTCCTACCATAAAATTCAAGGAAACGAAGTGGAATTTCGGCAAGACACAGCAGGGGAAGGTTCTGACACACGTGTTCCGTTTCCAGAACTTGGGGGATGCCACCCTGATCGTGCGCAACGTCCGGACATCCTGCGGCTGTGCCGCGGCCCTGATCTCGAACCGGGAGATCCAGCCGGGCAAGTCCGGTGAGATCAAGGTCACCTTCAACACCAAAGGATACGAGGGGAGCCAGACCAAGTACATCTATGTGGACAGCAATGACCCGAAGGAGCCCAAGGCACAGCTTGCCGTCCAGGTGGCCATCGATGTCCCCCCCCGGCCCCGGGTCGAGCTGGACAACTATTCCATCGACCTGGGATTGATCCTGGAATCCGAGGGCATCGAGACCCAGACCAGGCTGTCCAATCCGGGGGAGCGTGAACTGAGCGTGGAGTTCTCCCACAAGGACGCGGTATTCACCATCGACGGCAAGGCGGTCCCTACGCCCCTCAAGATCGCGGCCGGCAAAGAGGTGACCGTGGACATGAAAATCACCCCGCGGCGCAACGTGGGGCTTGTGAGGGAGTATGTCCTGTTGAGGACCAATGATCCCATGCGGCCTAACCTGTCCCTGTACGTGGCCGGATACATCGTCACGTTGGAACAGCTGCAGGAGCTGTTCTATCGCCACAAAGACAAGCTCAAGGACACGCTTCAGATGACCAGAAAGCGGTGATCCTACCACGCTGATCCCAACCCCAAGCAGGAGACAAGAAACCCAATGACAGTATTCGGCTATTTCCTCGCCGCCTCGGCCAGGGTCCTGGATGTGGTCCTTATGCTGTACATCTGGATCCTCCTGTTCCGGGTCATACTCAGCTGGATCCAGGTCCCCTCTCTCTATCAGGTCAAGGTCATCCTGTTCCGACTGACCGAGCCCGTCCTGAGCCCGATCCGCCGCTTTGTCCCGCCCTACCGCTTCGGCGGAATGGACATCAGTCCCATCATCGTCTTCCTGATCATCATGTTTTTGCGCTCCTTTCTGGTACGGTCGCTGGCTTACTATGCAGCGAAGCTGCTGGCGCCGTCCGCCGGATATTTCTGAGCACCTGCCCCATGAGCCACGCATGAACACCACGGGACGTTCTATCCTCCGGGTCAAGGTGCAGGCGCGCGCGCGCAAGACCGGGATCGAACGCCTGGGGCCGGAGGAATTCCGCATCAAGATCACCACGCCCCCGGTCAAGGGAGCGGCCAACCGCGAGGTTATCAAGCTGCTCGCCGACTATCTCGATGTTCCCCCTTCCTCTCTGGAGATCGTGCGGGGAAAAACATCCACGCAGAAGCTGATCGCTGTCACGTTCCCTTCCCCCTGAGCCTGCCCTCGCCTGTTTCTTGAATAACGGCCGTGTCTGGGATATAGTAGAGAACGCCGCATAAGGAGCCCCTAGTCCATGGAATGGTACAACCTGGTGAGTCTGGTCGGCGTCTTCCTGCTTGCCGGTTTCGCCTGGCTCTGCTCCTCAGACCGCAGGGTCGTGAACTGGCGCGTGGTCTTTTGGGGAGTCTTTCTCCAGATGTGTTTCGCCCTGTTCATTTTCCTGATCCCAGCGGGATCCCGGTTTTTCCTGTTCGTCAACTCATTGGTCGTGAAAGTCCTGGAGAGTGCTACCGCCGGGACAAAATTCATCTTCGGCAGGCTGGCGCTCCCTCCGGGAACCATTGGAGAGGGGGGCGAGACATCTCTCGGCTACTTCCTGGGATTTCAAGGGCTGCCCACGATCATCTTCTTCGCTGCCCTGGTGGGGGCTCTGTATTATCTGAAGATCATGCCCCTCGTCATCCGGGCCTTTGCCTATGTCTTCAGCAGGCTCATGCGCATCAGCGGAGCCGAATCGCTGAGTGCTTCCAGCAATATCTTTGTCGGGATCGAGTCCGCACTGGTGATCAAACCGCATCTCAAGCAGATGACACGATCGGAGTTGACCACGGTCCTGGCTGCCGGAATGGGGACGATCGCCTCCACTGTGCTGGCCCTCTACGTATTCTACCTGCAGGATCTACTGCCCACCATCGCGGGGCACCTGGTCTCCGCCTCATTCCTTTCCGCGCCGGCGGCTGTTGTGATGTCCAAGCTGATCGTTCCCGAGACCGGCGAGCCGGTCACCCTAGGGGTAAGCGTCAAGCCCCATTATGAACGGGAAGACAACATCATCATGGCCATCATCAACGGAGCCTGGAGCGGCCTGCGGCTGCTGGGAGGGATATTCACCCTGCTCATCGCCTTCCTGGGCATCATGGCCTTGATCGATCTGGCCCTGGGTGGTGCGGGCGGATACCTGAACCAGTGGTTCGGCTTGAACGTCGACTGGTCGCTCTCGGGGCTGCTGGGCTACGTGTTCTATCCTTTTGCCCTCCTGCTGGGCGTTCCTCCAGCTGATGCCATGGAGGTGGCCCGCCTGCTCGGGCAGAGGCCCATCGCGACGGAACTGGCGGCCTACCAGGACCTGGCCGGCCTCATTGCAAACGGAGATCTTATCCATCCGCGTTCGGCCATCATCGCCTCCTATGCGCTGTGCGGCTTCGCCCACATCGCCTCCCTCGCCATTTTTGTGGGCGGAGTGGGGGCCCTGGTCCCCGAACGCGTCAATGATCTGTCGCGCCTCGGAT
The DNA here is from genome assembly GCA_965533275.1 of uncultured bacterium. GTDB lineage: Bacteria > Acidobacteriota > Aminicenantia > Aminicenantales > Aminicenantaceae > JAUXEH01. The sequence continues at coordinate 38,201 of CBESWG010000014.1, forward strand.
TCCGGGCCCTGCTGGCAGCCACCCTGGCTTGCCTGATGACCGGGGCCGTGGCCGGCGTATTCTACACCTCCGGCTCCATTTTGCTTGGCCGCTGAAATGCGTTGCCTTTTCGGTTTTTCCTGTTAAAATAACCATACCATTCAGCCTATGGAACACATTTGAGGAGACAACAATGTCGGATTTCTTAAAAAAGATCCTCTGGCCCACCGATTTTTCTGATGAGGCGCGGGAAGCTCTGACTCAAGCAGAACACCTGGCAAAAACCTTCGGAGCCGAGCTCCTGGCCCTCCATGTGGTGCCGGAATTTCCTGTCTCGCTGTACAATTCTGTGATATCAGTCCAGGGGGAACTCGTCCGGCGGATCGATGTCATCAAGAACGATGCCATGGACCGCCTGGTGCAGTTGGGGGAGGAGCGGGATGGTTCCTTCCGCCCCCTGATCAGAGAGGGCAACGCCGCCAAGGAGATCATCGCCGCCGCCGAAGAGGAGGGGGCCGACCTGATCGTCATGGGGAAAAAGGGGCTTTCGGCCTTGGAGAAGATCTTCATCGGAAGTGTGGCGAATCAGGTCCTGAGGCATTCTCGGGTCCCCCTCTTCTTGACCAAGAAGACGAGCGGGCCCCTTCAGTTCGACAAGATCCTGGTCCCCACGGATTTTTCAGAATTCGAAGAGGTGGAGCGGGATTATGCGTGGAGGCTGGCCAAAGGATTTGATGCCGAGCTCGTGTTTCTCCATGTGCTGGAGCTGCACGATCACGAATTTCCCCCGCGGATGCTGGACGAGATGATGGACACGGTGACGGATAAGCTCACGTCGCGGAAGAAACAAGAGAAGGAAGACGTCAAGATCACCGAAGATGTGACCCGGGCGCTTAATGCCTCTCTGGGGATCGTGGACTACGCAGAGGCCCACAACTGTGACATGATCGTCATCTCGACCTGCGGGCCCGGAGCCGTGGAGCGCTTTTTCCTTGGGAGCACCACGGAAAAGGTGATCTCCAACAGCTCCATTCCGGTATTCGCTCTCCCCTCTCATTACTGCAAAGTGTGACTGTGCCGGAAAACCTGACCCTCTGGATCGGTCTCAGCCTGGTCTTTCACGAAAAACTGGCATCGCTGCAGAAGGTCGTCCGGGCGTTCGGCTCCATCCGAGAAGCCTACCAGGCGGATGTTCCCGCGTTCACGGCCCTGGGGATCGAGGAATCCGCGGCCCGGGAACTGCGCTCTTCGAAAACCCTGGAGCGTGCCCTCAGAGAGCAGGAACGCCTGACTCGAGCGGGATTCGCGGTGCTGACCTGGGAAGACGAGGCCTATCCGCAGCGGTTGCGAGAGATCTATGATCCCCCGGCTGTCCTGTACTATGCGGGAGACATCCGGCTCCTGGAGAGCCCCGGAGTGTCCATGGTCGGGGCCCGGACTCCCACCCCATACGGGCGTGCGGTAGCCGAAAAAATTGCCCGCGATCTCGCGGAGAGGGGCGTTGTGGTGATCAGCGGCCTCGCCAGGGGAATTGATGCGACAGCCCATTGGGGAGCCCTGCAGAAAGGGGCGACAGCCGCGGTCCTCGGTTCGGGACTGGATGTCGTGTATCCCCGGGAGAACCGGAAGCTATGGGAAAGGATCGCCGAACAGGGTGTCGTGCTCACGGAGTTCCCCTTGGGATCGAAGCCGCTGGGGCACCACTTCCCTCTGCGCAACCGCATCATCAGCGGCCTGGCCCTTGCGACGGTCGTCGTGGAAGCCACACGCAAGAGCGGATCCTTGATCACGGCCCGCCTGGCGCTCGAGCAGAATCGTGAGGTCCTGGCCGTTCCCGGGAATATCACCTCCGAGCTCAGCCGGGGCGCGAACTGGCTGATCCAGAGCGGGGCCCGGCTCGTAGAGGGGTGGGCGGATGTGATCGATGAACTCCCGGCCCCCTGGAATGAAGAGCTCAAAAAAGTGGTTCCGGAGCCCTCTGAGCCCCCGCCGGATTTGACGGCGGCAGAGAGAAAGCTGCTGAACCTGCTGCTGCCCGATCAAGGGAAGCATGTGGATGACCTGGTGGAGCAGACCGGGCTGTCCGTATCCGAGGCCTTGACACTTCTGCTCAGCCTGGAAATCAAGGGTTGCGTAACTCCGCGTCCTGGGCAATACTATCAAAGGAAAATGTGATGGCAAAACAACTGGTGATCGTAGAATCCCCGGCCAAGGCCAAGACGATCAACCGCTACTTGGGTTCCGATTTTGAAGTCAAGGCGACGCTGGGGCACATCCGGGATCTTCCCAAGTCCAAGTTGGGGGTCGATGTCGACAAGGATTTTGAGGCCGAATACAACGTTCTTCCCACCCGAAAGAAGGTGGTGGACGAGCTGCAGGCTGCCGCAGGCCGCTGCGACCGCGTGCTGCTGGCCGCCGATCCGGACCGGGAGGGCGAAGCTATCTGCTGGCACCTCTGCATGGTGCTCAAAGACACGAATCCTCATATCTACCGCATGCTCCTGCATGAGATAACGCCGGCCGCTGTGCATGCGGGGCTGGAGAACCTGCAGGAGCTCGATCAAGGCAAGATCAAGGCCCAGCAGACGCGCCGCATCCTGGACAGGCTGGTGGGGTATGGGATCAGCCCCTTGCTGTGGAAGAAGATAGGCAGGGGCTTGAGTGCGGGGCGCGTGCAGTCCATCGCCCTGCGCTTGATCTGTGAGCGGGAGAAGGAGGTCAAGGCCTTTGTACCGGAAGAATACTGGACCGTCGCGGCCCACCTCGAGGCCCTTCAGCCTCCGGTCTTCAAGGCCCTCCTGACCAAGATCGAGGAGGAAAAGGCCAAGATCGGGGAGGAGGCCCGGGCCACAGCGGTCGTCGACGAACTCCGGGAGCTACCGTTCCGGCTTGAGGACGTGCAGATCAAGCAGAAGAAACGCCAGCCCAGTCCGCCCTACATCACCAGCACGCTCCAGCAGGAGGGTTTCCGGCTGCTCCGGTTTTCCGTCAAAAAGACCATGGTCGTTGCCCAGCGGCTCTATGAAGGACTCGAGATCGGCGATCGAGGGCTGGTGGGCCTGATCACCTACATGCGCACCGATTCGGTACGCATCGCGGACGATGCGCTGCGCAAGAGCCGGGAATTCATCGCTGCGAACTTTTCTCCGGAGCACCTGCCGCCCCAGCCCCGGGCCTATAAGAACAAGAAAAAGGCCCAGGACGCTCACGAGGCCATCCGGCCCACTTCCTTCGACCTCCCTCCGGAAAAACTGGAATCCTTCCTGGATAAGGATACGCATCGCCTCTACAGTATGATCTGGAACCGGTTCCTGGCTTCCCAGATGAATCCCGCTCGCATCGAGGAAACGGAATTCGATATCCGGGCCGGGAAGTATCAGTTCAGGTCCAAGGGAGAGGTCATCCAGTTCGATGGTTTCCTGGCGCTTTATCCCCAGCAGCAGAAGGACGATAAGGCCCTGCCCAAAGCCCAGCCAGGCGAAGATCTGAAGCTGCACGAGCTCGAGCCCAAGCAGAATTTTACGCAGCCGCCGCCCCGCTACACGGAGGGCAGCCTGGTCAAGGAGCTGGAGGCGCGCAGCATCGGGCGCCCCAGCACCTATGCCCCGATCATCTCCACCCTGCTGGACCGCGACTATGTGATCCGAGAAAAGGGGCGGTTCATTCCCCAGGAACTCGGGATGTTCCTCAGCGACTACCTGATCGACAAGTTCTCGGACCTGATGCAGTTCGAATTCACCGCCCAGTTGGAGGAAAAGCTGGACCTGGTGAGCGAAGGCACGGAGGACGGGCTGGCCTACCTCAGGTCCTATCATGCCCTGCTGGCCGAAGACCTCAAGCAGGCTGAGCAGGAGGAGGGATTCAAAGGTACAGGAATCCCTTCCGAGGAGAAGTGTCCGGAATGCGACAAGAACCTGGTGATCAAGCAGGGGCGCTTCGGCCGTTTCAAGGCCTGTTCGGGCTATCCGGACTGTACATTCAAGCAGAGCATGGATAAAAAGGAAGCGAAGATGCTGGAGGAGGCCTGCCCGGAGTGCAGCTCACCGCTCGTCCTGCGCCAGGGACGTTACGGCCCCTTCACCGCGTGCTCCAACTATCCCAACTGCAAGTATATCAAGACCGAGAAAAAGGACACCGGCATCGCTTGCCCGGAATGTGAGGGGGGAACGCTGATCCGCCGGAAGACCCGCAAGGGCAAGATCTTCTACGGATGCAGCACGTTTCCCAAATGCAAGTTTGCTTCCTGGGACGAGCCGGTGGAGAGGCCCTGCCCCGAGTGTTCCCGAACGTTTGTTCTTCGCAAATCCCCCAAGAAGGGAGAGCCCTATCTGTACTGCAGTGATAAGGACTGCCCCTATCGTGAGGAGCTCGAGCCCGGAGACGAGAAGGCTCCCGAATGAGATGAGGCGGTTTGCTTTAAGCGATGCTGAAGAAGATCGAGGCTTTTATAGATCACCTCCAGTTCGAGCGTAACGCGTCACCACACACCCTGGATGCTTACCGCTGCAACCTCCTCCAGTTCCATGCCCATATGCAGGAGACAGGAATCTCGTTCTCCCAGATCGATAACGTGGCCATCCGCTCGTTCCTGGCGGTCCTCTATCGGAAGCAGGAAAAAAAATCTACGATTGCGCGCAAGCTGGCCGTCCTGCGCTCGTTTTTCCAGTTCTGTGTACAGAAAAAGTGGCTGAAGGACAATCCAGCCAAGGTTGTGGCCACTCCCAGGCAGGATAAGCATATCCCCTCATTCCTGTCCGAAGAGGAGATGGCCGGCCTACTCGATGTGCCCGATTCCCGCAGACCCCTGGATTTAAGGGACAAGGCCCTACTGGAGCTGTTGTATGCAACCGGACTGCGTGTCAGCGAGCTCGTGGGACTCGATCTGGAGGACATCAACTTCGAGGAGCGGCTCCTGCGGGTCATGGGCAAGGGCAAGAAAGAGCGCCTTGTGCCCTACGGGCGGAGCGCAGAAGACGGCCTCAGAGCCTATTTCCTGGTTCGCTCATCCTTTTCCCAGGGCCGTATCGATGAGGCCGCGGTCTTCCTCAACTACAGGGGGCAGCGACTGAGCACTCGATCTGTGCAGCGGATCGTGCGCTCTGCCATCCAGCAGACCGCGCTTAAAAGGCAGATCAGCCCCCACAGCCTGCGGCATTCCTTTGCCTCGCATCTGTTGAGCCGGGGCGCGGACCTGAGGTCCATCCAGGAGCTTCTGGGACATGCCAGCCTTGCCACTACTCAGAAATACACACACCTCGATTTGAAACATCTCTTGGATGTCTACAAGAAGAGCCATCCCCGATCATGAGGGGGGCGGGAGGGGACTCCCGCCGCCTATCCGCTGACGCCTCCTACCGTGACCTTGTCCTTCAATTCCAGGAAGGTTTTTTCGCCGATCCCCTTGATCTTCATCAGCTCTTCGATCCTTTTGAAGTTGCCGTTCTTTTCTCTGTAGTCCACGATACGCCTGGCCACCTGCTCGCCTATGCGCGGCAGTTCCTGGAGCTCCACCACAGATGCCGTGTTGATGTTGATCTTGGAATCCCTGGCTTTAGTTTGAGCTCCGACCTGGGCGGGGGCAACCAGCACCAGCGCCAAGACCGCCAGGATTCCTGCCATCGAAGCCGTTCTCTTCCACATAATTGTTTTCATGTTGAATCTCCTTTTAGAGGAGTGTATGCAGTCTCCGGGCCAAGAGACAGCGGGAAGCTAACTGGAAGAAAACACAGAGGATGCAAGGCTTCAGATCCGCTCAGTTGTCTAGGGAGGTTGTCGATCTGCCCACGGGTGCGTCAACCTCTCTTGACGACGGCCGAGAGGTATTCGCGGAGTCGACTGAGAGCCTGGCCGCGGTGGCTGACCCGGTTCTTTTCTTCCCGTTCGAGCTCAGCGAAGGTTTTCTCAAACGGAGGATAGTAGAAAATGGGATCGTAGCCGAATCCTCGGGCCCCCTTGGGAGATTCCAAGATCCTGCCCTCGGCCCGGGCAAGGATCTCTGTGAGGATTCTACCCCGCCGTGAGAGGACCATGCAGGAGACGAAGCGCGCTGTCCTCTGTGCTTCGGGGACGCCTCCCAGGAGGCCCAGGACTTTGTTGATGTTCGTCTGATCCGTTGCCTTGGGGCCGGAAAAGCGGGCGGAAAACACACCCGGGGCCCCGCCCAATTGGTCGACCTCCAGGCCCGAGTCCTCGCCCAGCGTCAGGCCGTCCCAGAGGCGGCTGTAGAAGACACTCTTGCCGCGTGCATTCTCCGAAAATGTGTGGCCGTCTTCAGGGAAGGGCTCAAGGCTCCCCAGGGTGGAAAGGGGGATCAACTCCAAGGGGAGTCCCTGCAAATAGGCCTGCATCTCCTTCATCTTTCCGGAGTTGGTCGTTGCCAGGAGGAGTCGCTCAGTCAATCTTCAGCTCTGCGATGCCGTCCAAGTCAGCCAGGCCCTGGTTGAACTTCTGTTCCTTATCCTCCGGGGCCTGGAACGAGAAGGCGATGATGGTCAGGCTCCCCTCTCTTTTGTGTGAGAATTCCTTGAAGCGGATCCCTTCGTGCAGGGCCAGCTTTCTTACGCTCACCAGGGCTTCTTTGGCGGTCCTGGTCTTTAGGGTATAGCGATAGATCGCCTTGGAGGAATGGGCGTCTTCGAATCGCCGGAATATGAAAAGCGTCATGACGATGACCAGCGTGTAAATGACCGCCGGGAGGTAGTGACCGGCCCCGATCACGAGGCCCAGGGCCCCTACGGCCCAGAGCGTGGCCGCAGTGGTGAGGCCGGTGACCATGCCCCTGGATTGGATGATGGTACCCGCGCCCAGAAAGCCTATGCCCGTCACCACACCCGCAGCGAGGCGGGTGGCATCGCCCGCGGCCGAGCCGGCTTGACTGAGGAGCAGCTCGGAGAGGACCATGATCATGGTCGCGCCCAGGCAGATCAGGATGTTGGTGCGAAAGCCGGCCGGCTTATGGCTGCTTTCGCGCTCGATTCCCACCAGCCCTCCCAGGGCGACTGCCAACAGCAACTTGAGGGCAATCTCCAGGATATCGATGTTCATCGGCATGGTCCAAAACGGTATCGCTACTTTATCACATGTGGAAAGGCGTTGACAACCGGGGTCATAGGTGGACAGTGTCTAGAAAGAACGCGACACCGTAGGCCAGGACCATGAGCAGCGTGTAGGCGGCGAAGGCGGGGTGTTTGAGCAGCTGTTCGGGCTCCTCCATGACCTCCCGCTCTCTTAAAGTTTTATAGAAGAAGATGAAGAAATAGATGAAGACCAGGGGGGAAAGGAACAGGAAAGATTGAAGCCGCATAGAGGCCGCGAAAACGAAGTAGGTAAAGAAAAAGACTGCGGCACTCAAGGCCAGTCCCACCAGGAGGGAGCGCCGGCTGTATCTCCCGAGAGAGCGCCGGTAGCTTCCGGCCTTGTCCTGCAGCAGGCGAAACTCGGAGAGCCGCTTGGCTACCATCAGGAAGTTGCCGAAGGACCACCAGCAGAGCAGGAGAGACCAGGGAGGAAAGAGCCCAGGAGTGGCGAAGGCGAACCAGCCGATGAGGAAACGTATGGGATTGTTGGCGGATTCGGAGATGGAGTCCAGGAACGGGATGTCCTTGGTTCGCACCGGCCTGATGTTGTAGACAAAGCCAGCGATCCAGAGGGCCAGCAGAGCGAAGAAAAAGTGATGGGAGAAGAACCGCCAGGCAATTAACAGGGCGGAGGCGGCGAGGACCAATCCCATCAGCAGGAACAGGCCCTTGTGGATCTCTCCCCTGACCAGGGGGCGGTTGCGCTTGGTGGGGTGGTGGACATCGTAGGGCGCGTCGGCGATCTCGTTGATGATGTAGTTGGCGGTGGAGATGGCCCAGGTCAGGAAAAACGCAGCACTGCTGTGGAGGACGACCTCCAGCAGAGGCGAGGAGGAGAGAGCCGTGCGGTAGAGAAAAAAATAGGCCGCGGTCCCCACGAAGATGGCCAGGCTGCGGGGCCAGCGGCCCAGGCGCATGGCTTCGATGTAGGCGGTCATGATGTGCGCTTCACGGCATAGATCTCGAAGGAGTCGCCGAGTGCCAATTTTATAGGAATTCGGCGCCAAAAAGAAGCGAGGCGTGGATTTTTGACCAGTATTTTTAGCAGGGAGATCCGGGTGATCAGGTAGTGGGCGCTGAAGGTCCAGGCATAGCGCCGCGTCCTGAGGATCTTCAGCCCAGCCCGGTCCAGGGCCGTTCGAAGGCTTCGATGCGAGAAGTAGGCGAGGTGGGCGGGCCGGTAGTGCCACCAACGCGATCCGGCCAGGCGTGCAGCCAGGCTGTTGATGTCGGGAGTCACGAGGCACAGAATCCCATCGCCTCGGAGGATCTCCCCGGCCTTGGCCAGGGCGGCTCCGGGATCGGGGATGTGTTCGATGAAATCGATCATGGTGACGGCGGCGTACCTGTCTCTGGTGTTCTCACTTGTCTCAAAATCACCGGCCTGAACTCTGAGGCCGTACCTGTCCTGCGCCGTCTTTACGGCCCAGGAACTCGGCTCCACGCCTTCCGGCTCCCATCCCCTATCTTGGGCCATGTTCATGAGGATCCCGGTGGCTGCCCCCACATCGAACAGGGGCCCCCTTTCCGGCCGCAATTTTTCCAGCCGGTTGAGGATGCGCTCGAAGTTTTTCTGCCGGCCCCCAGCCTCCTCCTGATACATGGGATCGACGATGTCCGCATACAGGGACTGGATGAAATCCGGGGATGGCCTGGGATTGGCAAAGACATGCGTACAGTCCGCGCAGCGCTCCAGAGCCCAGATCTTCCCGTAGGCCTTGTCCGTGATCTTGATGTCTTCCGGAGTGAGAGCCTGGGCGTCGATGTTGGCGGTGCGAAAGGCGGACAGGGAGCGCCCGCCGCATACGGGACAGGCCTCGAGGCGCTGCATCGAATGCGCCTCCCGCTCTTCCTGTTCCGTCATGTTCCTGCCGTATCCCTCCAGGGGCTAGATCTCCACGTCCATCTTCAGGAGGAAGAGGTCTGTGCCCTGGAGTGTCTTGAGGTCCATGGATCCGCACTCATCGCATATCGCGATCAGGTCGTCCTTGATCATCTGGGTGTGACAGACGTTGCACTCCACTTTGAACGGGACTTCGACGGTCTCCAGCTCCGCTTCGGCGGCGATGGTGTCCTTCTTGTATATATCGAAGGAGGTTTTCAGGAGTTCGGGGATTGCACCGGAAAGCTGGCCGACTTGGAGCTTGACCGATACGATCCTCTTTGACCCTTTCTCGGCAGCCTTCTCCTCCAGGATCTCGAACAGGCTGGCGATGAGGGAAAGCTCATGCATGGTCTTGGCGCAGTCTGTGGAGTTGGTCGATCAAGTAGTCTGCAAACTCTCTCATCCCGGACCCGCTCACGGAGGACACCACGAAGGTCTGCAGCCTCGGGTTGATCTCCAGGGCTTCCCTGCGGGCCTGTTCGATGTCGAAGGGCAGGGGGGGTACCAGGTCGGTCTTGGTGAGGAGCATGCACTGGGAGGAAAGAAAAACCTGGGGGTATTTCTTGGGTTTGTCGTCTCCTTCCGGAGTGGAGAGCAGGACGCAGCGAATGGTCTCCCCCAGGTCGAAGCTGGCCGGGCACACCAGATTGCCAACGTTCTCGATGAACAGGAAATCCAGGCCTTCCGGTATCTCGGGGGAGAGCTTCCCGATCATCTTGGCTTCCAGATGACAGGCCCCCCCGGTCGTGATCTGCCAGGCCGGGATCCCCTTGGCCCGGATGCGTTCCGCGTCCCGTTCAGTCTCGATGTCTCCCTCTATGACGGCCATGCTGAACTCGGGCCGCAGCAGGCCGGCCAGGGCCTCCAGGAGGGTCGTCTTGCCCGCACCCGGGGAGGAGATGAGGTTGAGGACCAGGATGCCCCGGGCGCTCAGCTGCTCCCGGATCTCCTTGGCCACGGCCTTGTTGGAGCCGAGCAGGTCTTTGAGGACCAGGACTTCCTTCTTGATCATCGATCCTCCAACAGCCCCTTGAGAGAGGCGATGATCTTGGGGATGGCGGCGGTCATTTCAGGTGTCAATCCCTCTCCCATCCGGTACAGGTCCTTGGCCTCCACGGCGATGACATCGATCCGCTCCGGCACATGCATGCCTGAGTGGCGCCCGATCTCCAGGGCCTGCGGGATGGACACATAGTGGGGGGAAGGCCCGGGGATGTGGCGGAGGTCCTCACCCCGAAGATGTGAAACCCGCCCTGTTATCGGCTGGCTGCGCTTGATGGTGTCGATGAGGATGACGCGGTCGAAGCCTTCGATAACATCGAGGAGCTTCAGGCCCGTCAGCGAACACTCCAGCAGCTCGATTCCCTCGAGGTAGGCCGTGTCGTTCTTCCCATTTTCGCGCTGCTGTTGGAGGAGGCGCACCACGTGGTTGCCGACGCCGTCGTCGCCGAACAGGTCGTTTCCGAGTCCCAGGATCAGGGTCTTCATGTCGCTTTCCAGAATGAAGGTATATTATAAACTCTCCGGGCATTAATGCAAGCCGTGCGGCCGCTCTGTGGTCGCGGTCATCGGCCCGCAGCCGGAAGAGGGCTGGAGGCCCTACTGGAAGGGCGTCAACGGGGACACAAGGAGTCGATTAAGCGGGCGGGGCTTTGGGGAGACGCACTGTAAAGACGCTACCGGCCCCGGCCTCGCTGGCCAGCTGGATCTGGCCGCCATGGGCTTCTACGATCTTTTTGGCGATGGTCAGCCCCAGGCCGGAGCCCCTGTCTCCGGAGCGCTGGCTCCGGTTGATCTGGTAGAACTGATCGAAAACAAAGGGGAGGTGTTCCGGGGAGATCCCGACACCCGTATCGGTCACATCCACGTTGATGTGTTCCGGTTCTTCGCGGATGATGACGTCCACCGAGCCGCCCTCCCTGTTGTACTTGATGGCGTTGGCGATGAGATTGGAGAAGACCTGTTCTATAGACTCCGCGTCGGCCAGAGCCAGGTCGCGGCTTGTGCTGGGGGCCAGCCTCAGCGTTATGTTGTGTTCATCAGTGAGGCCCTGGAGGAAATCGATCAGCTTGGCCAGCAGGGGTTCCAGGTGGGTCGGCTTGAGCAGGTTCACCAGCTGCCCCCCGTTCATGCGGGCGATGCTCAACCAGTCGTTGATCAGGTTGAGCAGCCCTTCCAGCCGGATCTTGGCCTTCTCGATCATGTCCTTCTGGCGGGCGGCGATCTCCCCCACATGGCCTCCCAGGATAACTTCGAAATACTGGGCAACGGCCACCAGGGGGCTGCGCAGCTGGTGAGAAACCATGGTGATGAAATTTTCTTCGATGAGTTTCTTCTCCCGGCGCAGGGATTCTGCCTCCTGCTGCAGCTGCTTGCGTTCGATACCGCGGCGGATGATGAGGCGGAGTTCCTCTGGGGTAAAGGGCTTGGGCAGGAAGTCATAGGCCCCCCGCTTCATGGCCTCCACGGCGGAATCCACTGTGGCGTAGCCGGTGATGACGATGGGGATGATATCTGGGTTGATCTTCCTCACCTGGTCCAGGACCTCGAGCCCCCCGATTCCCGGCATTTTGAGATCAATGAGCACGAAATCCGGATGGGATTTCTGAAGCTTGGCCAAGCCGACCTCGCCTTTTTCGGCCGAATCGGTCTTAAAGCCTTCTCTGGCCAGGATCAGGCAGCAGGAGTCCCGCATCGACTCTTCATCATCGATTACCAATACACTGTACTTTTTCTCTTCCATCATCATCCTTATTGAGTGATCTGGTGGCGGGGGAGTGCGGTGCGCACAACGCACTCCCTCCCGTTCTATCTCAATATGCCTTCTATCTCAGCGAAGATCTGCTAGTTAGAGAAAGGCTGGGCAGTGGCCGCCGCCGACGGGCAGGACGCCTTTCCCTCCGTGCCTCATTTTTTCAGAAGCCCTTCGATCCGAGCGATGAGATCATCCGGCTTGACGGGCTTGTCGATGTAGTCGTCGGGTCCGCAGAGGCCTTGGTCTTCGCCCTTGAACTGGAACCGGGAGCCGGTCATCTCTTTGACAGCAGATACGAAGATGACAGGGGTGTCCGCTACATCCTTGAACTCCTTGGCGGTCTTGATGGCATGGCAGAGCGAAAATCCGTCGAACAGGCTGTCCATCATGATGTCGAGCAGGATGAGATCGGGCTTTTCGGCCAGAATCTTTTCCTTGCCTTCCTTGGGGTTGCTTGCGGTCACGACTTGGTAGAGAGAGGACTGCAGGATAGGGGTGATGGCGTCTCTGAAGTCCGGATCATCGTCGATGATCATGATTTTGGCTTTTGCATTTTCCATTGAATAACTCCTTTATTTATTGAAGGCGTTATGAATCGCCAGCTTAAGCTCGTCTTTGCTGAAGGATTTGATGAAATAGAAAAAGATATCCTGTTCCCGGACTTTGGCTTCCAGCTCTCTGGTGTTTGTCTTGGTAGTCATGATGATCTTGAGGGCGGGGTTGATGTTCTTCAGGATGGAGACGGCCTCGTAGCCCTTCATCTCCGGGAGATCTACGTCCAGGATCATGCAGGTAACGGAGTTGCCGGAGAGCATCTTGATGGCATCCGTCAGGCAGCTGCCCGTGTCCACCGCATAATCCTCGTTGCGCAGGAAGGAGGCCATGACCATGCGTTCATCATGATTCGGATCGATGATGAGTATCTGCTTTTCAGTTTCTGTCATTGTATCATCCTCGGGAGGGAGTAAAGTGCAAGTATTGTGCCAACCCGGGCGGACAGGGGGACTCTTGGGAGCTAGAGGTAAGCCATTGAAAATAAAGCAAAAACAGGCGATCCGAAAAAGGGCCCGGCAGTTGGATCTGATGGGTCCTGCTCAGCCGGGGAAAAATTCCCCACGCCTGTTTCACTTCTCCTTAGGGACGTTCCCCAAAGGGACACCCTGCCGGGCCAAAACCGGGTGGTCTATTGATCAGAATCGTCCTTGGGGTATGCGGTAATTAGGGTGTCCCTTTGGGGGACGTCCCCCAGGGGGGAAGGAAGGGCCCGGTCTTAAGGAGGGGAGACCGGGCCCCTATATTAGGATGAAAAACCGTCCAGTTGGGGTATATGTTGATGCAGGAAGAAAAAGGGGGGGAAGATATTTTTATACTGGACGATCTTATGCTTCATCTTTTTCTTCTTCGTTTGCCTTCAGTTTGTCAGCTGTGTCAGGACCTTCTCCATGGCCTGGCGGACCTCGGTGCCGATCCCTTCGCCTTCGGTCAGGGAGCCGGCCTGGATTCCTAAGAGGAACGCATTCTGCATCTGCCGGGGATCCAGGATCTCCGTGACGATGGGCAGGATCTTGTGGCTCAGCCTGATGTTCTGGAGTACTATCTGCATGGGCAGGAGTGTCACCTTGCCGGGAGCCTGCTGCAGATCGACGGCGTCGAGCAGGATGAAGGGCTGTGAGTCGCCTTTGGAGTACAGGCCGTCGCTTTCCTCGATCTCGGACTCGAGCCAGACGTTGTCCACGCCCCGCTGTCTCAGTGCGCGGGCCAGCTCGATGCCGGCGGCATCGTCGCCCAGTGCAGGATTCCCTATCCCGATAAAGACGGGTGAACCCTGGTCCCGGACTTCGGACAGTCGAAGCTGCCAGTCGTTTTCCGGTGCGTTGTGGATCTCAGCCATGTGTGCGGAGCAGCTGATGCAGGGATCGTAAGCGCGAACCACGATCTCCAGGTGCTTACGGATGTCCTCATCGCCTTTGCCCTCGTCCAGGAGAGCCTGGGCCGCGGTGTGGCCGTAGCGCTCGATGTCCGCGGCGTTCTGTGCCGTGGGTGTGATGATGTCGGCGTAGGAGACCTTGCCGCCCGTGACCTCGTGGTGGTGGATGAGGAGTCCTCTTGGCGCCTCGACCAGCCCGGTCCCTTTTCCGTCTTTGGGGGTGTACTCGATGCGGGAGCCTTCGTCCTCGAGCTTCAGGAACTCGTCCACCAGCTCGGGGATGCGCTCAAAGGCATACATGATCTCCAGGGCCCGGGAGGGATTGTGGTAGAACGGATTGGTCTTCCAGCTGTCGTTGAAGTATTTCTGGAACATCTTACCCGCCTCTCCCTGCAGCCTCTCGCCCAGATTCACGATCCGCGCCAGGGCGCCGACCGTATAGGCGTTCCCGTTGTAGCGGCTGTGCTTGGCATAGGAGTGGGGCACCACAAATTCGTTGGTGACCCGGGTGTAGTCATCCCGGAAGTATTTCTCTCCCGTTGAGATCAGGATCTCGTCTCCCCAGAATCCGAACTTGTTGCCTCCGGGCTCGCAGCACACGTACTGCGTCTCTGCTACGGGAACTTTCGGGTAGTCGATGCCGCAGAACAGGTCCACGGTCTTGAACACGAAGGGCATGAACTGGATAGCGCGCTCCTTGATGAAGAGCATCTCTTCCCGGGTGGGCCATTTGCCGAAGCCGCCCACAACGGCGTTCTCACCGTGGATGAAGCGCCCATTGGTGACCTTCATGATGTGGTTGCCGTAGTGCTTCATCTCCAGCGCGATCTTCACCTCGAACTCGTACTCGGAGGCCATGGCGATGGCATTGGGGAATCCAAGGAAGTCCGGCAGGGCCAGGTAAAAGGTGTGGAGCGAGTGGCTCTCGACGAACTCCCCCATGTGCATGAGCTCACGCATGATATAGGCCTTGCGGGAGATCTTGATGTCCATGGCGTTTTCCAGGGCCCTGAGCACGCCGTTCTTGTGCGAGCAGGTGCAGATGGCGCAGATGCGAGGGGACATGCTGGCATCTTCTTCTGGAGTGCGGCCCAGCACCAGTTTTTCGATCAGGCGGGGCCCTTCGTTGACGGTGAACCTCACATCGCTGACGACGCTGCCGTCGATGGTGGCGTGGATGCCGCCATTGCCCTCGACTCTAGCCAGATGATCTATGCCTACGACTTTCATTTTGGCTCCTTGTTTTTGAATTGCTCGAAGAATTCCTGGAATTTCGAACCGGAGTAGTTGGACATGCGCTTCTTGATGGCCTCGATGTCGAAGCCCTTTTCCTGCAGCAGGTGGTACTCGGAGGTCAGGTTGGCTCCCTCCGCAGGTCCCCAGCAGCCGTAGCAGGGCACGTTGTGATCGGGGCACACGGCGCCGCAGCCGTCGGCGGTGAGGGGCCCCAGGCAGGGGATGCCCTTCTTCAGCAGGCAGTCGTTCTCGTGGTACTTGCAGGTGACGCACACGGGCACCGGGTAGTTCTCGGGCGGGGCGCCCTGCACCACGCGGGTGAAGAAGTTCAGGAACTGGTCCTTGCCCACCGGGCATCCGGGAAGATAGAAATCCACGTCGATGTAGGCGTCGATGGGTTTGGAGTGTACCGCTTTTGTGTGTGTGAAGTCGGTGTTGCCGTAGACCTCTTTAAGGTTCTCGGCCCACTCTTCTTCGCTGAACCGGGCCTGGATGCCGCCCACGGTGGCACAGAGTCCGAAGGCCACAACGATGCTGGCCCTCTTCCGGATGTCCTTGAGCTCCTCGATCTCCCTCTCTGTGGAGACCGAACCCTCGACCAGGGCTACGTCCAGGTCGCCGTCGATGTTGTCGCTCTTGGCCATGAGGAAAGACTGGATGTCCACGGCCTTAAAGATGTCGATCAGCTCCATCTCGCAGTCGAGGATGAGGAGCCCGTCCCCGGCGCATCCGGTCAGTTCATAAATTCCGATTTTAAGTTTTTTGCTGTTGTCGCTCATGGTCGTCCTCTTATATTAGCTCTCTCATATGGATGACGTCCCAGTAGGAAAAAACCGGGCCGTCCAGGCAGGTGTAGATATAGTCGATGGCACAGTGGCCGCATTTGCCCACGCCGCACTTCATGCGGCGTTCCAGCGTCATCAGGATCTGGTCCTTGGGGATGTCGAGCTTCAGAAACTCCTGGAGGACGAACTTGTACATGACGGGGGGACCGCAGACCAGGCCGAAGGTGTTGGCCGGATCGATGCCATCCAGGTGGGGGAAGAGCGTGGTCACGACTCCGGTTCCTTCGGTCCACTGTCCGGTGTCATCCGTGTCGACTGTAAGGTAGCATTCCAGGTCATCCCGCCCCTTGAGTTCCAGCTGCTCTTTTAGGAACAGCATCTCGTCCGGCTTCTTGGCGCCGTGCAGCAGGATCACACGGCCGAACTGGTCGCGGTTGTCGAGGCAGTAGAGCAGCACGGAGCGAAGAGGCGCCGCACCCAGGCCGCCCATCACGATCAGGATGTCCTTGCCCTGCATCTGGTCCACGGGGAAGCCGGCTCCATAGGGGCCCCGCAGTCCGACCAGGTCGTTTTCCTTCAGGTTGAAGAGCGAGTTGGTGACCGTGCCGGTCTTGCGGATGCAGAATTCCAGCAGGCCGGGCCGGGACGGTGTGGACGAGATAGAAAAAGGAGCCTCTCCGGCGCCCAGGACGGTCATCATGGCGAACTGGCCAGTTTCGTAGCGGAAATCCAGCGCCTTCTGCATTTCGGCAATCCGGATCTGGAAGAAATTCACATCTTCTGTCAGGGGGTAGGTCCTCACGATCCGGGCTGGTTCCGGAAGGAATGGGTTGGCGATGTTGGTGGCTTTCTGTGCGCCGTTCATTTTGTCACCTCTTGACTGAGTCGATTCCAGAAGGCATCGGTATCCGCTCCGTCCAGCGAATCGGCCACGGTCTTGATGTTGATGTCGACCGGGCATGCCGCTATGCAGCGTCCGCAGCCCACGCAGGAGGGCTTGCCGTATTTGCCGATGTAGGCCTGGAGTTTGTGTGTGTACCAGAGCTTGAGCCTCTCCGCACGTTTCTCGCGGAAATTCTCGCCTCCGGCGACACCGGAATAATTTTCCAGCGTGCAGGCATCCCAGCAGCGGCTGATGTTGGAGTGCTCCGCTCCCAGGACGGGCCGGTCTTCCACGTTGTAGCAGTTGCAGGTGGGGCAGACATTGGTGCAGGAACCACACGCCAGGCAGGCTTCTCCGAGTTTTTCCCAGACGGGATCGTTGTATCGGAGCTCCATGAGGTCGGGCATGGCCGCGAAGTTGATCTCGCTACTGAACGCCTTGTTCCGTTCCTCTCCCCGCTGCATGAACCGCTGGATATCCTGGTCCTCGATTTCTTCCTGGAAGAGATCGGGCACGAGGCGGATCAGGTCGTCGCCCCGAGTGGAACCGATCCACACCAGGTAGAAGTCCTTGAGGTCGGTGAAGAACAGGTCATAGCCTTCTTCCACGATGTGCGTGTTGGTGGACTTGCACAGGCAGTGTTCATCGGGCCAGCAGGAGTGGCCGAGGATCAGCGCCTTCTTCCTGGATTCCAGGTAGTAGGGGTCGTCAATTGAGTAGCTGTAGAATTTGTCCATGGTGAGCAGGCCGGAGATGTCACAGGGATGGATTCCGAAAATGATCTTGTTCGAGACGTGCGAGAAATCAGGTGTGTATTCTGTCTTGGTCGCCTGGAACATGTTGAAGCGGGACGGGATCAGGATTTTTCGGGGGGGGAGGATGGTGCGGGTGTAGTTCAGGTCGATCTCGGAAAAGTCCTGCACGATCTGGAAGGTGTGTTTGTCGGGGCCCTTTTTGACCGGAGCCCAGAGCTCGGCCTCCCTGGAGATCGCCTCCAGGAAGGAAGAGAGGTCTTCCTTTTTCATTTTTACGATCTTCATTCCATAATTCCTTTATTAATATTTGTTGAAACAATGAATGATCTGTGCATGATGTATTCTGCTGGTTTCCTAGAAAGAAGTGAGGATGCAAAATCCATGCCGATCTTGGCGGGAAGACAAAATATTTTGATGTTATCCTAAGCTAAAGAAAACAAGGCAGTTAGCGGGGCCGATATTGTGGGGACAAGGGGAGGGAGCTTTGACAGGATGCAAACAGGGGCATTTTTCCCCACCCGCTGTGCAGATTTCTCCCACCCCCACTAGGGGACATCCCATGGGATCAGGTGAGGTTGTACTTTTTGATCTTTGCCAGGAGGGTCTTGCGGTCGATGCCCAGTATCTGGGCGGTCTTGCTCCGGTTGCCGTGGTTGGCCTGGAGGACAAGCTGGATGTATTCCTGTTCCATCTGCTCCATGCTCTTGTGCTGACCCCCGGTGGGTTTCAGGAAAGAGAGGTTCGATCCGATCCCATGATAGAGCAGGCCCGTCAGGTCGATCTGGTCGGACTCCGAGAGGACCACGGCCCGCTCAATCGTGTTTTCCAGCTCGCGAATGTTGCCGGGCCATTCATACTCCAGCAGGGCTTTCCGGGCTTCCGGAGAGATCTGACGGATGGTCTTCCTTGCTTTTTTGTTGGATTTGAGGATGAAGTGCTCCAGGAGATCCGGGATGTCTTCCCTTCTTTCGCGGAGTGGAGGGAGATGGATGGGGACGACGCTCAGGCGGTAGAAGAGGTCCTCGCGGAACTTGCCGGCCTGGACACATTCGGCCAGGTTCTCGTTGGTAGCGGCAATGATGCGCACGTCCACCTTGAGGGGCTGCGTGCTGCCGATCCGGGTGATTTCGCGTTCCTGGATGGCGCGCAGCAGCTTGGCTTGGATGTTGAGGCTGATGTTGCTGATCTCGTCCAGGAAGATGGTGCCGCCGTCTGCCACCTCGAAGCGGCCGTGTTTCGTCTCGTGGGCGCCGGTGAAGGAGCCCCTGACGTGACCGAACAGCTCGCTCTCGAACAGGGTCTCGACCAGTGCCCCGCAGTCTACGACCACGAAGGGAGCGTTCCGCCTGTAGCTGAAGTTATGGATCTGAGCCGCCAGCAGCTCCTTGCCTGTGCCGCTCTCCCCGGTGATCAATACCGTGCTTTCCGACACGCTCACGCGGCGCACGATATCCATGACCTTGACGATGGAGTCACTCTTGCCGACCACCATGCCGGACTGGGTCGTCTGATTGAACTCCTCCTGCAGGGCGATGCTTTGTGAGTACAGCGTGCGGCTCTCCAAGGCCTTTTTCACAATGACGCGCAGCTCCTCCGGGCTGAATGGCTTGGCGAGATAATCGAAAGCGCCACGTTTGATGGTGTCCACAGCGGATTCGATGGAGGCGAAACCGGTGATGATGATGACTGGTGTCTCGGGGGAGTCAGCCTTGATGCGGGTGAGGACCTCCTTGCCTTCCATCCCCGGCAGCTTGAGATCCAGCAGCACAGCATAAAAGGAGCCCTGTTTGAGGAGCTTGAGGCCCTGGACGCCGTCAGCGGCAGTCTGAACATCGTACCCCTGCTTCCTCAGGACGATGCTGCAGGAGTCACGGATGGCTTCTTCGTCGTCGATGATCAGGATCTGGGCGTTGTCATTCTTCATCGTTCGCTCGATCGATAGGCAGCTTGACGGCGAAGGTGGCGCCCTCCCCCGCCTGGCTTCTCACCTCTATCGTCCCCCCGTGTTTGCGGATGATGCTGTAGCTGATGGCGAGCCCGAGGCCCGTGCCCTTTCCCACTTCCTTGGTGGAGAAAAACGGCTCAAACAGCCTTTTGATCTCCTCTTCCGGAATCCCATGGCCTGTGTCGGAGAACCGGATATCGATGTAGCGCTCATCCGAGTTCAGCTCCGTGCGGAGCGTGAGGGTCCCGTCGTTGTCCATGGCTTCGGCCGCGTTGAGGATGATGTTCATGAAGACCTGCTGGAGCTGAGAGCCGTCGCCCACGATCAGAGGGAGGTCCGTCGCCAGGTGTCTCTCGATGATGATGTTCTGGAACATGGCCTGGTCTTCGATGATGTACAGGGATTTTTCCACGACAGCGTTGATATCCAGGGGGGACATCTCCGGGTCCCTGGGTCGGGCGAATTCCAACAGACCCTTGACGATATCCTTGCAGCGGGAGGTTTCCTTGATGATCTTTTTCAGGTTGCTGTAGTGGGGGTTGTCTTTGGGCGTGTCTTCCAGCAGCAGGTGGCTGTAGATGAGTATGCCGCCGAGGGGATTGTTGATCTCGTGTGCGACACCGGCCGACAGCTTCCCCAGGGAGGCCAGCTTCTCGGACTGGATGAGGGAGGCCTGCATCTTGGTCAGCTCCTTGGTGCGCTCCTCCACCTTCCTCTCCAGGGTCGTTCCCCAGGTGACGAGCTCCTCGTTGGCCGTCTTGAGGTCTTCCGTCATCCTGTTGAAGGAGTTCGCCAGGTAGCCGATCTCGTCCGAGGACGTGACTTCGACGGTATGGGAGAGGTCTCCCCGAGAGATCTTCTGCGTGGCCTCCACCATCTTCCACAGCGGGTTGATGATACGTCCGGTGGAGAAATAGAGTATGATGATCAACAGGACGACGCACAGCGAGGCGATGAGCACGAACGTGGACATGACCCGCCTTGCTATATCGAGATAGGGCTGTTCCAGGGTGCCTACGTAGAGGATGCCGATGATCGCGTCCTCGATGTCTTGTATGGGCTCGTAGGCCGTGATGTACCAGTCGTTGACGACGAAGGCCCTGTCGTTCCAGGATTTCCCTTCCAGCAGGACCGCGGTGTTGACCTCCTTGGACACGCGGGTTCCGATCGCACGGGTTCCGTTGTTGTTCCGGACATTGGTCGAGATCCGCAGGTCCTGCTGAAAGATGGTCGCGGTCCCGGTCTCTATGCCATGATATTTTTCTCCCTTGTAGATGGTCTCCTTGATCCGGTCCACGATATCATAGTTGCGGTTCAGGATGATGCCGCCGTAGAGGACGCCCAGCAGTGTGCCCGAGGCATCGACTACCGCGGCCGCGGCCTTCAGCATCATTCCGCTGGTCTCGCTGTCTTTGGGCCTTTCGGCGGCCTTGGGCGTCTCGATGAACTGGAAGAAGGCCTTCTCGGCCAGGTCCTCGCCCTCCTTGAGGAGTTCACTCCGTGGGACGATCTGGGTGTGAGCTGCGGCCTCCCTGTTCATGGCCCGCTCGATGATCGCATCTCCGGACTGGTCGTCGCCCACCACCTCGGGATTGCGGCAGCGCACGACCACGGTCCCGTTCCTATCCGTGAGGGTGAGGACGTCCAGGCCGTAGTCCCGGCGGGCCCGGGTCAGGTCCTGGCATATGATCTCATGGTCTCCGCTCCGGATGTCGTCGTGCAGGCTCGCCCGGGCCGCGGTCAGGCTGATGATTTCCTTTATGTCCTTGAGCTTTTCGTTATAGACCATCCAGGCGGCTGCCAGGTCGTGGTTCACCTTGGTCTGGGCCTGCGAGATCAGGGTGTTCTTGATGATCCTCTGGCCGAAATAGAGAGCGAGCAGCCCCCCGATAAGGATGATGATGAGGAAGCTGAGGATGATCTTGGTGCGGAGAGAAAGATTTGGAAACTTCATGGCCTGCGTGTGCTCGAACCCGGTTCCGGGTTAAGGTCCATTGTAGCCTATCTGCCCCATAAAAAAAAGGCGGGAACCGAAAAATCGGTTCCCGCCCGGATTCGCGGTTAGCCGCGGGATTATTTGCGGTCTCGCTGGAGCTTTTTAACCAGCTGCCGGTGGTGGTCGTAGATGTTGAGCACCAGAGGCATCTCTCCCGGCAGGGCATGCGTCCCGCAGGCATGGCAGGGATCGTAGGGCCTGAAGGCCATCTCCGTCATGTTGAGCAGTCCCTCGGACACCTTGCCACCCTTGATGAAGGCCTTGGCGGCCTTTTCGATGGACATGGTGATGGCCGGGGCGTTGTGGATGGTGGCCACGATCAGGTTGGCCTCTTCCATGATCCCGCGTTCGTCTGTCTTGTAGTGATGGATCAGGGTGCCGCGCGGGGCCTCCACGATGCCCACGCCTTCGGTCGGCGTCTCCGTGGGGAGCTGGCGGATGTTGGGATCGGTGATGGTCTTGTCTTCCAGCAGCAGCTTCATGGCCTCCGCGGCCTGCAGGGCCTCGATCAGGCGGGCCCAGTGGAAAGCCAGCGTGTGGTGAGAGGGCTTGCCTCCCAGGACCTCGAACATCTTCTCGTAATGCTCCTGGGCCAGGGGTGTCTGCATGCCGTCGGAGGCGTTCAGCCTTGCCAGGGGAGCCACACGGTAGAGGCTGGTGTCTTCACCCTCGACAAATCCCTTCCAGCCTAGCTTTTTAAGGAAGGGGAACTTGATGTAGGACCAGGGTTCCACGTGCTCCGCGATGTGATCGAGGTATTCGTGGGACTTGAATTTTACAAATTCCTTGCCCTTTGTGTCGACCACGCGCACGTCGCCGTCGTAGAATTCGACCTTGTTGTTCTCGTCGACGAGCCCCATGTAGTAGGTCTCGAGCTGGTAGGCGTCGCCCACGACCACGTCGACATAGTCTTTGTTCTTGAGGACCACGTCGCCGAAGAGCTGCAGGGCGAACTGGGCGAATTCCACGGCCAGGTTCGCGGTCTCCAGGAACTCCACGCGGTGCTCTTCGTCCAGTCCCTTGGACACCCCGCCCGGAAGCCCGCAGACCGGGTGGATGACCTTCCCACCCAGCCAGTTGATGATCTCCCGGCACTCGCGGCGCACACGGATGACTTGGCCTCCGATCTCGAGGCCCACCTTTCCGATGACCCCCAGGATGTTCCGGTCCGCTGCGGGGGCGGTGGGGCCGACCACGAAGTCGGGTCCGCCCAGGAAGAAGAAATGCAGCGTATGGTCCTCCATCATGAACGCGTTGTAGATGAGCTCCCGGATCTTGCGTCCTGTGGGAGTGGGTTCCACGTTGAAGACTGCGTCCACGGCCTTGGTCGAACACATGTGGTGCGTGGTGGGACAAACGCCGCATATGCGCGGCGTGATGCGCGGCATCTCCTCGACAGGGCGGCCCACGGCGAACTGCTCGAATCCACGCAGCTCCGGGACCTGCAGGAACGCCCTTTCAACGTCTCCCTTGTCATCCAGGAAGATCTCGATCTTGCCGTGGCCCTCCAGTCGTGTTATGGGATCGATGGTGATTCTTTCACTCATTTGATTGCCTCCAATCTTTTTCTCCGCAGGATCGATGAGGGCAGGCTGAAACGGTAGAAGGTCCCGGCAGGATCCACGATGGAGTCGACGATCTTTTCGATCTCGCCTTCATCATTCGTCTCGATGATGGAGCCCATGGCGGCCAGGAACTTGGCGCCCTGGTCGTAGACTTGGTCGGTGGGGCCGAAGCATCCACGACAGGGCATGTTGGCTGTGATACAGCGTTCCCCGCAACCCGTCCGGGTGGCGGGTCCCATGCAGATGATGCCCTGGGCCAGGAAACAGGTTTCAGGGTCGGCCAGGACCTCCCAGGGGCGCTTGATCTCGAGCATCTCCAGCTTTTCGGGTTTGGAGTCGTTGCGCTCACAGTCATCGCACAGGGACTTGTTGGGCGACAGCACCGAGCCCTTGGGTGGCAGTTTCCCTTCCAGGATCGCACCCACGGCGTTCAGGATGAGGTCCCGCGGTGTGGCGCATCCCGGGAGATAGTAGTCGACGTCGATGACCTGGTCGAGGGTTTTGACGGTATCCCAGAACGCTGGCAGTGTCATTTCGTAGCCATCCACCTCACATTTTTCCAGGGGGACCACCCTGTCCGGATTCTCAGTGGACGGCGTGGTGTGGTAGGAGCGGTTGAAGATGGTCTCCTTGTTCCAGAAGTTGCCAAGCCCCGGGATCCCGCCCAGATGGGAACAGGAACCGTGGGCCACGATGAGGCCGGACTTCCTGCGCAGCATCTGGACCATCTCTTCCTGCTCGGACATGCGGACGGCACCGTTGATGAAGGTCACGGCGATGGAGCCGTCCGGCATGGCTTCGACGTCCTTCTTCTTGATGTCGATGGCCACGGGCCAGAACACGATGTCCACGGCCTCGACCACCTTAAGGAGGTCTTCCGCCAGGTCGACGATGGACTCTTCGCAGCCCCCGCAGGAGGAACACCAGTAAAATGCGACCTTGGGCTTTTCGCTCATTGCTCTCCTCCATTCAGGTTGAGTGGGCCGAGCTCTCGGACCTGTTCGGTGAATTCGTTGCAGACGTGCTGGAACTTGGCGCCTTCGGCGGCAGATACCCATTCCAAACGGAATCGCTCTTCTTCGATCCCGAACTGCTCGAGTACCTTGTTCAACAGTTTGTATCGCCTCAGGGCTTTGTAGTTGCCTTCTTGGTAGTGGCAGTCTCCCGGGTGGCATCCAGAGATCAGGACACCGTCGGCGCCTTCATCGAAGGCCTTCAGCACGAACTGAGGATCGACACGGCCGCTGCACATCACGCGGATGATTCGCACGTTGGGGGCGTAGGTCATCCGGGCGGTGCCGGCCAGGTCGGCGCCGGTGTAGGAGCACCAGTTACACAAGAAACCAACAATTTTGGGCTCGTATGACTCGTTGCTCATCGTTGGCCTCCTTTACTAGAAATATTTCTCATCGGTTTCGAAAAACTTGACATTATACTTGAACCATTCTTAATATGCCACATAAAATTATTCGATGAAGAGCCCTTCGATCTCAGCGAAGATCTGCTCGTCACGGTAGTGTTTCTGATACGATGCGCCGCTGGGACAGGCGGAGACACAGGTCCCGCACCCCTTGCAGAGCGCATCGTTGATCTCGGAGTATCCCTTCTCCTTGTCGTGCGTGATCGCCGTAAAGGGGCAGAGGCTCACGCAAATCTGACACCCGGAACAGAGGTCCTCGTCGATGACCGCGGTGATGGGCTCCAGCTCGAAGGTGCCCTTGTCGGCCAGGGCCAGGGCCTCAGCAGCTGCCGCACCGGCTTGCCCCACGGTGTCGGGGATGTCCTTGGGTGATTGACAGGCACCAGCGAGGAAGATCCCGTCGGAGAATGTCGACACAGGGGCGAGCTTGGGATGACGTTCCAGGAAGAAAGTATCCTGTGTGCAGGAGATGTTGAAGGTCTTGGCGACCTTGTTGTGATCCACGCTGGGCTCCAGCCCCGTCGCCAGGATCACCATGTCCACCGGGATGCGCCGCAGAGCGCCCAGCAGGGTGTCCTCCACCCGGATGATGAGCCGGCCTTCCTCCTCCGGAATCATCGGGACGTCCGTAATCTCCGAGACGCGGCCCCGGATAAACTTGGTTCCCTCCTCCAGCAGGCGGTGGTAGAACTCCTCGTATCCCTTCCCGAAACAGCGCATGTCGATGTAGAAATCGTAGACGTCTGCGCAGGTCTTTTCCTTGAGCAGGTGCGCGAACTTCAGCGAGTACATGCAGCAGACCCGGGAACAATATTCGTTGTAGTTTTCGTCGCGTGAACCCACGCAGTGTACGATCCCCACGGCCTTGGGCTCCTCACCGTTGGCGCACTTGATCTTGCCGCCCGTGGGGCCCGAGGCATTGACCAGCCGCTCGAACTCCAGCCCGTCGAGCACGTTGTCCAGGCGGCCGTATCCGTAGGTGGGGATGCGGCCGGCGTCGAACTGCTTGTATCCAGTGGCCAGGATGACCGAGCCCACCTCCAGGTCCAGGAACTCGTCCTGCTGGTCGTAATCCACGGCCTCCTTGGGGCAGACCTGGGCGCATATCTTGCATTCGCCCGTCTGGAAGTGGATGCAGGATTCCTCATCGATGAAGGGAACCATGGGGACGGCCTGGCGGCTCGGTACCCGGATGGCCGTTTCCGGCCCAAGGTGCATTTCGCTGTGGATGACCTTGCGTCCCCTGATGTCTTCGTACGTGATGCATTCGGTGGGGCAGAAATAGGCGCAGGCCGTGCAGCCGATGCAGGCCTCGGACGGCTCCCCGAACGGCGGAGAGACGACGCGGCTCTTTCCCCTCTCGATGAAGCTGATGGCCTCGGCCCCCACGACCTCAGAGCAGGCCCGCACACACAATCCGCACAGGATGCACTTCTCATCGGGGTCCTCGACCTCGAACCGGGTCTTCTCGATGCCCAGGCTCTTGGCGATCTCCTGGAGGGGCTCCGCCGCCGGCGCGCGCGCCAGCAGCATCTCGACATTGAGCTTGCGCGCCAGGAGCACGCGCTCCGATGCGGTCTGGATCTCCATGCCCTCCCCAATCTTGTTGTTGCAGGACGTGATGACATCGGTTTTACCCTTGACGGTCACCTCGACCACACACACGCGGCAGGCCGCATACGGCTCCAGCACGGGGTGGTAGCAGAGGCTGGGGATGTTGATGTCCAGCTGTTGAGCGGCCTGCAGGATGGTGGTACCTTCTTCAACTTCGAGCTTCTTTCCATCTATGACAATGTTCACCATCATGATACCTCCTTAGTCGACCTTCACGGCGCCGAAATTGCACACATCGTAGCAGACGCCGCATTTGATGCATTTATCTTGGATGACTTTATGCGCTTTACCCTTTTCACCCGTGATGGCGTCGGACGCGCAGTTGCGCCGACACATGTCACAGCCCTTGCCAACATTGACGCAGGCCACCTCATCGATCGTGTAGACGTTCAGCTCCCTGCAGACATGGGCGGGACATTTCTTGTCCTTGATGTGGGCCTCGTATTCTTCGCGGAAGTACTTCAGTGTAGTGAGGACCGGATTAGGGGCCGTATTGCCCAGCCCGCAAAGGGCCGAGTCCTTGATGGATTGGGCCAGCTCCTGGAGCAGGGTCAGGTCTTCGTCGGTGCCCTTGCCTTCCGTGATCTTGGTCAGGATGTTGAGCATCTCCTTGGTGCCCTCCCGGCAGGGAGTGCACTTCCCGCAGGACTCATCCTGAGTGAAGGCGAGGAAGTATTTGGCCACGTCGACCATGCAGGTCTCCTCGTCCATGACCACCATTCCTCCCGAGCCCATCATGGAGCCGGCATCGCGGAGGCTTTCGTAGTCGATGGGGAGATCGATCTCTTCCTTGGGGATGCAGCCGCCCGAGGGGCCTCCCGTCTGCACGGCCTTGAATTCCTTGCCGCCGGGGATGCCGCCTCCTATGTCGTAGATGATCTCCTTCAAAGAGATGCCCATGGGCACCTCCACCAGGCCGGTGTTGTTGATCTTCCCGACCAGGGAAAACACCTTGGTGCCCTTGCTGGTCTCGGTCCCGATGGAATGGTACCAGTCGGCACCGCGGTTGATGATGACCGGGACGTTGGCCCAGGTCTCGACGTTGTTGACGCAGGTGGGCTGGCCCCACAGGCCCTTTTCGGCCGGGTAGGGCGGCCGCGGCCGCGGCTCGCCAAGCCGGCCTTCGACAGAGGCCAGCAGCGCGGTTTCCTCACCGCACACGAAGGCGCGGGCGCCCCGGATCACCTTGATGTCGAAGTCGAATCCCGAATCCAGGATGTTTTCTCCCAGGAGCCCATATTCCCGAGCCGCCTCGAGCGCGATGTTCAGCCGCTTGAGGGCCAGGGGGTACTCGTTCCGGACATAGACGAAACCCTGCTGGGCCCCGATGGCCTTGGCGCCGATCACCATGCCCTCGATGACGGAATGCGGATCGGCCTCCAGGATGCTTCGGTCCATGAATGCGCCGGGGTCACCTTCGTCACCGTTGCACACGATGTATTTCATGCCGCCGTTGCTGGTGGAGGCCCGGCGCACGAACTCCCACTTCAACCCCGTGGGGAAGCCGCCGCCTCCGCGGCCCCTCAGGCCCGCCCGCTTCACCTCTTCGAGGATGCCTTCCGGGGTCATCTCGGTGAGGGCCTTGGCCAGGCCCGTGTAGCCGTCTCTGGCGATATACTCGTCGATCTTTTCGGGATCGATCAGGCCCCGGTTGCGCAGTGCGATCAGGACCTGCCCCTTGAAGAAGGCGATGTCGTTCAGCACCGGGATCGGGGTTTTTTCTTCGGGCGGGGTATACATGAGCTTCTCGACCGGCCGCCCCTTGAGGAAGTGCTCCTCCACCAGGTGGGGGATGTCCCTGAGGGCCAACTGCTGGTAAAAAACCTTGTCGGGCTCGACCACCAGGAGCGGGCCCCGCTCGCAGAACCCGTTGCATCCCGTGGTGACGACCAGGACCTCGTTTTCCAGCCCCTGTTTCTTGACCTCTTCCTCCAGTGCGTCCTTGATCGCGAAGGAGTTGTTGGACACACAGCCCGTCCCCGCGCATACCATGAGGTGGATCCTGTATGTCTTCTCGCTGGTTTGTTCTTCCATGGTCATGCTCCTTATGATACGTCTGTTTTTTCGCTGCCGATGCCCAGGGCATAGTCCTGGACGATCTGTCCGCTGAGAACGTGTTTTTCGAAGATGTCTTTGGCTTTTTCAGGAGTCAGTTCGATATATTTGACCGGCGCCTGCCCCTGGAGCTCTACTGTGACCATGGGCTCTTTGCTGCAGAGACCCGCACAGCCCGAGTTGCTGAGGAGAACGTCGCGGATGTCCCTTTCTTCGATCTCGGTCAGGAATGTGTTCATGATCGCACGGGCCCCGGCGGCGATGCCGCAGGTCCCCATGTGCACGGTCACTTTGGCGCGGAAATCACCGCCCTCGCGAAGGGACATTGTCCGCTTTGCTTTTTCTCTCAGTTTTTTTAAGTCATCGAGGGTTAGTTTTGGCATCGTTTACCTCCTCATTATTTGTATTTTTTCAAAACGCCGGGAACCTTCGTTTGGGAGAGTTTTCCGTGAAACTCATCTTTCACCATGATGACGGGGGCCAGACCGCAGCACCCGACACAACGAACCTCGTCCAGGCTGAAATCCCCGTCCGGCGTCGTGTTTCCGCTGGCAATGGAAAGCTCGCGCTCCAGCTTCTCCAGGATGAGTCGGGCTCCCCGGACATGACAGGCGGTCCCCATGCAGACACTGATGGGATGCCGGCCCTTGGGCTCCATGCTGAACGCATTGAAGAATGTGGCCAGACTGAGGACCCGGCTGAGGGGGATGTTCATTTCCTTGGAGACGGTGTGAATCGCGTCTTTGGGGAGGTACCCGAATTCTGCCTGAATATCCTGCAGCACGGCGATGATGGTGCTCTGGTCCGCTTCGTATTTCTCCAGGATTTCCGTCAATCTTTCTTCGTTCATGTTGGCCTCCTTAGGTTGTCTAAACCTTCTTTGATGTGATCCCTTATGAATCGAATGACCTCAGGAGATGCAATGGATATCCCATTGAGTTGAGACTTGATCTCATGGGTATCGAGAGAATAGTGCGTTTGATCGATTTTATGAAAGTAATGGATATCCACATCCGGGTGACCCATGACGAGGGCTACCACGGTCAGTGCAATATCTCCCAGAGGCTTCATATCTATGTGGCTGGCCTGGAATGTGGCTGTGACGTGCGTGCCCTTCCCAGGCTGGGAATCGATGGAAAAGTCGCCGTTGGCGGCCCTGGCGGCCTCGGCCAGCAGGGGCAGCCCCAGGCCGATGCTCCGTGTTTCCTTGGTAGAGAAAAAGGGGTCCAGGGCTTTTTTCACGGTCTCCTCGTCCATGCCCTTGCCGTCGTCGTTGATCTCCAGCGAGAGGAGGTCCGAAGCTGCATTTTCGCTGACGCGGATCTCGACCCTGGACGCCTGGGCCTTGATAGAGTTTTCCGCGACGTCCAGTATGTGCAGCGATAGATCTAGCATGGTCCTCTTTCTCAGTGGGAGATCCGTCTCCCGTCCTCACCCCGGAGAGCCTTCCTGATCTCCCGGGCTGTCTTGTCCTCTATATAGAAAGTTGTGTATCCGGTGCCGATGTCGTCCAGGTAGTGGGCATCCGAGGCGCACGTGAGCGGCAGCCGAGGCTGGAACCGTTCCCCTGCCTCCGCTAAAGAAGTGCGGGGAGAGATCTCCAGGGCATCCAGCTCCAGGTGATCCGGGACGAATCCCAGCTGGCCGATGAGGCTGAATCCTTCACGATCGATATGAGAGGCGATCGCCAGCCCGTCCAGCTCCTTGATGTGCGCAACGACCTCTTCGATGCTCAGGGTGGAGGCGCCGATGAGGAGCCTGGGATTGAAGTGGAGCACCTCGCCCTCGGCATTCACAACAACCTGCATGCCGAAGGCATCCTCATCGTTTTCACCGGGCAGGTTGGTGTACACGATCTCCTGGAGGGCCAGGGCCGGTTCCAGGTCATCGAACAGTGCCAGGACGTGGACCTCCTCTTGAGACGTGACCTCCATCCCCGGAAGCACGCGGATGGCGTACTGGTCCGCGGCCTGCATGAGGGCAGGCACGTTCTCGGCTGAGTTATGGTCGCAGATGCCCAGGATGTCGATCTCCTTCTGCTTGGCCTGCCGGGCGATGGCCTGCGGTGACATCTCCAGCTCTGTGCATGGCGACAGACAGGTATGTATGTGCAGGTCCGCCCGGTAGTTCTGCAGCATTGCTTATCCCTATCCCTCCGGATTCAAGGCCCGGTAGAGCCTCCCTGAGATCGCGAAGGCGCTGTCCGGAGTCTGAAATATGCTCACGCCCTCTTCGTTAGCCTTGCGGAGCGTCTCCTCCTCGGGCTCACGGTTGTTGACGATGATGATGCCCGCGTGGTCCTTGAGCTTGGCCACGGCCACGACGTTCTGATGTGTCTGCAGCGTGATCCAGAGCTGGCCCTCTTTGCTGTTGGCGATGACATCGCTCAGCAGGTCGCTCGTATAGGCCCCGCTCACAAAGTCCTCCAGGCCTGTGTCGGCCGTGAGGAGCCGCAGCCCCAGTTGTTCTTGGATGGCATTGAGTTTCATGGTTCCCCTTCTTGACTCTCGTCTTCCTTCTTCGGAGCCTGGACTCCGCTCATGGTTATGGATTTCTCCAGCATGGAGGAAAATTCCTGGGAGAGTTTCTCGAATTTCTTGGGAAGGTTGAAGATGCAGTCCGTGATCACGGAACCCCGCATGATGACATCCTCGGCAAAGGCCATGCAGGTGGGAGAGCCACAGGCACCGCAGTCGATCTTGGGCAGCTTCTCGTAGATGTCCCCTTTTTCCCGCCGCCTGCGTATGGCCTCGCTCAGGTCTTCCGAGAGCGGCTTGAGCGGGCGGGGCTCCAGTTTCCCCTTCATTAAGTAATAGCCCTCTTTATATTTCTTCCGCACCTCCCGGATGTCCGGGCAGGCTTTGATCTTTTCGTATTCCAGGGTTTCGATCAGCTTGAGGACCTTGTTGAACGAGATGTAAAGGTTCTCGACGGTCAGGGAGCCGCCAACGCAGCCCTGATGGCAGGAATAGGCTTCGATGAATTCGATGTTGCGGAGCTTCCCCTTTTCGATGTCGTCGAACACCTTGATGATCTCCTGGATACCGGAAACAGCCAGGGAGTTCTTGATCCGCAGGGTGCGGCAGATCCCTCCGGACATTGCCCAGCCCATTCCCAGGATGCAGATGTTCTTCAGGTCCCTCTCATAGCCATCCTTCTCCACGCTTTCCAGGGCGGAGAGCAGGGGGCCGTAGATGTCCGAGATCGAGATGGCGCCGTCCAGAGAGGAGCGTCCCTTCTCCGCCGGCTGGCGGATGGAGATCATCTTGGCCGGGCAGGGGGTCAGATAAAACGTGCCGATCTCCTTTTCCTTGAGCCCGAGGCGCTTGGCCTTTCTCTTCTTGAGGTCCCGTGCCGCCAACTCCCGGGGGGTGTCGATGGGGAGGATCTGGTCGATCAAGGACGGATACTTGACCTGGATCAGGCGCACGACCGTGGGGCAGGCGTTCGAGATCACCGGCTTGGGGCCCTTGTAGTCGCGGAGGTATTCCTGGATCGCGAAGCTGACCTCGCCGCAGGTGAGAGACAGGTCAAAGGCGTCGTCGAATCCCAGGTTTTTGAGCCCGGCCACGATCTTTTGGGGCAGGATCTCGGTCCCGAACTGAGCGTGCAGTCCCGGGGAAGGCAGCGCTACCGTGTGGCGGAATCGAGTCAGTTCGCCGAAGGGATCGGTGAGCGGTACGATCGCGCCGTTGGGACAGGCCGTGATGCACTCGCCGCAGTCCACGCATTTTTCCTCGATGATCAGTGCCTTCCCCTTGCGAACCCGGATCGCCTCGGTCGGGCAGACCCGCATGCACTTCATGCGGCCGTCACACTTGTCCGGATCGATCTTGAGGAAATGCAGGTAGGGGCTCATGCCTTGGCCGCCTCCTTGAGCAGGAAGGTGATGATCAACAGGGTCCCCTTGCCTTTGATCGAGCCGATCCAGAAATTATCGGCGTTCCGGTTGATGTTGGGCAGCCCCATTCCAGCTCCGAATCCCATCTCACGCATCTTGTCCGTGGCGGTCGAGTAGCCTTCCTGCATGGCCTTATCGATGTCCTCGATCCCCGGGCCCTGGTCTTCGATGCGGATGTTGATCTCATCTGGCGTAAGCTTAAGCGTGAGGTCGGCCTTCTCTGCGTACATCACGACATTCATCTCCGCTTCATAGCACGCGATGGCCGCCCGACGGATGATGCCGGGATCGATCCCGACCTCCTGCAGTATCTCCTTGATGGTGGTCGAGACCCGGCCGGCGCGGCCGAAGTTCCCTCCCAGGATCTGAAAATGTTGAGATAATCCATCGTCGCAGAACATGGCTACGCATCCCGGTGTCTGCCGACTCCAGGAAGACCGGCCCGGAACAAAAGGCCGCACGCTGTGAACATCATATGTTTGGTAGACAGGATGGGGATCCCCTTTTCTTGTGCGAGTTCAAGGCCTCCTTTGTCAGGTTTCTTTCCGCGCACGTACAGGATCGCCTTGGCATCGACGATGTCTGCCGTGCGGACCGACTGTGTGTTGCTCAGCCCGGTCATGAGCAGGATCCCAGGCTGACCGAATGCGAGTACGTCGCTCATGAGATCTGATCCTCCGGCCGCCGTGATCTCCATATCGAGGCAGTCGTCACAGTAGACGATCTCGGCGTCCAGGATCTCTTGGATCTGTCTGAGCGTCATGTTCAGTTGTCCGGCACCAGTTCCTTGATGATGACGTCCCCCTTCCGGATTATCCGTTCAGAGGGCGTGATGGTGGTCGGGCAGTTGGACCAGCAGTCCCCGCAGCCGTTACATTTTTCGATGTCCACGTACCGGGCCTTCTTCTTGACCTTGACGTTGAAGGCGCCCACGTATCCTGATACTTCCTCCACCTCGCTCCAGGTCAGCAGCTCGATGTTGGGGTGTTTGCCCACCTCCGACATCTTGGGGGTCAGGATACAGGCCGAGCAGTCCAGGGTAGGGAAGGTCTTGTCCAGGATGGACATGTGCCCGCCGATGGAGGCTTCCTTTTCGACCAGATAGACCTTTTTGCCGGAGTTGGCATAAGTCAACGCGGCATGGATGCCGGCGATCCCCGCTCCCACGATGAGGACCTCGGGTTTGACCGGGACCTCCTTCTTGGTCAGGGGATCGTGGAACACGACCCGCCGCACCGCCGCCGAAACCAGGGCCTTGGCTTTCTTGGTGGCTTTTTCCGGATCCTTCGTGACCCAGGAGACGTGCTCCCGGATGTTGGACATCTGGAAGTAGAAGGGATTCATGCCTTCTTCCGAGACCGCTCCCCGGAACGTGGGTTCGTGCATGAGGGGCGAACAGGAAGCCACAACCACACGGCTCAGGTCATTTTCGCGGATGGCCGCCTTGATCAGCTCCTGGCCCGGATCGGAGCACATGAATTTGTATTCCTTGGCAACCACGACGTCATCCAGCTTAGAGGCGAACTCGACGACTTCCGGGACATTGACCTTGCCCGCGATGTTGGTGCCGCAGTCACAGACAAAAACTCCGACTCTTGCTTGACCGTTGTTATCGCTCATTTTGCTCCTCCGTTTGCGAGTTTCGACCACATGGCATCCAGCGGGATGATGGAGCGGGAGAAGCCCAGGTCTTCTTTGGCAACGCCCAGCCCCAGGCCCATCAGCTGGGAGAAATAGAGGATGGGCAGCTTGACATCTTCCTTGTATTTTTTGACGATCTTGTCCTGATTGATCTCCAAATTAAGCTGGCAGAGGGGACACAGGGTGACGATGACGTCCGCACCCTGACGTTTCGCCTCCTTGAGTAGGAGATAGTTCAATGCCAGACCCACGTCCGGCGTAACCCCTGCGATCGATCCTCCGCAGCAGCGGGCCTTGACGGTATATTCGACCGCCTCGGCACCCATGGCCTCCATGAGGTCGTCCATGAGCGTGGGATAGTCGGGATCATCGAAATCCGTGTAGGGCCGGACGACCTGGCAGCCGTAGTAGGAGGCGACCTTGAGGCCCTTCAGCGGATTGGTGACTTTGGCCTTGAGGGCATCCAAACCCACCTCCTTGGTGAATACCTCGATCGGGTGGACCACATCCACTGTGCCCTTGTACTCGCAGCCCACTTTCTTGAGAGCTGCGAGGATCTTCTTGGCCCTGTCATGGCCGGATCCCAGGAAGTGGTTGGATTTCTTCATGGTGAGGTAACATCCGCCGCAGGGGGCGATGATGTCCGCTCCATCCTTTTCTGCGATCGAAAGGTTCCGGCCGCAGATGGCCTCGGCCATGGCCTCGTCGACCGAGAAATAGGCGGTGGCGCCGCAGCAGTTCCAGTCGTCCAGTTCCTTGTAAGGAACTCCCGCAGCTTTGAACACCGGGAGCAGGGACTCTTCGTAGTGCTTGGAGCCCGACTTCAGCGAACAGCCTGGGTAGTAGGCATATTCTTTCATTTGGCTTCCTCCGTCACGGCTTTAATCAGAGAATGCAGTTGTTTGCGGTTTTTTATCTTTTCCATCTTCAAGGCGAGACGGCCGGTCTTCATTAAGTCAATCCCCATGCCGGTCATCTTCAAGGGCGAGATGAAATCCCTCAGCCGCAGAAACATGAATAACATCACCCACAGCTCGGAATTCCGGCCGTTCCTGGCAATGAGCTTGTGCATCTCCTGAGCCAGGGCTGTGACTGGCAGCTTGGAAGGATAAACATTGGCCTCCACGGCCTCCCGCTTCAGGCTGTACATGACGTCCGTGATCTTGATCTGTGAGGGGCAGCGGACCTGACAGCTGTAGCACGATGCGCAGAGCCAGGGCGTGAAGCTCTTGATCACCTCGTCTTTGAAACCGTGTTTCACCATGGCGATGATCTTACGCGGTGAGTAGTCCATGTATTCCGCCATGGGGCAGGAGCTGGAGCAGGTGCCGCATTGAATACAGCGGTCGATCTCCTCGCAGTAGGACTTTTCCTTGATCTCGCTCAGAAAGTTCTTGTCCAACTCGTTTTCGAATTTGACCTTTCTGTGGATTTCCATGAATCCTCCTTTAATTAAAAAGACTTATGGTGAGATTGGTGCATAGAGAGGGTGTTCGGACCTGCAGATAATACGTACGATAATGACATAGTTTAGGTGCTCACAAAACGTGAGACAACACACCGGATTAATACACCAAAAAGCCGGAAGCCGGCCACATTATAAATAAGATATCCTGCATCAATGATACTCCTGGTTCCCCAGAAGACATTAAATTCTATTGATGATGTCAGGCCTTGTCAATAAAAAAAATGGAAATGGTCGGAAAATCTAAAAATAGGTTTTCGCAGGCGGAAGAATTATGGGATTTTTTCGTGAATCACGCCTAATAAAGCTTGCAATTTGAAAAATAAACGAAGTAAAATTGATACATCTGTACAACAACTCAAAGCAATAAGGAGGAAGAATGAGCAGGAAGGTTCTTTCCATTTTTGGGGTTATCCTTTTGATCGCGGTGGTTTCCAGCTGTTCATCCAATCCTGAACAAGGGCTCTTAGATAGATATTTCAATGCCCTGTCCCTTAGTGACAACACGACTGTGCGGACCATGGCGATCTCACCGGCGACGTTTGATTTCGCGTCCTGGGAGATCATCACTGTGTCCGAGGAGGTCATCCAGCCCTTCGGACTGAAGGCGTTGGATGAGCAGGAAAAAGAGTACAAGAAGAAACAGGATGATTCCATCGGCATCACTCTGTACGCGCGGGACGAGCTGGACAACGCCGTGTTCGAGCGCAACAATGCCCGGAGCCGGACGGCGCGGGCGACGGCCCAGAAAACGGTCGATGAATTTCAGGAAGCCTACGATACACAGAGAGAAGCTCACGACACGCTGGTCAAGGAATACAATGCTGCGCGCGAAACCGCGTCCAAGGAAGATGAGGTTGCCAACTTCTCACTGGGTGGGGACTACCCCATGATCCGTGAGTTCGTCGGAGAGGTTTTTTTCCGGGAAGTAGATATCCTGGTCAACATGAAGGACGGGACGTCCAGCAACTACAGGGTGTTCCTCAGGCGCTACGTGCTCACTGATGAAGCCCAGAACATGCCGCATCGCGGGAGATGGATCATTCTCAAGTTTGAAAGATTGACTTGATATTGACTCGTGCCACGAAATCCTTTATAAATACAGTTTCCCATTCTGGAGGGGCCGTTAGCTCAGAGGGAGAGCACCGGCCTTTTAAGCCGGGTGTCGCTGGTTCGAGTCCAGCACGGCTCACCACACCTCGCGCTCCTGTCGTCTAGCCTGGTCTAGGACACCGCCCTTTCAAGGCGGCGACACGGGTTCAAATCCCGTCGGGAGCGCCAGCCCCTACCCCTGTAAAACCAAGTTTTCCTTTAAGCACCATTAAGCCAGATTAAGCGAGTTT
>CBESWG010000015.1:0-72611 GCA_965533275.1 uncultured bacterium
TAGGGTCGATCCGCCCTTGAAGAAAGAGAGGAGAACGCTCTCAAGAGCATCTATGGTCAGCCAATCCCGAAAGGTTTTTCTGAGTGAGTCCGTTCTTTCCTGCAAGAGCCGCATGGTTTTTCTCATCTATTTATCTCATCGTTCCATATATATAGACGTCGCAGGCCCGGGAAAGGTTTCCCCCGGAGTGGGATTTGTGGGCCGCCCGGGGAGTGGAGGTGAAGCATGACGGGCTATCTGGTATACTAAGGCATCAGGAGATTGAGCATGGACAAAGACCAAGTGCGTGTGCGGTTCGCGCCCAGCCCCACGGGGCTCCTTCACGTGGGCAATGCCAGGACCGCACTCTTCAACTGGCTGTTCGCACGCCAGCGGCAAGGGACCCTGATCCTGCGCGTGGAAGACACCGATGCGGAGCGGTCTGCCCCCGAGTATGAGCAGAAGCTGATCGAAGACCTTCGCTGGCTGGGGCTGGACTGGGACGAGGGGCCGGATGCGGGGGGGGCCTGCGGCCCCTACCGACAGTCGGCCCGCCTGGACCTCTATGCCTCGCACACGCAGAAGCTGCTGGAAGGCGGTCACGCATATTACTGCTTCTGCACGCCTGAGGAATTGGACCGTGATCGGCAGACGGCTCTGGCCGCCGGCCGGACCCCGGTCTACGGCGGCAGGTGCCGCTCAATTTCCCGGGAGGCCGCACTTGAGCGCATCGCATCCGGGGAGGCTGGTTCGGTGAGGCTTGTGACCCCGGGAGAAGGGGAGCTCCGCTTCGACGACCTGGTCCGGGGGAACATGTCCTTCGATCTGGCCGTGGTGGGGGATCCGATCCTGGTGCGCTCAAACGGCCTGCCGGCCTACAACTATGTCGTGGTGATTGACGATGTCCTCATGTGCATCACCCATGTGATCCGGGGCGAAGACCACCTTGCGAATACCGTGCGTCAGCTCCTCACCTACCAGGCGTTCGATTATCCAGCCCCGCAGTTCGCTCACCTCTCCATGGTGATGGGAGAGGACAATGCACGCCTGAGCAAGAGGCATGGAGCTACGGCCGTGAGCCAATTCGCACAGGACGGGGTTCTGGCCCCGGCCCTGTTCAACTACCTTGCGCTGTTGGGATGGGCCCCGCCCGAGGGACAAGAGGTTTTGGGGCGGGACGAGCTGGTGGAGCTTTTCGACCTGGGGAAAGTCAGCCGTTCGGCCGCGATCTTCGATTACGGCAAGCTGCACTGGCTGAACCGCCAGCACATCAAGCGCCTCTCCGGCCGCTCACAGGCGGAGGGGGCCCGGCCGCACCTGGAGGAAGCTGGCTATCTTCCCCTGGAGATGACCGATGCGCACTGGTCCTGGCTGGAAGGGGCCGTTGCGGCCCTGAGCGAGCGGGTGGATACCTTCGCCGACCTCAAGGACAGCTTCGCCCAGATCTTCGACTTTTCCCTGGAGAAGCTGGGAGAAGAGGAGTGGGCCGATCTCGAGAGTGAATGCGGGGCCCGGGTCATCAGGTCCTTTGCCGGGCTGCTGGCCGGGATCGACCGCCTGGATTTTGCTGCCTTTGCCGAGATGACCAAGGCCATAAAGCAGGAGACCGGCTGCAAGGGCCGCGACCTTTTTCATCCCCTGCGTGTGGCCTTGACGGCCAGGGGCTCCGGCCTGGACCTGGACAAGTTCATCCCCATTGTCGAATCCGGTGCGGGGCTCGACTTCCCCATTCCCCTGCAGAGCTGTTCCGAGAGGATCGGGGCCGTCTTGGCTTATCTGGACAAATAATACTTGGGGGAAAACGGCCCGGGAGAAAGAGAGATGGGCCGCTTTTTTACGGCACTTCACCCTTGAACTCGAGCTCCGGCTTGAAGTTCACCCAGCGGTTGAGCAGAGAGATCAGGAAGAACACCACCATGATCGCGAAGGAGATCCCGATGGAGGGCCAAACCCCCAGCCGGCTGACCAGCATGGGTGCGAAGGCCGTGATGAAACCGCCTCCCAGGAACGGTTCGTAGATCATCTGCTTGAAGCCGAAGGCCCTGGCGGTGTCGGTCTTGTAGAGCGGATCGACCACGCGCAGCAGCAGCAGCCCGATGGCCGTGACCCCGGTCTGCATCCCGAATTCCGTGATCCCCCTCTCGAACCAGAAGCGCGGGAACATGCGCGGGGCCAGAAACACTGCACAGAATACCATCCAGCCCACTCCCGTGGTCATGATGATGACGAAAGGCCACAGGTAGCTCACGAACACGTCCAGGTTGATGCTGGCGATGGCGGAGATGACCAGGATATCCAGGGCGAATCCCAGGATGCGGTCGAAGGTATTCTTGTCATAATACTGGTTGATCTTGAGTACCATGGAGCTCCTCTGTACGATCAGCCCGCCGATCATGGCCAGCGGGAAGAGGGGGAGCTTGTCAAACTCCGGGTGGATGGCCTTGAAGCCTGAGAGCATGCCCCATCCCAGGAGGATGGCAACGCCCACGATGGCGAAATGAAAGGTCAGGGGCTCGATGGCTTCGGAGGCCACGGTGGCGGTGGCGATGGAGAAGCGCTGGGGCTTGGGGATGAGGCCCTTCTTCTTGTAGGAGGGGATGCCCTTTTTTTCGCTCAGGTATGCGCAGTAGTTCCGGCGGATGGCGATGTTGATCAGGATCATGCCTACGATAACGGCCGAGAGGACCCC
This sequence comes from uncultured bacterium, assembly GCA_965533275.1. Taxonomy (GTDB): domain Bacteria; phylum Acidobacteriota; class Aminicenantia; order Aminicenantales; family Aminicenantaceae; genus JAUXEH01. Next base: position 2,669 of record CBESWG010000015.1, read on the forward strand.
GACCGTGGCGGACATGAGAGACAGGTCTCCCCCGGCCGCGAATCCGTAGCCTTCGAAGGCGTACTTCATGCCGGCGGCGGTCCCGTGCCCTCCGGAGAAGCCGATCTCGACGATGCAGGCGAAGAGCTTGTGGACCCCGAAGAGCGGCATCAGCACCAGCACCGTGACCAGCAGGGCGATGAAATACTGTCCCATGCCCGCCACGACACCGAAGCAGAGCTGAGAGCCGCCGGTCGACCAGATTTTTTTCACGCCGGGGATCTCGACGCCCAGGAACAGCGTCGCAAATACCACGTTGATCAGGATCCCCGCCAGGGGCCTCCAGTGGACCAGGATCCACTCCGGGATGAGGTTGATACCGTACGGACCCATGGCCAGGGCGATGAATCCGGCGATGATGGACGAAGGGAGGAACAGCCTCTGCAGTATTTTTATGTTGGCCCGGAGGGCCTTGCCGACCAGCAGGAAAGCAGACAGGACACAGATGCTGATCAGGAATTCCATATCGTCGCCTCCTCGGCAGGAAAGGATCTTCGCATCATAGAAGTTTTACCATATCGGATTTGACCGGGATTGTCCACGACGGACCCGCCAGGATGCTGGTCTTTTCATGCGGTTTTCTCTATGATATAAACCGGAACACGCAGGAACCCTTCATCCATGTCCAAGATCGGCCGCATCAATGCTGTCCGGGAGATCATCCTGGCTGACCCGGAACGCATCGACCGCCTGCTCGTGGCCGAAAACAGCGGCAATCCCAAGGTCCGAGAACTGGCTGCCCTGGCAAAGGAAAAGCGGGTTCCCGTGGAGGCCGTCAACCGGAAGCAGCTGGACCGCATGCTGCCGAGGAATCAGGGGCTCCTGGCCCAGGTCTCTCCCAAGGGTTTTGTCAGCGTGGAGGCCCTGCTGGGGGGCGAGGACCGTAACTTCCTGGTGCTCCTGGACGGCGTGGAGGATCCCCAGAACCTGGGGGCCATCATCCGGTCTGCCGAGGGCGCGGGGGCACAGGGTGTGATCCTCCCTACCCGGCGGGCGGTGGGGCTGACGCCTGCCGTCTATGAGGCATCGGCCGGGGCAGCGGAACACCTGCCCGTGGCGCAGGTCACAAACCTGGCCCGGACCATGGAATCTCTCAAGCGGTCCGGCTTCTGGTTGGTTGGCGCCGAGGGCGGCGCCCGCCGTCCCTGGTATGAATTCGACTACACCGTCCCCGTGGCCCTGGTACTAGGGTCCGAAGGCCGGGGGCTGCGCCCCCTGGTCAAGAGCAAATGTGACGCCATCCTGTCCCTGCCGCTCAGAGGAGCGGTTTCTTCTCTGAACGTGTCGGCGGCGGCGGCCATTTTTTTCTACGAGGTCGTGCGTCAGCGGGGCTGGGACAGATCCCAATCCACCGAAGTATAGATAAGGAGGCGAAGATTCCTTTCATCTGGAAACCTGCAAAAAAACCTGAGAAGACGGACGGCAACGGCCGCACCTTCGTGATCTGCAACCCCCATTCCAACCGGGACCGCCACCGCCCGCTCATCCCCAAGGAGATCAAGGCGCTGGAGGAGGCGGAGATCGATTTCATCTACGCCATCACCGAAAATCCCATGGATGAGTATCACATGGCCGTAGAGGCCATCCAGGACGGATTCGACACCATTGTCGCCTCGGGAGGAGACAGCACCGTCAGCAATATCGCCGATGCCCTCTTGAGCAACCGCCCGGAAACGCGCTTCGGCGTCCTGCCCATGGGAACGGGAAACGACTTTGCTACGGGCAATAACATCCCCCGTTCCATAGCCCAGGCGGTGGAGGTCCTCAAGCGCGGCCATACGGAAAAGCGCGACGTGATCAAGATCGGGGAGCGCTATGCGGTGAGTCTGGTGGGATTCGGATTCGATATCACGATGAGCGAGATCCATCTCAGCAACAAAGTACTCAAGGGACAGATGCTCTACTTCTGGTCCATCATCCAGGCAATTTTTAAACACAAGGGCGATTTCATCCGGGTGGAGACCGACAGCGGCGAGGTCATCGAAGGGAAGGCCATGATGCTGAACCTGGGCAACAACCGGATCTCCGGGGGCGGTTATCCCACCTGTCCCAAAGCCGACATGACCGACGGAAAGCTGGACGTCATGTTCATCGATGAGTGCGGGCCCGGAACACGCCTGCATCTGTTCCAGCTCGTGCAGAAGGCACGGCACCTGGGGCATCCGCTCGTGCACTACACACAGGCGGCTTCCGTGACCGTGACCTGCGAGGTCCCCATCGCCTTCCACACGGAGGGGGAGCTGTTCTACACGGAACACAAGGAGCTGACGGCCCAGGTTATCCCGGGCCGCCTCGAGCTGATCGTTCCCGAGTCCGCCGGGCCCGGAGAGTAGACGCGCTCTGCCCGTGCTGTCGCCGAATATCATTCAGGAAAAGATTCTCTTCATCATGAATAAAATGCAGATACCCGCAGTATATGCCCATGAAGAGACAAACAGATGGCCAAACAGACAGGAATATGCGCCGACCAGGTGTTGTCCGGAGTGCGGGTGAGACCCATGGCGGAGACTAAGCTGACGGAAAAAGAGATCTTGATCCGAGTCCGCCAGGGCGACCGCCAGGCTTACCAGGGGATCGTCAAGTGTTATATGCAGACCGCCTACTACATCGCCCTGGGATTTGTCCACAACCAGCAGGACGCCCTGGACATTTCCCAGGATGCGTTCGTGCGGGCGTTCCGAAAGATCAAACAGTTCGATCCCGAGAAGCGGTTCTTTCCCTGGTTCTACCGGCTGCTCAAGAACCTGTGCCTGGACCACATCAAGAAACGCAAGCGCATGGCCGAGGTGCCCCTGGATGATGTCCAGCTGTTCAAAGAAGACAAGGACAACCATGAGCTTAAGGAGATCGCGTGGAAAGGCATCGAAGAGCTCCCCTTTGAACAGCGGGAGGTCATCATCCTCCGCTACTTCCGGCAGTATTCCTACGAGGAGATCGCTGAGGTGACGGGGAAGCCCATAGGCACGGTCATGTCGTCTCTTTTTTACGCAAAAAAGAAATTGCGTGAGATCCTGAAAAAATATTGGTATTCGGAAGAGACCAGCTAGGAGAATCTCATGGAGCATGCAGATATCAAAAAACTCGTTGCGTCCTACCATGAGGATGTGCTTGACCAGGGCCAGAAAAACCAGGTGGAGGAGCATATCCGGACCTGCCCCGAATGCCGCAAGGATTTTGAGGAAACGCGAAAATTCGAGGAGGTCATGGGAAAAATGGCGTTCAAGAAACCCCCAAAAGAGACTTGGGAAGTCTACTGGACCTCGGTGTACAACCGCATGGAGAGGGGAGTTGGGTGGATTTTTATATCCATCGGTGCTATGATTCTTCTCTTTTTAGGCGGTTACTTGCTGGTGGAAGCCATCATCCAAGATCCGGAGATCCCCGTGCTGCTGAAGGTGGGGATCCTGGCCGTGATGGCCGGTGTGGCGGTTCTGCTGGTTAGCTTCGGCCGAGAGCGGCTGTTCGTGGATAAGCGAGAGCGCTACAAGGAGGTCCTGAAATGATGATCGTCACGATAAATGAAGTCCCGGGGAAGACCATAAAGACGAACCTGGGCCTGGTGCGCGGCAATACCATCCGGGCCCGTCATTTGGGGCGGGATATCTCGGCCGCACTGAAGAACATCGTGGGTGGCGAGATCACCGATTACACCAAGATGATGGCGGAGTCCAGGGAGCAGTCGCTCGACCGCATGGTCGAGGAGGCGGAAAGCCTGGGAGCCAACGCCATCATCGGCGTCAGATTTACGACCTCCATGATCATGCAGAGTGCGTCCGAGATCCTGGCCTATGGCACGGCCGTTATAGTCGAGTAGACGAGAGCGTCCTGCCCGAATCGGGATCCATGCGACGATTCCTTGCCCTTTTCACACTCGCCGGCCTATTCCTGTCGGCGGTACCCGTGAGCTCTTCACCACAGGAAGAATACGAGAGGGGCACTTTTTCCATCTATTTCATGGACGAAAAGGTCGGCTATGAGGAGTTTGTCTGGCGCCGGGACGCCGACGGCATTGTCCTGAGCATCGAGGGCCGCATCACCAAACCCATTCAGATGTCCATCGAGGAGCTGGTGATCCGCATGAATGCCAGCTTCATCCCCATTTCGTTCCGCTTCAGGGGCTCAGTGGGCGGCGTGGTTCAGAACATCGAGAGCGAGATCCAGGATGGGGAGGCTCATAACACCATCCGGGCGGGTGATCAGGAACAGTTCAGCAGGGTCCAGATCCGGCGGGATGCGATCCTGCTCCCGAATCCGATTTTTTCCCCTTACATGGCCATCACCAAGAAATACGGCTGTTCCCTCGAGGAGGCCCTCGAACTCTCCGCCTACATCATCCCTCAGGTCGAGACGCCATTCACCCTGAGCCCCAAGGAAGGTCAGCCCTGCATCCTGATCATGGAGATGGGGGCCACCCAGGTCGAACTGATTACGGATGAGGACGGCCAGCTCCACAGCATGTCGATTCCTCTGCAGCACCTTCGCATCGTCCGCGAATAGCCCTCCTGAATTATTCAAAAAAATATCGACACTTCCAGGATGAAGAGCCAGTCTTCTTCATGTCGACAGGTTGTGCCCTCCGAATTCTGAAAATTCCAGGAAAGGCGAATATTAATGCTTGACATGAGAAGCGCTGCGGCCTTAAGGTATACGCATGCTGTCAAGATTGAAGCAAACATGCGCGTAAGGGAACACCATGAAAAAGATCATGTTTACAAGGGAAGAGGTCCTGGAGCGGGCCGGGATATCCGAAAAAGAACTGCTGGACTGGGAACAATTGAAGCTGCTGAAGCCTGTGGGCCAGACCAAGGATAGAGTGCGGTTCTACACCCGGGAGTCGCTGGACCGGATCCTGCACATCCAGAAGCTGCTGGCGTTGGGTTATGAACCGGAACACATCCAGAAGATCATAAAAAAAGTGGGGATCCCTCGTGCCGATGATGGCAGGGAACCACCGGAGCGTTTAAACAAGTTCCTGACGGTAGGGGACCTGGCGGACCGCGTAGGCATCAGCCCCCGTGCCGTCAAGCACTGGGAAGACAAGGGCATCATCGAGCCGGAGATGAGGAGCGAGGGGGGATTCCGGCTCTATTCGGATAGCTATGTCTATCTTTGCCAGCTGATCAAGGACCTCCAGCTCTTCGGGTATTCCCTGGAGGAGATCAAGGCCATCTCGGATCTGTTCCGAGATTTCCTGACGATAGACCAGAACCTCTCCGCCTTTTCTACGGCCGAGGCGGCCCTCAGGCTGGAGAGCATGACCGATAATATCAAACATTTCGAAGAAAAGATGGCTCTTTTCAAGGCCGGGATGGAACGTTGGGAAAACCTGCTCAAGAAAAAAAAGCGGGAGATTTCCAGCCTCAAGACCCAGGTGAAAAAACGCCGGGGCAAAGGATTGATAAAACAGGAAGGAGCGAAGCAGGATGCCTAAGATAGTCCTCATAGAACCCAAGGCCCCGGGTCTCCATATCTATTCCCGGTTCAAGCTGCCCCGCTTGGGGCTCCTCATCCTCGGCGCCCTGATGCGGGATCGCGGCTGGGAGGTGGACTGGGTCTTCGAAGAGATCCAACGCATCGATTTCAAGAGCCTTTCCGAGGCAGACCTGGTGGGGATCTCCACCATCACCTCCACGGCCCCGCGGGCCTACCTTATCGCGGACCGGATCAGGGGCGAAGGGATCCCGGTCATCCTGGGCGGTCCTCATGTCACCTTCCTGGCCGATGAGGCCCTGCAGCATGCCGATTTCGTGGTCCGCGGGGAGGGGGAGCGGGCCCTGATGCACCTCATCGACGCTTGGGAGGGCGATCGCGATTATTCTCAAGTCCCCAACCTGTCCTACATCCTGGACGGGGAAACACATCACAATCCCATGTGTGCGATGGTGGAGGACCTGGACCGGATCCCCTACCCCGATCTGTCTGCCCTGTTGGCGGCCGGGAAGGGCATATTGGGGCACCAGACCATCCCTGTGCAGACCTCGCGCGGCTGTCCCTTTAACTGCGCGTTCTGTTCCGTCACCGGCATGTTCGGCAAGGGGTACCGGTTCCGGTCTCCCGAGAACGTCATCGAGGAGCTGAGGCAGTACGATCACCCCAAGAACCACATATTCTTCTATGACGACAACTTCGCCGCCAACCCGAAGCGCATGAAGACGCTGCTGTTGGCCATGCAGAAGGAAAATTTTTCCTTCACCTGGTCCACTCAGGTGCGGGCCGATATCGCCCGCCATGAAGACCTGGTCCGCCTGATGCGGCAGACCGGATGCAGCACGTTGTACATCGGCTTGGAGTCGGTTAATCCCAGCAGCCTGGAAAACATGAAAAAATGCCAGACTCCCGCGCAGATGGAGGAGGCGCTCGAGGTGTTCCGCCGCCACCACATCCCTATACACGGGATGTTCGTCTACGGATTCGATGAGGATGACTGGAAAACGGTCCGGAAGACGGTCCGGTTCGCCAAGCGCGCCCGCCTGTCCTCGACCCAGTTCCTGATCTTGACGCCCCTGCCTGGCTCCGAGTTCTACAACAAGGTCATCTCGGAAAAGCGCCTGTTGTTCAAGGACTGGGGCCTGTTCGATGCCCATCATGTGGTGTTCAAGCCTAAACTCCTCTCGCTCCAAGCCCTGCAGAAGGCACAGATGCTCAGCCACAGGAGGTTCTATTCCTGGATCCAGTCGCTCAGGAAGGCGCTGCGCTTCCGCTGGTTTGAGGTTGCGATCGCGCGTTATGCCCGCGGCCTGAACCGGATGTGGAAGAAGCGGAACAAGACCTTCATCTCGGCGATCAAGCTTCTGGGGGCCCAGAAGCAGGCTCGCATCACCATCGATTTCCAGCAGAAGATCGAGCTGGACTGACGTGTATCTCGTCACGCTCGACGCCGCCTGCTGCGGCCTCTCCGTCCGGTTGATATCTTCCGTCTATTTCTTTTTCCTGCGGACGAAGATTATCGTGTACATGGCCGGCACGACCACCAGAGTCAGGATGGTGGCAAAAGACAGGCCGAAGATGATGGTCATGGCCAGCGGGTTCCAGAACGCCTGGTTGTCCCCCCCCATGTAGATCTGCGGATCGAGCCGCGAGAACAGGGTTCCGAAGTTGATGTTCAGCCCGATGGCCAGGGGCACGAGGCCCAGGATCGTGGACATGGCCGTGAGCATGACCGGAGTCAGACGCGTGGCCCCCGCCTCGATCACGGCCTCCATCTTGTCCATCCCCGAGGCGATGCGGTTGTCGATGTAATCGACGATGATGATGCCGTTCTTGACCACCACGCCCGCCACTGCGATTATCCCAAATCCAGTCATCATGATCGATATGTCGATCTCGAACACCACGAATCCCAGCAGCACTCCGATGAAGGAGAAGAAGAACTGGGAGATGATGATGAGCGGCTTGGCCATGGAATTGAACTGCGCCACCAGGATGACGAAGATCAGGGCCAGGGCGATGAATACGGCCGTCACCATGAATTGGCCCGTCTCTGCCTGCATGTCCTGTTCCCCTGTAAACTGGATGGAGTATCCCTCGGGCAGCGGGAACTTGGGCATGGCCTGGCCGATGCGCGCTACGATCTCGTTGGCGTTGTAGCCGGAGAGGACGTTGGACGTGATGGTGATGACTCGCTGGTTGTCGATGCGCTGGACTCCGCCGTAGCTGGTCTCGTACCGGACATCGGCCACGGCCGAGAGCGGGATCTTGTTGGGAGGGGAATTGGGCTGCCGGGAGGGTACGGTGATCTCCTGGCTGAGCAGGACGCTGAGGTCTTCGCGGTATTTCCTGGCCAGGCGCAGCTGGATGGGGTATTCCTCGTCGCCCTCTTTGAACTCCGAGATCTCCATGCCATAGATGGCGGTGCGCAGGGCCATGCCGATCTGGGCCGTGCTCATCCCCAGCTGGTTGGCCTTTTCGCGGTCGAGCTCGAGCACCAGCTCGGGCTTGTTGACCACCATGCTGGCCTTGAGCTTCTCGATGCCGCGGATGTTCAGCGACTCCAGGAATTCCACGAAGCCTTCGGACACGGCGACCAGCTGATCCAGATCATCCCCAGAGACTTCGATGTTGATGGGCATGCCGGTCGGCACTCCCATGGCCTCCCTGTCGATGCGGATCTGAGCCCCCGGAATGCCCTTGACTTCAGATCTCAGCTTATCCATGTAGGTCCGGGTGCGCGGCCCGGTCCGGAATTTATACTCCACGAACGTGATCGTGACCTTGGCCAGCTTGTCCTGGGCGAACCGCTCGAACATGTCCGCGCCGGCGTTCTGTGCCACATTGGAGACCACCGACTCCACGTCCGGATTGTCCCGCCCCAGCACATCGAACACCTTCGATTCAACCTGCTTGCAGACCTCGTTCGTAACATCGATGTGCGTGCCTTCGGGCAGCGTGATGTAGACCATGAGTGAGTTGGGATCCCCGCTGGGGAAGAACACGACCCGAGGGGGCTTGATCCCCATGAGAAAGAACGTGAAGAATAGCAGGAGGATGATGGATGTGACCACCACATAGGGCCGCCTCCCCTTGAGGGAAAAGGCCAGGGTCCTGCGGTAGGCGCTGATGAACTTGGGGAGCACGCAGCACTGGAACTTGTCCACCAGGAAGTGCAGGACGTATTTGGAGATGTAGTAGAGGATCAAACCGAAGGCCAGCAGGTTGGCGAGGAGGGGATTGCCCGCGGCATAAAAGAGCACGATCAATACCAAGGCGATCAGGCTGAAGATCGCAGCTTTTTTTGAGGGGAGGCGGAACAGCTTCTTAGTCTCCTCCGGTTCCGGCCGCTTCATGAAGGAGACCGCGAATACCGGGTTCATGGTGTAGGCCACCAGGATGGAGGCCGTCAGCGTGATGATGATGGTGATGGGCAGGAAGGACATGAACTTGCCCGGGATACCCGGGACGAAGATCAGCGGGAGAAAGGGCGCGATCGTAGTGAGTGTCCCGGTGAAGACCGCCAGGGCCACCTCGCCCACGCCGCGCTTGGTGGCATCCTCGATGGAGAGGCCGGGGGTTTTGGTGAAATGTCGGTACACGTTTTCCACGATGACGATGGAGTTGTCCACCACGATTCCCAGCACCATGATGAAGGACATGAGCACCACCATGTTCATGGTGAATCCCACGATCGGGATCAGGATGAAGGCGATCACCATGGAGAGGGGTATGGAGACGCCCACGAACAGGGCATTTGTTTCTCCCATGAAGAACATGAGCACGAACACCACCACGAAGAAGCCCAGGATCACGGTATTGAAGAGGTCGTTGACGGAGTTGCGTGTCTGGGTGCTGGAATCTCCGGTCAGAGTGACGAGGAGGTTGTTGGGAGAGGTCCTTTTAAATTCCTGGATGATGTCCCGGATCTTCTCCACGGCCATGATCAGGTTCTTGCCGCTCTTCTTGATGACGCTGAGGGTCACGACGTCCCCGCTGTTCAGACGGGCATAGCTCTCCCGCTCCTTGTAGCCGTCCTTGACCTCGGCGATGTCCCTCAGGTAGATGCCTTCCTGGAGCAGCAGGTCGGCCACCTGCTGCACGCTCTTGAACTCCCCGACCACGCGGAGATTCCGCTTCATGCCGTCCGTGTCGATCTGGCCGGCGGAGATGGTCAGGTTCTCGGAGGCCACCGCCCCCTGGATGGAGTTGAAGGACAGCCCGGCCGCCTGCATCTTGTAGAGGTCCACGTTGATCTGGATCTCGCGGTCGAGGGCGCCGGCGATGTCGGCCCGGGTGATCTCTTCCAGGGCCTCGATCTCGTCCTGCAGCTCCTTGGCCAGGGACTTGAGCTTGACCAGCCCGATATCACCGGAAAGGTTGATGAAGAGGACGGGGATCTCGGACAGGTCGATGCGGGTGACCTGCGGGTCCTGGAACAGGTCCGAGGGGAGATCCGAGCGGGCGTCGTCCACGGCCTGCCGCACATCCAGGTAGGCCTGCATCTCGTCCGCCGACAGCTCGAACTCGATGAAGATCGAGGAATAGTCCTGGATGGAATTGCTGGCGATCTGCTTGACCCCGTTGATCCCCTTGAGCTGCTTCTCGATGGGCTGGGTGATCAGGCTCTCCACATCCGCGGGCGCCGTGCCCGGGTGGATGGTCCCGACCATGAAATAGGGGAATACGATCTCGGGGAAGAGCTCCTTGGGCGTTGCGTTGTACTGCATGATGCCGAAGATGACCAGGATCATGGTGAATATGTAGACCGTGGTCCGGTTGGAGATCGCCAGGTTGGTGGGTTTGAACTCTTTAAACTTCATGGCGTCCTTCTTTTTTGACTTTTCCTTCTATGGAGGAGGGATTACTCTTCCCGGTTGATGGAGACGGGCTGGCCGTCTGCCAGGTTCTGGAATCCGAAGGTCACGACGAATTCCCCGGCGCTCAGCCCGTCATTGATCTCGAGCTGTTCGCCGTAGTTCTCACCGGAGACAACGGTGCGCCGTTGGGCGATCCATTTGCCGTCCCGCTCTTCCGCCACGAACAGGAACGATTCGGAACCGGTCTCCTGGACCACGTTCTGAGGGACCGTGAGGGCCTCGGGATTCGAGTAGTCGTTGATGGTGATCACGGCCAGCATGTTGGGCATCAGTCCCTTCTCGCGGGCCGGGATGCGGATCTCGATCTGGAAGGTGCGGTTGTTGGGGTCGATCACCTGGGAGACGGAACCGATCGTCAGATCCATCTCGCGGGCCGCCACCGGGATGCGGACCCGGACCGTGTCTCCCCTCTTGACGCGGGAGATGTAGTTCTCGGAGAGGTAGGCCTTAAGCTTGAGCCTGGACAGCTGCACGATGCGGATGGTCCCGAATCCGGCCGCCGCCATCTCCCCTTCCTTGATCAACACGTCGTCGACCGTGCCGCTTATGGGCGCGCGGACCTTGGTCAGCTTGTACTGCTCCTGGAGGGTCTCGAGCTTCCTCTCCAGGCCTTCCTTGTTGTTCTTGGCTGTGAGGTATTCGAGCTCACTCCCGATGTTCTTTTTCCACAGCCGGTCCTGGCGCTCATAGATGGTGGTGGCCAGCTCCAGGCCGTGTTCCAGCTCTGCGATGCCGCTCTCCATGATGGCTCCGTCCAGCTCCGCCAGCAGCTGGCCCTGGCGCACATCGTCTCCCTGCTGGACGTGGATCTTCTTGACCACGCCGTTGCTCTGGGCCGGGATCAGGATGTTGTTGTCGGATTCCACTGTGCCTTGCGCCTGGATAAAATGCTGGAAAAAAGAGGGCTGGACTTCGATGCCCCGCACATAGGCCAGCACTTCCTGGGGAGCCTCTCCGCCTTCCTGGGCGATCTCAGCCTTGAGCTGATCGATCTGGGCTTTTAAGGCCTCGCGCTGAGCCTCGAGTCGGGCCAACCGGGCCTGGTTGTCGCGCGGAGGCGCACAAGAAGCGATTAACATTACGATCAATACCGGGATCAATATCTTGGTTCTATTCATGGTCTTATCCTTCCGAAATGATGATTTCATATCCGCTGTGGAGCCGGTCCAGCTTGTTTTTGGCGTTCAGCAGCGCGGCCATCGCCTGGATGTAGCTGGACTGTGTGCCCAGGAAGCGGTCGTTGGCCTGGGTGAGGTCGGTGCTGGTGGCCAGCCCCTCCTGATATTTGATCAGGGTCTTGTTATAGACCTTCTGGGCGAGCTCCATGTTGTCGCGCAGATTGGTGTAGTTCTCGAAGGCCGAGGACAGGTCGTTCTTGGCTTGGGCCTCTTCCAGGAGCAGTCCCTGGGAGACCTGGTGGACCGTTTTCCGTGCCTGGGCCAGGGCGATCGAGGCCTGCTGCACCCGTGCCTTCTGAGAGCCGCTTTTCCAGAGTGGGATGTTGAGGCTGAGGCCGATAGCCTGGGAGCGGTACCAACGGTGGTCGAAGTTGAAGAAGTTGAACCTGTTGCGCTGGGCCTGCCAACCCAGCGAGTAGAAGGCGCCGATCGAGGGCCAGTACTGGGCCCTCTCGTTCTTGAGGTTCATCTCCGCCAGCTGCTCCTGTGTCTGGATCAGTCGGTAGTCAACATTATTCTCAATATAGAAGCCTTTCGCGAGGGACTCTTCGATGTCCTGGGCCGTGATGATGTCCTCCAGCCCATCCGTGAGCCGGATCTCTTGGCCGAGGTCGATCCCCATCTGGAACTTGAGCAGCTGGAAGGCCGTCTCCGTCTGCTTTTCCAGGTTCTGGAGGCTGTTTTTGAGGGCTGTGACCGAGATCTGGATGACGTCAGCATCGGTCTCCTCCACAAATCCTTCCTTGTAAAACTCCCGGATCTCGTAAAGGGTTTTCTCCAGGTTCTCGATGTTGCCCAGTATGATCGCCTGACTCTCCCGGGAGACCAGGATCAGGTAATAGGTCTGAGTTACGGTCTCAACGACATCCAGGCGCGTCCGTTCCAGGCCCACGGTGGCCAGCTTCTCGAAGATGCGCGAGGTCTGCAGGCCCACCAGATAACTGCCGTTGAACACGAGCTGCTGGACCTGCAGCCCGACGTTGGCGTTGTGCTGCGTGCCGAACTGGATCTCGATGAATTCGGTGGGATCCCCGAAGAAGTCCGGGATGAGCAAGGTGGGCAGCTCCACGTTGTTGGTGTAGCCGAGCGTGGTACCGACCTGCGGCAGGCCGAGGCCTATGGTTTCCCGGATCTTTTTTCGGGCGGCCAGCACGTCCAGCTCCGATTTCTGCGCATCGTAGTTGTATTCCAGGGCGTAATCGCGAGCCTCCTTCAGGCTGAAGGACGCGGGCTCCTGCGCTGAGGCCGGTTGTGGGACCAGCAGGCACAGGAGCAGGGCCCATGCGCCCCATTCCCACAGCGGCCGCTTCTTTTCAGGTCTCTGTCTTTTGTTACTCTTCAACATTGGACTCCCTCTAGCTTAGGTTGCCGGATTCCCTTTTGAACAAAAGGGCTGGAAGAATTTATTCGTGTGTCTCGAGATGCAGTGTCTCTATCTCCATCCTTCCTTCATTACTCATCCTATAAGCTTGGTATAATACCATATACGTTAGGATTTGTTTACGGGTTCCTGCCCTTTCTCTCCCAGGCGATCATTAGAATCCTTACCGTTCGGAATCAAATAATTTGATTTCTAACCAAAAGTGTAGCATAATGGGATCGGCCGGTCAATGATCCGGCCATGGATTTGAAAAATGAATACCGACAGACTCATAGATCTGATAAGTGTGATCCCGTCTCTGATGCACGCACTCTTCCATGACATCGACATCCTCGAGCTGGATGTGCCGGTCAACCGGACCCAGCGCAAGGTGCTGATCGTGATCGACAGGCTGCCGGGCGTGACGATGACCCAGATCAGCCAAATGTCCGGGCTGGAAAAGGGCTCGTTCACGGCCGTGGCCGACAAGCTGATCGCCATGGGGTTCGTGAAGAGGGAGCGGGATCCCGAAGACCGCCGTAAGATACTGCTGCGGCCGACACGCGAAGGGGCTGCGATCACTCGCAGGCTCATACAGAATGCAGAAACCCATCTTGAGAAAAAACTCTCCAAGCTGAATGAGACCGAGCGCGGGGATCTGATGGATGCATTCACCGTCCTCTCTGGTTTCGTGGACAGATTGAAAGACTGATATAGGAGGGTCCCTGAGTGCTCACTTCGACAATACGCTGGGTGCAGGGAACACAGTTCGTAGGGACGGATTCACATGGCCAGTCCATTGTGTTGACCGGGGATGACGAGTTTGGGGGGATCCGCCCCTCCCAAGCCCTGCTCATCGCACTGGGGGCATGTTCCTCCGTCGATGTCGTCGAAATCCTGCTAAAGAAGCGCATGCCGCTTCGGTCTCTGGAGATCTCCGTTACCGGAGAACAGGACGAGGAGCCTCCCTGGGCCTATCGCAAGATCCACATCCACTATCGCCTCTCCGGTGATAAGCTGACCGAAAAAGCCGTGGCCCAGGCCGTCAGCCTGGCAGAGGAACGATACTGCTCGGTGGCGGCTACCGTCCGTGGCGTGGCCAAGATCACGACCGACTTTGAGATATTTTAGGATTCGGGAGGAATCCGGGCTTCCTCTGATCGAAGGCCGGATCCTTAACGGATGGGGATGACGCGGTCTCGAAACCAGCGGCGGTAACGCCGCATCTTTGCGCGCTGGTCTTCTGGGGCCCGGCGGCCGCATGCAGCGAGCCCTGAGCTTCCCTCCGGCGCCCCCCAACGGATCTCGATGCAGTCATTGGGATTGTATCCCATCTCCAGGGCCTCCAGCCGGCCGATCACATCCGCCATCGACAGGACCCTCTCCCCTCCGCCTGAGCTGGCGTAACTGATGCGATATTCCTCGACCCACCTCCGGTGCAGGGACTCGAGCCCCGTCCGGATCTGTTCCGCAGTTTTTCCTGCAGGGATCCGGAATGCATCCGGATTTCTGGATACCTTATCCGGGAAATCGAGCAGCACGTCGAAGGAGATGAGCATTCGCATGTCGCGGGCCGGCGTTGAATAATCCTCCCAGGGCCCGACCGTCTGGAAGATTCCGGCCCCAGAAGGCATGGGCACTATCGCATACGCCTCCTGTTTCATGTAGGCTTCGCCGTTGCGGACCGCCAGGGCCCGGGCTTCGAGCCGGTCGAACACGGCCCGGTGCAGCTCGCGGAAGGCGGTCTCGGGATCCAGGGGATCGGGATTGATAAGCCGGTCCATGCGGTCGTAGAAGGCGCGGGGAGACAAGTCCTGCTGCTCGAGGGAAAAGTCGCCGTAGCCCGGATGTTCCGCGATGGCGGCGTTGTCGAGCAAGTGCAGCGTGCCGTCTTCCAAAGCCAAGGGGCGGAAGGCCTTGAAGCCCGGACCCCCGGGGATGCCCTCGGTGACAAAGAAGAAATTCCCCTGCCAGAACCTCTTGACCGCGATGGTCCCGTCCGGCTGGGCGTCCACAGCCAGCAGTGTTCCCGCTGAGCTGTCTGTCTGGGGAACCCAGCGCACCAGGGTCAGGGTGTGTCCGTAGGGATCGGCGAAGACCACTCCGGGGCGCAGGTACTCCCTCTCGAGGGCCACCGGATACAGGTCTGTGCGGCTGTCATCCAAAGCGGTCCGGCCGCTCCCCGAGTGGACATCGTTCAGTATGGTACGCACAAAGCCCTGGAAGGCCCGTATGCCACCCCGCCCCTCTTGTCGTTGGGCTTGGTTCGTGATCCACTCCCCGGAAAGAGGCGCACGCTCGGCCGTGCCCCGGTCACACCGGAAATGGGCATGGGGAAGCCCCAGCTTCCAGGCGAAATAGGCCCGGAGTACGAACGGATTGTCGGCGCAGTCCGGTTCCAGGATCAGGCTTTTTTCCTCATCCCTTCCCAGGTGGTTGTGCAGGACATTGTTTTCGGGGTCACGGATCACGTCGTGCAGATTTTTCCAGGTATCCCCCTCCTCCGCGCCCAGGAACAGGCGCTCGAGCCAGGCGGAATAGAGTGCTTCCGCAATCCCTGTCCAGGAGGACTCGATCTCCCAGATCACACGGCTCACCGGCCGGTCGACCTTTTGTGCTGAGGTGGTGAATTCGGCCTTCGCGAGCGTTCTCTCCCCTGCCCGCACTGTGATCAGGTAAGTTCCCGGGCCTTCGGTCCGGAAGCGCTCCTCCCGCCAGAATGGGGGGCCGCCTCCGCTCCTACCATTCACCGGGCTGAGCCGGCCGTTGAGGCCTGTCACCACGATCTCCGCATCCAGAAGTGGCACCTCTGCCACGGCCAAGACTCGAACCGCCTCTCCAGGCGTGATCGACTTCGGGGAGACCAGCAGCCCGGATGATGCCGGATGTTGAGCCGCACAGATCCAGGTAGACAGGCAGGCCATCAGAGAGATCAGCAGGATAGCATGGATTGGCTTCGTTTTCACGGTGCACCTTCCTCAATGATAGAGGGCGGCGAAATGATTTTCAAGCCTGTGCTGAATATGGCAGGATCCTAGTTCCCGTGCCCAGGCGAAGTCAGGCAAACGACTTCCTCAGCCATCCCCAAGGAATCTAAGGCTCCTTTGCTTGTATCAAAGAGAGCGGACAGGTATCATACACCAAGGGAACAGCGAAATGGATCGGATGCCCTGATGCAGAACACAATTCGACAGAAAGGCGTGTGGAACCATGGAAGCTAAAGGCATCATCGCGCTCATGGGATCGGGGGAGCTCACATCCACCATGGTCGAGGTCCACAAGAGCCTGCTGTCCGGGCTCGTGGTCGCGCCCCAGGCCGTGTTCCTGGACACACCGGCCGGATTCCAGCTGAATGTGGATCAGCTATCCGAGCGCGCCGCTGACTATTTCCGGAAACGGGTGGGAGCGGACATGCGGACCGCTTCGCTCAAGTCAAACGACGTCCCGCCTCCGGAGGCCGAGGAGGCGTACCGGGCCCTACGTGGGGCCGGCTATGTCCTTGTGGGCCCGGGGAGCCCGACCTATGCCGTGCAGCAGTGGCGAGAGACCCCCGTCCCCGAAATCCTGCAGGAGCGGATCCGATCCGGAGGCTGCCTGGTTGCGGCCAGTGCGGCGGCGCTCACCGTGGGCCGCTTCACGCTGCCCGTGTATGAGATCTACAAGGTGGGTGCGGATCTCTACTGGGAAAAGGGGCTCGATATCCTGGGCCGCTTCGGCCTCGACCTGGTCGTCATCCCCCACTGGAACAATGCAGAGGGCGGAACGCACGACACGCGATTCTGCTACATGGGGGAGTCCCGCTTCCGTAGGCTGGAGGACATGCTGCCGGAGGGCCTGGGCGTGCTCGGCCTGGACGAGCACACGGCCTGCTTGATCGACCTGGCTACCGATGAGGCCAGGGTGGCAGGGATCGGCCGCGTGACCCTGCGCCGTGCCGGCAGGGAGGCCAGCTTCGCCAAGGGAGACCGTTTTCCTTTGGACGTGCTGAGGAAGTTCCTGTCCGAAGAATCTGGGAAGCCCTTGACTGAAGGATCAAGGAAGGCCGCCGCCGGTCCACCTGGGATTGACAGGGAGGCTCCGTCTGAGCCGAAGGCTGCACCCGAGCCTGCCGATTCGTTCTGGGACAGGATCCATATCCTGGAAGCGGATTTCCAGGAGGTTCTGGAGCGTCACGACAGCGCTGCCGGGAGCCATGCCCTGCTGGAGCTCGACCGCCTGATCTGGGAGGCCCAGCAGGCCAGAGAGAACCCGGAGGATATCTCACAGGCCCGCGAGATCCTGCGCGAGTTTATCGTGTATCTGGGGCAGCCTGAGAAGCCGGAGCCCGAGGATGCGGCTCCGAAGGTGGCCCCGTTAGTCGAGGCTCTGCTGGCCCGGCGGGAGGATCTGCGGCGGGAGGGGCACTGGGATCAGGCCGACGCCGTAAGGGACGTGCTGCAGGCGGCCGGCGTGGACATCACGGACACGCCCCAGGGGCCAAGCTGGGAAATGATCAATAGAGAGGGATCATGAATGAAAAGGGAAGACCTAAGATAGGGAGGGCCTTTTGGCTCGGATCAAACTGAAACCCCTGGACACCTACTCATTCTCCATCGAGCTGCGTGTACGCGTGACAGACCTGAATTATGGCGGGCACCTGGGGAATGATCGCCTGCTTTCGCTTGTGCATGAGGCCCGGGTGGCCTTTCTGGCCGAACAGGGATTTTCCGAGCTGGACTGCGGAGGTGTGTCGCTGACCATGGGGGACGCGGCCCTAGTCTTCCAAGGCGAGGCCTTTGCCGGAGACGTACTGTGCTTCGAGGCGGCTGCCGGAGAGGCAAGTTATTCGGGCTTCCGTATCTTCTACCGCATTACCCGTCCGTCGGACGGCTCCCCTATCGCCTTGGTCGAGACCGGCATGGTCTGTTTCGATTACCAAGCGCGGAAGATCTGCCCCCTCCCCGAGGTGGTCCGAAGTATATGCACTGCACGGCAGTGACGTTCCCTCCACCCGAGGGGATACACCACATTTGCCTGGGGCAGGCATCAAGCCGGACTTGTCA
Source organism: uncultured bacterium (assembly GCA_965533275.1). Lineage (GTDB taxonomy): Bacteria > Acidobacteriota > Aminicenantia > Aminicenantales > Aminicenantaceae > JAUXEH01. The sequence continues at coordinate 20,595 of CBESWG010000015.1, forward strand.
GCCGAGGACCTGTCCTACAGAGCTCAGGATATGAGAAAACCGGGTTTACTTCTGGCCCTGATTCTGGCTTTCCTGCTCCTGCCTGTCCAGACCGCCGGCCTTTCCCAGGAATCCCAAGATTGGAGCCTCCGCTTCAACACGACCTACAGCCCCCATTACACCGGCGGCGGGGACCGGGCCCTGCTCGACGGCAACAGGGGAGACAGAGACTTCCGCTCGGATGCCTGGCAGGGTTATCTCGGCGTGGACCTGGATGTAGTGGTAGACCTGGGGCGATCACAGAACCTGCAAAGCGCGTCTGTCGGCTTCCTCCAGGATGCTGATTCCTGGATCTTTTTCCCCGAGGAGGTGGAGTTCTGGGTGGCGCAGGATGAGGCCAACTTCCGGAGGGCTGGGGCGGTCGCGAGTGATGTGTCCCCGGAGCTACACGGTGTGCACATCAGGGATTTTGCTATCGAGCTCGACGATATGCCCGCCCGCTTCATCCGGGTGATCGGCAGGAACCTGGGAGTCTGCCCCGACCGGCACCCTGGGGCCGGCCGGAAGGCCTGGGTGTTTGTTGACGAGATCGTGGTCCGCTGAAATGACAAATATGTTCTATCTGTGGCTCCCCTGTTAAGAGGGTAAGATTTCTGATTCTTGATGCATCGGCCGCAACACATCCGTGCACCTGGGCCTGAAATTCGCTCCGGTCCCGACCTGGGTGCAGGAAAAGGGCAGCCACCCTGAACCGGATGACCAGGAAAAGATCTGGCTCAACGCGTTCTCTTTTACGCTGGGCATCAAATACTTCTTCGATTAGATTTGACAAAGACTCCCCGTCTTGAGCAGAATAGCGGAGGTCTATCCTGCGCTGCCCGGATAGAGCCCTACTGACGACATGGTGGAATTCAGCTTCCTGGACTGGTTCTGGCTGGTGGTATTCATCGCCTTCATGGTGGTCTGCGGCGTGCTGTTCTACCGCCTGGGCCGGCGCTCCCTGTCGGATTTTTTTCTGGCGGGCCGCGGCTTGCCCTGGTGGCTGCCTGCCGCCTCCGTGTATGCCACCCACTCGGCCACCGACACCCCCATGTGGATCAGCGGTGTCATCTACCAGTACGGCCTCAGGGGGATCTGGTACACGTTTTTTTCCGCCTGGTGCGCCATCTCGGCCTTCGCTTCCACCCGCATCTTCCGCCGCTCCCTGGCCTACACCCAGGCCGAGTGGCAGACCCTGCGCTTCTCCGGGCTGGGGGCCGAGCTCCTGCGCGGCTGGATCGCCGGCTGGCAGGTCTTCATGAACATGTTCATCCTGGGCTGGGTGGGCATCGCCATGGGCAAGCTCTGTGAATACCTGTTCGGCTGGCCGGAATGGAGAGGGCTGGTGCTCTTCTCCTCGCTATGCGCGGTCTATGTGCTGGCGGCCGGCTACTGGGGCGTGGTCATGGCCGACTTCCAGCAGGGCGTCATCGCATTCTCGGTCATCGTCCTGGTCTCGATCTGGGGCATCGTGGCCGCCGGCGGGCCATCGGGCATCATCAGCAAGCTCGATGCCCTGGGCGAGAGCTGGCGCCTCAATCCCTTCGCCTTCTCGGGTGTGGCCACAGGGGAATTCCCGCTGGTCTGGTTCCTGACCATGCTGGTCATCGCCATCATCGGCGGGTTCGGTATGGGCACGGCCATCGACTGGTACCCGGAGGCGCAGCGTATTCAGTCCGCCAAGACGGTCCGCGACGCGTCCTACAGCATCTGGTCTGGCACGGCCCTGATCGTGGTCCGGAACTCGCTGTGGGCCGTGGCCATCCTGGGCTTTTTCAGCATGTACCCTCACATCAAGGAGACGGCCTCCTATGAGATGGCTTGGTATAGGCTCGGTTTCGAGCTGCTGCCCGTGGGGCTGGTGGGCTTTTTCTTCGCTGCTATCGTGGCCATCCACCTCTCCACCATCTCAACACACCTCAACCTGGGCGCCTCCTACGCCACGCGGGACCTCTATCAGCACTACTTCCGACCCCGGGCAGGCGAGAAGGAGCTGATCTGGGTGGCACGCGGTTCCACCCTCGTCCTGCTCCTGGGTTCCTTCGCCTACGGACTCATGATGCAGGAGATCACCCAGTGGCTGATCTTCGCCCTCTGGATCATGGCCGCCGGCATCTGGCTGCCCTCCATCCTGCAGGTCGTGTGGTGGCGCTTCAACAGCTGGGGTTATCTCTCCTCCTGGATCGCCAACCTGGGCTTCAGCTGGCTGGTGGTCTGGGTTCTGCCCGAGTTCGGGCTGATCCCGGTCCTGCCCGACTACCTCCAGTTCTGGATCATGATGGTGCTGGGGGCCACGATCTACCTACCGATGACGTTCCTCACCAAACCAGAGGACATGGACCGCCTGGTCAAGTACTACGTGATGTCGCGTCCCCTGGGCTGGTGGGGTCCGGTGCGAGAAGAGGCTGAGAGGAGAGGTCTGATCTCTCCCGAGGCACCCGCTTCTGTGGAGGCTGTATCATGAGCTGGATCAAAAAAACGTGGACAGCTGATGAGGCCGACCGCTGGAGCAAAGAAGACTATATCGCGTTCGTGATCTCTCCCCTGATCTATGTCCTGCTGGCCCTGGGTGTGATGTTCAGCCTGCTCCTCAAGTGGTACGGGTGGGTCCTGTTGGGGGCGAGCATCGTGCTGCTCGTGGTCCTGATCAAGGTCATCGATCCTAAGCTCAAGGCCATCTCGCTCGACTACGAGGTGAAGCAGAAAGAATATCTGGAGGAGCTCGACCGCATCTCCCGGTGGGAGGAGGACTGAAATGGACCAGGGCTTTGCCGTCGTGATCGGGATGTCGATCGCCTATTTCTTTTCCTTCCTGGGCCTCCTGTTGGCCTATTTCTCCTATAAGAAGAAAAAACGGCGCGAGGAGGAGGACTGAGCCATGCTGGGCATCCTATTCCCCGCGGCCGTCCTGCTCGTTTCCTTCGGCCTGACACTCTACCTTTTTAGACACTTCTCCTCGAAACAGGATTGAATCGCGTTTCCCCTGTATGGGACTTTTGACACGGCCCCCTTTGTTTCGTGTATAATCCCCAAACGACACCCATTCGGAGATTTGTTTCAGTCTTGATGGAGGGAGGAATTATGGGGAAAGTTAGAAGTCTTGTCTACTTGAAAGTATTAGCGCCGATACTGTTCGTTGTCCTTGCAGTAGGATTTTTGGCCTGCGGAGGGGGCGGGCCCGAAGGCACAACGGGCGAAGAAGAGGGTGAAGTCAGGCCCGAGACGCTGGCAGAGCGTGACGCCCGCATGGCCTGGTGGCGCGAGGCCCGCTTCGGGCTCTTCATCCACTGGGGGCTCTATGCCGTACCGGCTGGAGAATGGAAGGACGAGACCCACCACGCGGAGTGGATCCTGACTACGGCCCAGATCCCGGTGGCCGAGTATGAGAAATTCGCCCCCCAGTTCAACCCAGTCCGGTTCGATGCCGCCGACTGGGTCCGCATGGCCAAGGAGGCGGGCATGCGCTACATCGTGATCACCAGCAAGCATCACGACGGATTCAGTTTGTACGATTCTCAGGTCTCGGACTACGACGTGATCGATGCCACTCCCTTCGGGCGGGACATCCTCAGGGAACTGGAGGCGGAGTGCCTCAAGCAGGGGATCCGGCTGTGCTTCTACCACTCCATCATGGACTGGCACCACCCCGATTACCTGCCGCGCCGCGGCTGGGAGGAGCGGTCCGAGGAGGGAGCCGACTTCGACCGCTACGTCGACTTCATGAAGGGCCAGGTCAAGGAGATCGTGACCGACTACCGCGACATAGGTGTACTCTGGTTTGACGGGGAATGGGAGCAGACCTGGACTCCGGAGCGGGGGAGTGACCTCTACGATTTCGTGCGCTCGCTCGACAGCGACATCATCATCAACAACCGCGTGGGCAAGGGCAGGGCAGGGATGGCGGGCACCTTTGACCCGACCACCGCATCCGGTGATTTCGGGACCCCGGAGCAGGAGATCCCGGCCATGGGCCTTGGGTACGACTGGGAAACCTGCATGACCATGAACGACCACTGGGGCTACAACAAGAACGATACGAACTGGAAGTCCAGCCAGCGCCTCATCCGCATGCTGGTGGACATCGCCAGCAAGGGAGGCAACTTCCTTCTGAACGTGGGGCCCACGGCCGATGGGCTCTTCCCTCAGGAGAGCATCGACCGGATGGCGGAAATGGGCCTCTGGATGGAAGCCAACGGCGAGAGCATCTACGGGACCGAAGCGAGCCTGTTCGAGAGCCTGGCCTGGGGGCGGTCCACCACCAAATCCAAAACCCTGTACCTTCATGTCTTCGACTGGCCGGCCGACGGCCGCCTGGAGGTCCCTGGGCTCCTGAGCCGCGCGGACAGGGCCTATCTCATGGCTGATAAAGAAGCGGCACTTGAGGTGTCCTACCAGCCCGGCTCTGCAGTGGTATCGCTTCCCGATGCCGCCCCTGATGCGGTAGCTTCTGTCGTGGTCCTGGAATTCGCAGGAGAGCCAGAGGTCATCAACTCTCCCGCGATCCAGGCCGACGGCGATATCTTCGTGACCACACACGAGGTGGCGCTGGGGCCCGGGATGAACAATGCCCGCATCCGCTACACGCTGGACGGGAGCGAGCCGGGCGAGGCATCATCGGAGTATACAGAACACCTTTCCCTGGACACAGGAGCCATGGTCCAGTGTGCGTATTTCCAGGAGGGGCGCAGAGTGAGCGCCGTGGTGAGCCGCAATTTCCATAAGGTGAAACCCCGGCCCTCCCTGGAGCTGCCCGATCGTGTCCCGGGCCTTACGTACTCCTATTTCGAGGGAGAGTGGGAGACGCTACCCGAATTCGGTGCGCATTCTCCCCTGCAGTCGGGGACCAGCTCCGCATTCGATCTCGGGCTGCAGCAGAGGCCCGAGGACTTTGCTGTCCGCTTTTCGGGATACATCCTGGTGCCCGAAGATGGGGTCTACACCTTCTTTGTGGCGTCCGACGACGGCAGCCGCCTCTGGATCGGAGACACCCTGGTGGTGGACAACGACGGGCTGCACGGCTCCCAGACCGAATCGGGCCGCGTAGCCCTGGCATGGGGGCTGCACCCCATCACCGTTGGATTTTTCCAGCGGACCGGCGGCGTGGACCTGGAGGTGGCCTTTCGCGGCCCCGGAGTGGAGCACCAGGTCGTGCCGCCCGCGGTCCTGTTCCACAAGGAATAGCCGGAGGCGCGGCTCTCTCTGTCCGAATCCGAAGACCCTCCCACCTCCCCATGGGCTTCGGATAGAGAGAGCCACGCCATAGGTACAGATCGTCGCACATTCAAGATTTTCCTGTTGGGAGAGGTTTTGGCTAGCTTGCGGCAGGAGGGGTTTTTCTATAGAATAGGCGGGTAAAATCACGGATATTTGGGACAGCGCCTCCATGAGTAAACAAGCGGAAAAGAGCTATTATGAGCTGGAAAAGCCTATCATCCAGCACAAGGAAAAGATCGAGGCCCTGCAGGCCGGTGAAAAGGGCGACAAGGAAGAGATCGGCCGTCTGAGGGCTCTCATCGCCAGGGACTGGGAGAAGCTCCACCCCAAGTTGGATGCCCTCCACCTGGTCCAGATCGCGCGTCACCCCCAGCGACCCTTCACGCTGGACTACATCGATTTTCTCACGGATGATTTCCTGGAATTCCACGGCGACCGCCGGGCGGGGGACGACCCGGCCATGGTCGCGGGCTTCGGCTTCTACCGGGGCCGGAGCGTGGCGTTTATCGGACATCAGAAGGGCCGGAGCACACGCGATCGCATCGCACGCAACTTCGGGCAGCCCGTACCCGAGGGCTACCGCAAGGCACTGCGGATCATGAAGCTGGCGGAGAAATTCGGCTACCCGGTGGTGACCCTGATCGACACGCCGGGCGCCTACCCCGGCATCAAGGCCGAGGAACGTGGGCAGGCAGAGGCCATCGCCTTCAACCTCAAGGAAATAGCGAGGCTCAAGGTGCCGGTGGTCAATCTCGTGATCGGCGAGGGCGGGAGCGGCGGGGCCCTGGCCGTGGGTGTGGGCGATGTCCTCCTGATGCTGGAGAATACTTTCTATTCGGTCATCTCGCCCGAAGGCTGTGCCGCCATCCTCTGGAAGGATCAGGGTGCCGTGAAACCTGCCGCCGAGAACCTGCGCTTCATGGCCAACGACTTGAAGGAATTCGGAGTCGTCGACAAGATCATCGCCGAGCCCCCTGGCGGGGCCCACATCGACTGGGGCCTGACCTTCAAGAACGTGGACAAGCAGCTGAGCCAGACTTTGAAGAAGCTGGAGGAACAATCTGTGGAAAAGCGGCTGGAAGCCCGCTACCGGAAGTATCGCAAGATCGGGGTCTTTACCGAAGATGAGTGACACGCCGAAAAAGAAGAAGCGTGTGGCGGCCATCAAGGGCACGCACGACATCCTCCCCAGCCAGGCCCGGAAGTGGCAGCGCGTGGAGAGGACGGCCAAGGGGCTGTTCGAGCTCTACGGCTATAGAGAGATACGCACCCCGGTATTCGAGGCCACGGAGCTCTTCGAGAAGGGAACGGGCGAGACCTCGGACATCGTGATGAAGGAGATGTACACCTTCACAGACAAGGGGGGACGCTCCCTGACACTGAGGCCCGAGTACACGCCCTCCATCGCGCGGGCCATCATCGAACACCGGCTGCATCTTCTGCCCGATCCCATGCGCTATTACTTCATCGGGCCCATGTTCCGCTACGACAAGCCCCAGAAGGGCCGCTACCGCCAGTTCCACCAGATGGACGTCGAAGTCTTCAACGAGAAGGACCCGGCAGTGGATGCCGAGATCGTGGAGATGGCGGCGACGCTGCTCGAGAGCGTGGGGGTGACCGGGAGCGAGATCCTGGTCAATTCGGTGGGCTGCCGGGCCTGCCGCCCGGATTACCACCGTGAGCTGCGTGCGGAAGCGGAGAAATCCCGGTCCGGCCTCTGCCCGGACTGCCAGCGCAAGATCGACACCAATCCTCTGCGCATCTTCGACTGCAAGGTGGAGTCGTGCCGTGAGATCGCCGCCGGGCTGCCCAAGATCACGGATTTCCTCTGTGAGGAGTGCGAAGACCACTTCGGCCGCTTCAAGGGCGACCTCGACCTCTTTGCCCTGCCCTACACGGTCGAGCCCCTGCTGGTGCGTGGGCTGGACTACTACACCAAGACGACATTCGAATTCACATCCGCAGAACTCGGGGCCCAGGATGCCATCCTGGGCGGGGGCCGCTACGACGACATGATGGGAGACTTCGGGGGGCCGGACATCTGCGGCATCGGATTCGCTCTTGGAATGGAGCGCCTGCTGCTCCTGGTCCCGGACGAGGAGGCCGTTGCTCCATTTGTCTATGTGGTCTGGATGGGAGAAGAGGCCCGGAAGGCCGGCATGACGGTGGCGCGCACCCTGCGCAGCCAGGATGTCGAAGTCTGGATCGAATACAAAGAGCGGAGCTTCAAGAATCAACTGAGCAGGGCCAACAAGCTGGGGGCCGCCTGGAGTGTCATCATCGGTGAGGACGAGGCCCGCAAAGGAACTCTCCAGCTGAAGGACATGGCCTCCGGGGAGCAGCAGGAAAAAACCCTGGAGGGGCTCCTCTCGACCCTGCAGAAAACCGACTAGGCCCTCCTGGGCCGGCACGAAGGAAATAAATATGCCATCCACAGAAGCTTGGAAACGCACACACTACTGCGGCGACCTGAGGAAGAGTCACATCGGACAGGAGGTCGTCCTGTTCGGGTGGGTCAACCGCCAGCGGGACATGGGGAACCTCGTTTTCATCGACCTGCGCGACAGGCAGGGCCTAATCCAGGTCACGATCTCCTCGGACGCACCGGAGCTGCTGGAGCTGGCCAAGACACTCAAGATGGAGTACGTGATCGCCGTGCGCGGGACGATCCGTGCGCGCGGGGAGGGCCTCGAGAACCCGGAGATGCCCACGGGAGCGGTCGAGGTCGAGGCGCTGGCCCTGGAGGTCCTGAACGCCTCTGCCGTGCCGCCCTTCATGGTGGTCGACGACACACAAGCCTCGGAGGACGTGCGTTTCAAGTACCGCTACCTCGACCTGCGGCGGGCCCGCATGCAGAGGAACTTCAAGCTGCGCCACCAGGCCTCGCTCGCCGTGCGCAACTTCCTGAGCGGCCAAGGATTCATGGAGATCGAGACCCCCTTCCTCACCAAGTCGACACCCGAGGGCGCCCGAGACTACCTGGTGCCCAGCCGGGTGTACAAGGGGCGGTTTTTCGCGCTTCCGCAATCGCCCCAGATGTTCAAGCAGCTCCTGATGGTCTCGGGGTTCGACCGCTATTTCCAGATCGTGCGCTGCTTCCGGGACGAGGACCTGCGGGCGGACCGCCAGCCCGAGTTCACCCAGATCGACATCGAAATGAGCTTCATTCAGCGCGAAGAACTTTTTGAGATAAACGAGGCCATGCTGGCCGAGATCTTCGCCCTGATCGGTGTCGAGGTGGAGCGCCCCTTCCCGCGCCTCACCTATGAGGAGGCCATGTCACGGTTCGGATCGGACAAGCCGGACTTGCGCTTCGGCCTCGAACTCCAGGACCTGAGTGAGGCTGGGGCCAAGGCCGGCTCCGAGCTGCTGCAGAAGGCTCTGGCTGCAGGCAGCGCGCTCAAGGCGCTCAAAGTTGAAGGCGCCGGGGGCCTGTCCCGCGGCCGCCTGGACAAGCTGAACGACAAGGCCCGGGAGCTGGGCGGCAAGGGTGTCATCTGGATCAAGCGGGCCGAGGGGAACTTCAAGTCCCCCCTCAAGCTTTCTGAGGAAGGCTTTCAGGCGCTCTGGGCTGCCGCTGGCGCCGGGGACGATGACCTGCTGCTCCTGGTCGCGGATGAGAAATACAAGGCTCTCTCCCTGCTGGGTCATTTCAGGCTGGAGTTCAAACCCGAGGGACTCTCCGAATCAGGCCTGTACAGGTTCGTGTGGGTGACAGATTTCCCGCTCTTCGAGTGGAGTGACGAGGAACAGAGGCTGACCTCCATGCACCATCCTTTTACCTCGCCCCGGCCCGAGGATGTGCCCCTGCTTGAGGAGGCGCCTGAAAAGGTCAAGGCCCAGGCCTATGACCTGGTGCTCAACGGGGTGGAGATCGGTGGGGGCTCGATCCGTATCCATGAACTCGGGGTACAGCGCAAGGTCTTCGAGATCCTGGGGCTTTCAGCAGATCAGGCCGAGGCCAAGTTCGGCTTCTTCCTCAAGGCTCTGGAATACGGAGCTCCCCCACACGGTGGGATCGCCCACGGTTTCGACCGCATCGTGATGCTCCTGGCCGGGGAGGAGTCCATCCGGGACGTCATCCCCTTCCCCAAGACCACCTCCTCGCTGAGCCTCATGACCGAGTCCCCCTCCGAGGTGGATGAGAAACAGCTCAGGGAGCTGGGCCTCAAGCTGGATCGCCCCGCGGAATAAACGGATCCCCGCTTGCCGGGTCTCTCCCGCCCGGCGCTAGGAATCTGCCGCTAACACCTCTTCTTCTTCCTGCGCGATCCCCTGCCGCTTCCGCCCAGCGCAAAAGCCGCACCCAGCAGGAATCCCAGGTCATACAAGCTGCCGCTGTTGCCGACCTCATACATCCGGACGTTGTCTGTGAACAGGCTGATGATGAAGGTGATCACAATGATAAAGCCGTGCCACAGCCCGGCGAAAAAACCGGCCGGTTTCTCTTCGAATCGGGTGTTCCCGGGCGCGCAGCTGATGCTCACTAGAAACAGCACCAGCACGGCCATCACAACGAAAAATCTTGTTCTCATTCCAATTCCCCTTTCTTTTTCAAGTCCTTGGCTGTCTTCCTCCTCCGTCTTGTTTTAATATCCATTGTTATAGGGGGGCTGTCAATCGCTTAGATGTACCACCCGTCTTTTTCATTCCTCGGTTTGATTTTCGTTCTTGTGTGGCTTATGATTCGGAATCATGACCCGTCCCCGGCAGAAGGCGCAGGATTTCCTCGAGGCCCTGGGCCTTTCGACTGCTTCAATTGACGTGGATGCGCTGTTGGGCGGCTTCATGTCTGAGATGAAGTCCGGCCTGTCCGGGCCAGCCAGCTCCCTGGCCATGATCCCCACCTTCATTCCCATCGACAGCCCAGTTCCGGCCGGGGCGCCCGTGATCGTCCTGGATGCCGGCGGTACACACCTGCGTGCGGCCACCGTTGTGTTCGACGAGGAGGGCCGAGCCGAGACGCAGGACTTTTCCCGGCATCGCATGCCGGGTGCCGATGGGGAGCTGTCTGCTGACGCATTTTTTGACCGCTTCGTGGACATCCTTCTTCCCTTAGCTCAAAGATCCGACCAGGTGGGATTCTGCTTTTCCTACCCTGCCGAGATCACTCCGGGGGGAGATGGCCGGCTGTTGACCTGGACCAAGGAGATAAGGGCCCCAGAGGTGGAAGGCTCCTACCTCGGCCGGAGCATCGGCGACCGCCTGAAAGCCAAGGGGATCGACCTGAAGTTCACCCTGCTCAATGATACCGTCGCGGTGCTTCTGGCGGGGAGGAGCCTAGCACGTGGGCGGGAGTTCGGATCCTATGTCGGTTTTATCCTGGGGACCGGGACCAACACCGCCTATGTTGAGCAGAACCGCAGGATCACGAAGCGGGACGACCTGCCACACGGGGGTGGGCAGGCAATAAACATCGAGTCCGGGAATTTTGCGCTGTGTCCACAGACGGAGATCGACCGAGCACTCGATGCCGGAACCAACAATCCCGGGGAGTACACCTTCGAAAAGATGGTCTCGGGCGCCTACCTGGGGCGGTTGAGCCTGCGGCTGCTCAAGGCCGCGGCAGACGAAGGGCTCTTTTCTACGGATGGCGGATCGGCAATACGGCAGGTCAGCCGGCTTTCGACCGCTCAGGCGGACCGCTTCCTCAGGGAACCCAGGGGAGCCGGCCCCCTGGGAAGGCCAGCCCTGACAGGCGGCGACAGGGAGGAGGCCGGTACGCTGATCGCTGCCATGATCGAGCGGGCGGCCCTGCTCGCCGCGGTCAACATCGCCGCGGCGGTGCTCAAGTCCGGTGCCGGACGCTCCCCACATCGCCCCGTGTGCGTCAACATCGACGGGTCCACATACTACAAGACCTCCGGCCTGCAGCGCCAAACAGAGCAGCACTTGCGGGACATACTCGGAGCAAGGAGCGTGTTTTTTGAGCCGGTGCAGCTGGCGGATTCTCCCCTCGTCGGCGCCGCCGTGGCGGGCCTGACCCACGCTTGACACCAGAGGCTTCCTCGGCCCTGGACTATCTGACCGCCGTCCACTACAATATCCCCTTTTTGAAGGAGTGGATCATGCCCAAGAGACTGGTGATCGTAGGCGGTGTGGCGGCCGGGGCCTCGGCCGCGGCCAAGGCGCGGCGAAGCAACGAAGAGATAGAGATCGTGATGTTCGAGAGCGGCCCCTACATGAGCTTTGCCAACTGTGGGCTTCCCTACTATGTCGGAGGCGAGATCGCCGAGCGGCGAAGCCTTTTCGTGGCCGATCCCAAGTCCTTCCGGCGGCGTTTCAGGGTGGATGTGCGCCTGGAGTCTACCGTGACGGATGTGAATCCCAAGGCCTGTGAGATCACGTTCAAGACTGCTGGTGGAAACGAAGACAGGCTTGCCTATGACCGCTTGATCCTCGGCACAGGAACCGTCCCCTTCCGGCTTCCCCTCGAGGGGATCGACGCACCCAACATCTTCGAGTGCCGGACCGTCCCGGATGTGGATTCCATCCTGGCCTCCCTGCGTGGGCTGCAGCAGCCGCTTCCCGCAAAGCCAGAGACGGCCCCGAATGGGGAGGCGGCCAGCAAGGGCAAGGCCCTGATCATCGGGGCCGGCTACATCGGGCTGGAGTGTGCGGAACAGTTCCTACACCGGGGACTCGAGGTCACGGTCGTGGAGGCCCTGGACCAGATCATGAGCCCACTCGACAACGAGATGACACTTCCGGCCCTGGCGGCCCTGCGTGCGGCCGGGGTCCGTGTCCTGCTCTCCGACCTGGTCGGGGGATTCGACCATTCCGGTGCCCGGTCCCAGGCCCTCCTCAAGAGTGGGAGTAAACTCGAGTTCGACCTGGCCGTGGTTGGGGTGGGGGTTCGGCCCCATGTGGAGTTGGCCAAGGCGGCCGGCCTGGAGCTGGGGGAAACAGGCGCCATCGCCGTGGACGCGCACCAGCGGACATCCGATCCACTCATATTTGCGGCAGGCGACAACTGCGAGTCCGTATTCCTCCCCACAGACGGGAAGGTGAACATCCCCCTGGCCGGGCCCGCCAACAAGCAGGGCCGGGTGGCCGGGCAGAATGCGGCGCTGGACCTCCTGGGAAAAGAGGAAGCTAGCAGCGGTAGACTGAGCTTGCGCGGGGTCCTGGGGACCAGCATCGTGCGGGTGTGCGGCATGGTGGCCGGCGGGACAGGCCTGACGGAAAAGGCCGCCCGGCGCCTCGAGCGGGAGGTGGCCGTGGCCTACAACATCGGATCAAGCCACGCCGAGTATTATCCGGGGGCCCAGTCCCTGTTCTTGAAGCTCGTGTACGATCCCGGGGACGGCCGGCTGCTGGGGGCCCAAGCTTCAGGGCAGGACGGCGTGGACAAGCGCCTCGATATCCTGTCCACGGCCATCTACGGCGGGATGACCCTCGAGGACCTCGAGCAGCTGGACCTCTGCTATGCCCCGCCCTTCGGATCGGCCAAGGATGTAGTCATCCTGACCGGCATGGCGGCGGCCAACACGTTTCGCGGCACCAGCCCTGCCATAGCCCCCACTGATCTGTTCGAGGAGCAGAAGGGAGAGCGCCCCCCCTTCCTGCTCGATGTGAGGACGGGCTTCGAGTTCAAGATGGGCCATCTCCAAAACGCGGTGAACATCCCCCTGGAAACACTGAGGGAGCGGCTGGGCGATATCCCACGGGACCGACCTCTGGTCACGCAGTGCAGCGTGGGCTACCGGAGCTATGTGGCCCAGCAGATCCTGCTGCAGAGCGGCTTCGCCGATGTCCGCAACCTCTCCGGCGGATTCAGCCTGGCAGCCCAGCTACAGGGCGGCGCCGTTTAAGATCGGACCCTCGGTGCCGATCGGATAATTTTCGGCCTCTGTTACCCCCTATCACGACTCCGGGTACCGCCGCTAAAAAAATCACCGATGGGGGTGGAATACCGAGCCCAAGTCCTCTATAATAGGCCGTTCCCGTTTTCGAGAGCGCAATATCGGAACTGACAGAAACCTGATAATATAGAGGGGATCCAAGGAATACCGACGCCCTTTTTTATTTGAATAGGAGAATTTTCCCATGGGAAAAAATCTTTACATAGCCACCATGGAGCCCAGGAGCGGTAAATCCGTGGTCCTGCTGGGACTCATGGAGCTGCTCTCCCGCAGGATCCAGAAGATAGGGATCTTCCGCCCCATCGTTCATGCCGGCGAGAAGCCTGACGACTACCTCGAGCTCATCCGCAAGCGCTACAAGCTGGAATTCGATTATGATGAGCTTTACGGTGTGACCCATCAGGAGGCGCGCGACAAGCTCAGCACCGGAGAGTATGACGACCTGGTTAAGACCATGGTCGACAAGTACAAGGCCCTCGAACGCAAATGTGACTTTGTGGTGTGTGTGGGCACCGATTTTACGGGAGTAGCCACGGCCTTTGAATTCGACTTTAACGCAGAAATCGCCAACCAGCTGGGCTGCCCCCTGCTGCTCATCGTCAACGGCTTCGAAAAGTCTCCCGAAGACATCGTGGATGCGGCCCGCGTGTCCTGCGAGGCCTTCATCGAGCAGGGCTGCACGGTGATGTCCACGATAGTCAATCGAGTGAAAGAAGGAGACCTGGATGCCGTGGCCGAGCACCTCGGCGGCGAGACGGATGATCTTGGCCCCGTCTATGTACTCAAAGAGGAACCGGCCCTGAATTTCCCCACGGTGGGCACCGTTGCCCGTACCCTGAAAGCCACGTTTCTGACTCCGAAGGAGCGCGGGCTGAACCGAGAGGTCCGGCTCTACAAGGTCGCAGCCATGCAGCTGCGGCACTTCCTGGAACACCTGGAAGATGGCGTGCTGATCATAACACCGGGAGACCGGGCCGATGTGATCCTTGGGAGTTTGATCACATTGTTTTCAGAGAAGGCACCCCAGATCGCCGGGCTGATGCTCACGGGGGGGCTGGAGCTGGAGCCCCCGGTAAAAAGGCTCCTCGACGGCCTTAAAAAACCAAGCTTTCCAATCATGAGCGTAAAGACCGATACCTACACCACGGCCATGAACATCAATGCCGTCCACTCCACGATCACTGCGGGGAATGAACGCAAGATCGCCCTGGCCCTAGGTGTATTTGAGTCCCGTGTCGACCTGTCCGAGCTGGAGGAACGGATCGCGGTAGCCCGCTCAGACCGTGTGACACCCCTCATGTTCGAATACGAGCTCATCGACCGGGCCAAGTCCGAGCGCAAACACATCGTGCTTCCCGAGGGTAGAGAGGAGCGCATCCTGCGTGCGGCCGAGATCCTGCAGCGCCGGGGGGCGGTAGACCTCACCCTCCTGGGCAACGTCGATGAGATCAAACACAAGATCACAAACTTCGGGCTGGACCTGGGCCAGGTCAGGATCATCGATCCGCAGGACTCCTCTCGGCACGAAGAATTCGCCGCGACCTATTTCACGCTCCGCGCGCACAAGGGGATCACCGTGGACCAGGCCCGGGACGTGATGCTGGATGTCAGCTACTTCGGTACCATGATGATCTACCACGGGCTGGCTGACGGGATGGTGTCGGGATCGATGCACACGACACAGCACACCCTGCGCCCCGCCTTCGAGTTCATCCGCACCACGCCGGGCTTTTCCATCGTGTCGAGCGTCTTCTTCATGTGCCTGGCCGACCGGGTCCTGGTCTACGGCGACTGTGCCGTGAATCCCAATCCCGATCCGGAACAGCTAGCGGATATCGCCATCGCTTCGGCGGACACGGCCGCCATGTTCGGCGTCGATCCCCGCATCGCCATGCTGTCCTATTCCACGGGTGAGTCAGGCAAGGGGGAGGAAGTGGAGAAGGTGCGCGAGGCCACACAGATCGCCCAGGCCCGGCGCCCGGACCTCAAGATCGAGGGGCCGATGCAGTATGACGCGGCAATCGATGCGGGAGTGGCGGCCACCAAGATGCCGGGCAGCCGGGTGGCCGGGCATGCCACGGTCTTCATCTTCCCCGACCTCAACACCGGGAACAACACCTACAAGGCGGTACAGCGCTCGGCCCAGGCCGTGGCCATCGGCCCGGTGCTGCAGGGGCTCAACAAGCCCGTGAATGACCTCAGCCGGGGCTGCACCGTGACCGACATCGTAAACACCGTGGCCATCACGGCCATCCAGGCCCAGGCTTTGGGGGCGCTTGCGGAGAAGGCCTCATGAACATCCTGGTCATCAACTCCGGGAGCTCGTCCATCAAGTACCAGCTTTTCGACATGGCTGACGGCACAGTCCTGGCCGCGGGCTTGCTGGAGCAGATCGGGGAAGCGACCAGCCGCCTGACCCACAATGCCCGCCGTGAAGACGGGGACATCGACGAGCTGGTCCAGGTCGAGCCCGTGTCCGATCATGAGGAGGGTTTCGAGACCATCCTGAGGGCCTTTGCAGACACCGGACTCCTGAAGGAAGGAGGCGATGAGCTGGGCGGCATCGGGCACCGTGTCGTGCATGGCGGAGAGGCATTCCAGGAACCCACGCTGATCACGGACGAGGTCATCGAGACCATCAGGGAGCAGATCCCGCTGGCTCCGATCCACAATCCCGCCAACCTGACCGGGATCGAGGTGACGTTCGCCCGTATGCCGAAAACTCCCCAGGTCGCGATCTTCGATACCGCTTTCCATCAGAGCATACCGCCTCATGCCTTTCACTATGCCCTGCCCCATGAACTGGCCGCGAAGCATTCCGTGCGCCGCTTCGGATTCCACGGGACATCTCATCGGTACGTGACCCGGGCCACTGCCGCATTCCTGGGCAAGAGCCTTGAGGATGTGAACCTGATCACCTGCCACCTGGGGAACGGGGCCAGCGTGTGTGCGGTCCGAGGGGGCCGCAGTGTCGACACTTCCATGGGCATGACGCCGCTGGAGGGTCTGATCATGGGCTCGCGTTCCGGCGACATGGATCCCGGGATCATCTTTTACCTGGGCCGGAAGGCCCGGATGTCGCTCGACCAGCTGGATGCCCTGCTCAACAAGCGCAGCGGAATGAAAGGCCTCTGCGGTGTGAACGACATGCGGGAGATCGAGGACATGGCCCTGAACGGCGACCAGCGGGCCCGGCTCGCGCTCGACATGTACTCCTACCGCCTCAAGAAGTACATCGGCATGTACAGCGCGGTCCTGGGCCGTGTGGACGCACTTGTGTTCACCGCCGGCATCGGCGAAAAATCCCCCATCGTGCGCGGCCTGGCCTGCGCCGACCTGGACAACCTGGGGATCCGCCTCGATGCGGATAAGAACGAGGCCAAGTCCAAGGCGATCCGAGAGATCCAGGCCAAGGGAAGCGCTGTCAGGATCCTGGTTGTCCCCACCAACGAGGAATTGGAGATCGCACAGCAGTCTTTTGCATGTATTCGCACGAACTGTTGATCCGGTTTGTGTTAGAATAGAACCAAGACAAACAGAAGAGAAGGAGGCATATCATGATCGACCTTGCCAAGATCGAAGAGCTTCTGGGAGACGAGGCCAGGGACCTGCTGGCATTCGATTCCCCCAAGATCCCCAAGAATAGACTCCATGTCCCGGGTCCGGATTGGATAGACCGGGCCTTCGGACTCAGCGACCGGCCCATTCCAGTGCTGCGCAGCCTGCAGGCCCTGCTCGGAAACGGGCGCCTGGCCGGTACCGGTTATGTCTCGATCCTGCCCGTTGACCAGGGCATCGAGCATTCGGGCGGCGCTTCCTTTGCGCCCAATCCTGCGTACTTCGACAGTGAGAAGCTCATCGAGCTGGCCATCGAGGGCGGCTGCAACGGCGTGGCCTCCACCCTGGGAGTCCTGGGAAGCGTGGCCCGTAAGTACGCGCACAAGATCCCCTTTATCCTCAAGATCAACCACAACGAGCTGCTCACATATCCCAACACGTTCGATCAGATCATGTTCGCCTCCGTAGAGCAGGCCTTCGACCTGGGAGCCGTGGCCGTAGGCGCCACCATCTACTACGGCTCTCTCGAGAGCTCCCGGCAGATCCAGGAGGTCAGCGAGGCCTTCCAGTATGCTCACGAGCTGGGGATGATGACCATCCTCTGGTGCTACCTGAGGAATCCTTCGTTCAAGGTCGCAGGCCAGGACTATCATGCCAGCGCGGACCTCACCGGGCAGGCCAACCACCTGGGAGCCACTATCCAGGCCGACATCGTCAAGCAGAAACTCCCCAACTCGAACGGGGGCTACAAGGCTCTCAACGCCGAGGGGGAAGGCTTCGGCAAGTTCAGCGAAAAAATGTACACCGACCTCTGCAGCGATCACCCCATCGACCTGACCCGGTACCAGGTGGCCAACCAGTACATGGGCCGGGTGGGCCTGATCAACTCGGGGGGCCCCTCGGGCAAGACCGACCTGGCGGATGCGGTCAAGACGGCCGTCATCAACAAGCGAGCCGGGGGCCTGGGCCTCATTAGCGGACGCAAGGCCTTCCAGAGGCCGATCGCGGACGGCGTGGAGCTGCTCAACGCCATCCAGGACGTGTACCTGGAGACGAGGGTCACCATCGCCTAGGTTGTTCGAGCTCCGCGCGACCGAAAAGATGAAGCAGGGGTGTATTCCCAGGCGCGGGGATTTGGAGCCATCGCCCTTTTGGGGCAGCAGGGGCCGATAGAGAGAAGGGCCGGGGCCGCGAATCCAGGGGCCGGATCAGGGGGTGGAAGATTGGTGAGCGATAACTTGGAAAGACTGGATTTCAGCATAGAGAATCTGGGGGAATGCCGCATCCCCTCTCCCATGGAGGGGATCCCATTCGCTGACGACAGCGAGCGTCTGCTCTTTCACTCCAACCTCGGTGATGTAGAAGAATTCCTCAAACGTGGAGACACGCCTCCGGTCTTCGAGGCCGCCGGACCCAGGGAGAAGATCTATTTCGATCCATCCAAGCTCAAGTGCGGGATCGTGACCTGCGGCGGGCTCTGCCCAGGGCTCAACGACGTCATCCGTGCCATCGTGATGAGTTTGACCTATCATTACCGGGTCGATCATATCTTCGGCTTCCGCTACGGATTCGAGGGGCTGTCCCCTAAATACGGCCACACGCCCCTGGAGCTGACCCCGGATGTGGTCAAGGACATCCACAAGGAGGGCGGCACCCTGCTGGGAGCCTCCCGCGGACCCCAGGACGTGGGAGAGATGGTCGACACCCTGGAACGGATGAATGTAAGGCTGCTCTTCACCGTCGGGGGAGACGGCACACTCAGAGGGTCCCAGGCGATCGCCGAAGAGATCAAACGCCGGGGCATCAAGATCGGCGTGGTGGGGATCCCCAAGACCATCGACAACGACATCTCTTTCGTGGAGCAGTCCTTCGGATTCGATACGGCCGTCGGCGAATCGCGCACCGCGATCTATTCCGCCCATACCGAGGCGCGGGGGGTGCGGAACGGCGTGGGCCTGGTCAAGCTCATGGGACGCTACTCCGGCTTCACTGCCGCCTTTGCCACCCTGGCGAACAACGATGTGAACTTCTGCCTCATCCCGGAAGTCCGCTTCTCACTGGAAACTTTCCTCGCTGCCCTGCAGCGCCGCCTGGAGGCAAGGGGGCACGCCGTCATCGTGGCGGGCGAGGGGGCGGGACAGGACCTCCTGGCCGCTCAGAAGGGCCGGGACGCCTCGGGCAACGCACTCCTGGGCGATGTCGGGCTGTTCCTCCGGGACCGCATCAAGGAACACTTCCGACGTGCCGGACTGGATGTCGGCCCTAAGTACATCGATCCCAGCTATACCATCCGCAGCGTGCCCGCCAATCCCAAGGATTCGGCTTTCTGCCTGCTTCTCGGACACAACGCCGCCCACGCGGGCCTGGCCGGCCGCACGAACATGCTTGTGGGGTATTGGAAGCACCGCTACACGCATGTGCCCATTCCCCTGGCCGTGTCCCGGCGCAAACAGATCGATCCCGGCAGCCGCCTGTGGCGGGACGTGCTCTCCTGCACCGGCCAGCCCCGGGAGCTTACATGAAGCAAAGGGACCTGAAGCGCCTCCGTGAGGATGCCGAGGCCGTGTTCCGGTCTGGGTTGGAGGCCGTAGATCCGATCCGGGCCGTGGAACGGCATGTGTCCCGTGCCAACGAGATCCTGACCGTCGGGGACCGCCGCTATGACCTCTCGAGGTTCGAGCGGATATTCGTGGTGGGAGCCGGCAAGGCTTCGGGTGCCATGGGCCAGGCCGTGGAAGCGGTCTTGGGCGACCGGATCACGGACGGGCTCATCAACGTCAAATATGCACACACTCTGCCGCTCGAGACCCTCCGCCTGAACGAGGCGGGCCATCCGGTTCCGGACGAGGCCGGGCTGGACGGCGCCAGGGAAATCATGAGTCTCCTGCGGACGACCGGCAGGAAGGACCTGGTCCTCTGCCTGCTCTCGGGAGGCGGCTCTGCGCTGCTCCCCCTGCCAACCGGAGGAGTTTCCCTGGCGGACAAACAGGAGATGACGCGGCTGCTGCTCGAGAGCGGGGCCACGATCCAGGAGATCAATGCCCTGCGCAAGCATGTCTCCGGGATAAAAGGAGGACGCCTTGCGAGCGCTGTCTTTCCCTCCACCCTTATCACACTCATCCTCTCGGATGTCATCGGCGACGACCTGGACAGCATCGCCTCCGGGCCCACGGTGCCGGACAGCACCACGTTCGGAGACTGCCGGGATGTGATCGAACGGTATGGATTGGCCGCCCGGATGCCTCAAAGCGTACGGGAGGTTATTGAAAGAGGCCTGCAGGAGGAAGTGCCTGAGACACCCAAGGCGGGAGATCCGGTCTTTAAGGGCACACAGAACCTCATCGTGGCCGGGAACCATCAGGCCCTGCAGGCCGCGCACTCGAAGGCGGAATCCCTGGGTTACAACACGCTGCTGCTCTCCTCCACCATGGACGGAGAGACCCGAGACGTGGCCCGCGTGCATGCGGCCCTGGCCCGGGAGATCCGCACGAGCGGAAACCCGGTCCCACCACCTGGCTGCCTGCTTTCCGGAGGGGAGACCACGGTCACGATCCGGGGAAATGGCCTGGGCGGACGCAACCAGGAGTTTGCGTTGGCGGCCGCGATGGCCATCGCCGGTATGGAGGGAACGGTCGTTCTCAGTGCCGGCACAGACGGCACGGACGGCCCCACGGACGCGGCCGGAGCCTTGGCCGACGGACAGACAGTACAGAGGGCCGGCGTTTTAGGGCTCGATCCCCACCGGTTCCTCCGAGACAACGATTCCTACCGCTTCTTCCATCCGCTGGGAGACCTCCTGATCACGGGACCGACACTGACCAATGTGATGGATCTGCGTATCGTCCTGGTCGCCTGAGCAAACTTGGCGTATTGGCCCAAAGTCCAATAGACAAGAGATTTTTCAAGTCTCATCATATGACTTGAAAGATCTGGAGAGATGGACCGTGGATGCTGAACCACGAGAATAGATGAATCCACCGAATATGGTGGATTCAGCGCCACATAAATGTCTCTGTAGTTTTTTGGATACACGGATAGCCTTATTAAAATCAGTAAGATAGGCTTTTATTCAGTCAGTGTCTCTGTGTTGGCACAAAGATTGATAGGTTTTGACAAGTATGACGCTCTCATTCTGATTGAAAAACCATTCGACAGAATGTACGTAATGTAAAAAGAGTCCAATCAATTGAAAGGAGTATGAGGGAATGAAGAAAAACCTCTCGAGAATAAAGTATGTACTGCCCGGATTGCTTCTGGCATTGGCCATGTGGTCCTGCTACCCGGGCGGGCCCGAGAACATCGCGGATACGGACCTGGTCTTCACCTACTACGACCAGAGCGCCGATTTCGGAAGTGTCGTCACCTTCTTTATGCCGGATCAGGTGTTCGTGCGCGAGGGATCTGAGGAGACCAATGACAGCTTCGATAGTCTGATCCTCTCCGATGTGGCCCGAAACATGGAGGCGATCGGATACACGCGCGTTACCGATCCGGAGGCCACCCCCCCCGATTCCGTGGTCATCGTCAGCAAGGTCCGGACCCAGTATACGTCGGTCGGCTGGGTGCCCGGCTACCCCTGGTATCCCGGGTGGGGCTACCCCGGCTGGGGCTGGTACGGTCCCTGGTATCCGGTTGCCAGTCGTTATTCGACAGGTTCGGTGTTCATCGAATTTGCGAGTGCCGCTGATGTCAATGTGCCGGAGCAGCAGGTCAATGCCAGCTGGTCCGGTGTGATCAACGGCGCCCTGGGTTCGAGCGCCAGTGCCACGGCTTCCCGTATAACAGCCAACATCGACCAGGCCTTCAAACAGTCTTCCTACCTGGGGAAAAAATAGCTGTCGGATCCCAGCTGACAATTAGGAGGGTACAACAATGACAATCAAATCAATAGCTACAAAAGCTACTTTGTTCGTGATCCTGGTCGCCGCTCTGAGCCTTCCAAGCTTCTCCCAGACAGGAACGAGCATCCTGACCTGGGACCTGCAGCTTCCCCAAGGCGACTCCAAGGATTTTCTGGGTCGGGGCACGCTGACGGCCCGCGGAGTGGGCTTTCAGATCCGCCGACAGATGCAGGAAAACATCTGGGCCGGCGCCTACTTCGGATGGCACGTGATGAACGGCAGCGAAGAAGGCACGTTCCCCATCGGGCAGGAAGCGTATATGGGTAATGTCACCGGAAAGTACTGGAGTTATATCAATGTCTTCCCTGTGATGGCCAACGTCTTTTATCAGACGGGTGCACCCCGCGGCCTGCAGGTGTCTTTCGGCCTCAACGCCGGCGGCTACATCTACGAGGAGAGAATGGAAGTATCTGCCGTCGCCTTCGAACAGAGCCGGTGGGTCTGGGGATTTGCTCCGGAGATCGGGATCAAGTACCCGGTAACGTACGAGGCCAGCGCCTATCTCTCAGCCAAGTACCATATTGGATTCAAGAACTCCAAGACCATCTCGGGCGAGAGCACAGGCCTTTCCTACCTGACCATCAGCATCGGCGTGGCCTTCGACCACGGTTTCTTTTAGAGCGAAATTTTCGCTGCGGATGCAGCTTGCACACACAAAGGGGGCTCATTGAGCCCCCTTTTTTTTCGCCTATATCCAATTTCACATGGAGAAATCTCGCTCTGGCTAAATGCCAACTTCCGCAAGCCAAAATAATCAATCCAGGCGCGTATCTGTTCGGAGGTCAGAAAATGAACCGATCATCTGGGCTGCAGCGAAGAAGTCTCCGGCGCCTAGAAACTCAGGCTCAGAGTGAATTGGAAGTGGTCATTCGAGATCTTCAACTCCTCCTGGGCACAGGTCTTTGACTTCCGGCCGGTCCTGGAATCGGTGGCTCAGACCGGGCGGATGCTGGTGGTGGACGAGGACTATCGGCGGTTCGGCCTGTCAGGTGAGCTGGCCGCGGTGGCAATGGAGGCGGGCGTTAAGGCCTCCTACGCCCGTGTGTGCACAGAGAGCACGATCCCGTTTGCCAGAGACCTGGCCGAAAAGGCCGTCCCCCATACACGAAATATATTGGAGGCGGCCCGCCGCCTGGTTGGGGCCTAGGGCCGGATTCTGCGGGTTTCAGCGATCAGGAGGGCCAGCACGGCCAGTAGGGCAAAGATAAACGCCTGCCAGAATCCCGCGGCCGCGGTGCCGCCCAGGAGGGCCTGAAGGCTCAGGGGCTCAGGAGCGCCTTCCTGGAACACCTGCAGAACCAGGGCGCTGCTTACCGCGTAGAGCCAGCCCAGGAGCGCCCCAGTCAGGGCGGCCAGGCCCAGGCGTCCACCGAGAGACATCCCCCCGGCCCATCGAGTCGCTGCGATGCCTGCCAGGACCGGCACCCAGAGGGCGGCCCACCAGATCCGGTGGAAGCCGGCCGGGGTTCCGGTAAGCTGTGTAAACAGGATTTCGAGGGAGATCAACAGCCAGATCCCGATCAGGAGTATAGGTGCGATATGCCAGGCACGCGTTTTCTGCCCTGCCCTGGCTTCCCTGCGCTGCGTCATGCGGCGGCGCAGGGTCAGGGGGTAGTTGTAGAACAGGTCGAAAACGGCGTGTTCCAGGAGTGCGCCGCGCTCCCCGAAGACCGGGACGATGTGGACGGCTCCCGTGGCCCAGTGCCCGGCCATGAAGCGGGCCAGGTCCGGATAGCGGTAGGCCATCTGGATGGGGAAAGCCAGGTAACCGATGTATTTGAAGAAGCTCAGGAAAAAGGCGACATTGTAGTCCTTGAAGTTGCGCTCCCGCAGGACCAGGATCGTGACGTAGAGGCCGCGCACCAGGGAGCCGGGTGATATGGGGATGACCTGGAACAGTCCCAAGATCAGCCCCGCGGCCAGGGACGCCTCCTGCCAGGAAAGCTCGGGATGGAGGCGCACATATAAAAAGGCCACCAGGACCGAGACGATCTGTGTGACGGGCACCGTGCACACGTGTACAGCCAGGCTTTTCAGATATTTCTGGATGTAAGGGTCCTTGACCCGCGACTGGATGCGGGCGCTCTCCTCTTCCGTGAGCATGCCGTTCTTTTCTCCCTGCGCGATGGTGTCCCGCAGCCACTGTTCGCGGGCGTCCGCGCGGAAATAGAGGCGGAGCGGCCGGAGGAAGATGAAATCCAGCTTTTTCTTGGCGTACCGGCGGTCGGAAAAGAAGCGGTGCAGGCCCACAGGGAGCAGCGAGAGCGGGAGGTGGGCGGCGAAACGCAGAGGGCTCTGGTTGAGTTGCTCTGCCTTCTTGTCCGTCACACGCTGCTTCCGGTGCCAGCGGATCAGGGCCTCGGACCGCCGGGCCTTCCAGGTGCGTCCGATATAGCGGGGGCTGGAAGCCAGACCGCGGTAGTGCTTGCGGTACTGGGCATGGCCCCAGATGCGCCGGATCAGGCGGCCCAGGAAGGGCAGGATCCCCAGCCAGTACAGGGCTGCTGCCTGCGGTCCCCCTCCAGTGACCAGCGCTTCCATTTCCTTGTCGATGTGCTTGCGCAGGGCCAGGCCGGCCATGTGCTGCCGGGTTATGGACCGCCAGAGGGAGGCGCTGAAAAGCAGCCGATAGTGGTGGTGGGAAATGTCGGGAAGAGAGGCCCGGTATTCCCCGTCCGTTCTTGTCAGCTCTTGAAAGGCGTCCTGCATGTCGGCGAAGACCTCGGGGTGTTCCTCGATGAATCTCTGCAGTTTTGGCAGGTTTCCTCGGTCGAACTGGACCAGGCGGCCCTTGAAGATCCCCTTGAGAATGAGCCAGACATCTGCCGGAGACATGGGGAGGAACGGCAGGAGCGCCAGCCCGGCCCGGAAATCAACGGCCACGTGTCCGGCCCACGGATCCGCGTCGTCGCGCAGCCGCTTGAGTGCGTTGGGCTGGCTCTTGCAGGTCCACCATTCGTACTGGCGGGCCAGCTCCGGGGCTCCCATGTCATGCAGGAGGCCCACCAGGTTGGCCATGAAGGCCTTCTTGGCACGGTATTCAGGGGAGCCGATCCCCCCCTTTTCCGGGCGGCCGGGCTTCCATCTCTTGCGGGCATCCAGGTCGTCGTCCACCTCGAATCTCCACAGGCGGCCGTCCACCCACTCGCTGAGCTCTCCCGATGTCCCAAGATCGGGATCGATCAGTGTGGCCAGGATGTCGACCACGGAGTCTTCTGTGCCGAGACGGATCCCGGCTCCTCGCCGGATGAACTTCTGCCACAGCGCCCCAGATCGTGCCGCCGCGGGATTGACCTGGGGAGCGAAGGGCCCCTGGAATCCCAACCAGTAGAGCATGCCGCGCAGCAGTCGGGAGAAACTGCTGAGGGGCACGAGCAGCTTGAGTGCGCAGATCGTCCCCGCAGCCAGCCCGGGGATTGGCCCGTCGGGCAGCTTGAGGTCCAGCACCCGGACCCGGTAGACCTGGCCAGCGAATCCGCCGCCCACAAAACGTTCGATCTTGAGGTGGGCGCGGCCCTGGCTTGGGGAGGATACTCCCGCAATATCGTAGTGGAGCT
Organism: uncultured bacterium; assembly: GCA_965533275.1. Taxonomy (GTDB): domain Bacteria; phylum Acidobacteriota; class Aminicenantia; order Aminicenantales; family Aminicenantaceae; genus JAUXEH01. The sequence continues at coordinate 45,708 of CBESWG010000015.1, forward strand.
CGTCCCCGGGATCGTAGCGCCGACGCCGCAGGGGACGATGCAGCCTCTGCGCGGCAAAGGACGCCCTGAGGCGCGCCAAGGTGGGGAGGGAGTAGTCCAGGTCCCCGGCAATGTTATCGTTTGCGGTCGGCGTCATGATATCTGTGGGTGGTCCTTGAAAGAGCAGGTATTGTGATGTGTATAGCAGAGGCGGTGGGCGAAGTCAACGCCGGCGCCGGTTACAGATACTCGTCCTTTCCTGTTTTCCGGAGCTCCGCCACGATGTCCTTGACCCTCTGGTCCTGGTCCCTGCGGCAGACAAGGAGAGCATCCTCGGTCTCCACGATGATCAGGTTATCCACACCGATCAGGGCCGTGAGTTTGCCGGAGGCCGAGTAGGTGAGGCAGTTCCGGGAGTCGAGTGCAAGCCCCTGGCCCCTGATCGCATTCCCATCATCATCCTGGGGCCAGAATTCGGAGAGGGCCGACCAGGCCCCGACGTCCGACCAACCGAAGTCTCCCTCGCCCATCAGCACATCCTGAGACTGTTCCATCAGGGCATAGTCGATGGACGTGGAGGGGAGTTGCTTATAGACATCGGCGATCATGGCCCGGTCGCCGCTGTCCACGGCCGCGAGCATCGCCTCCCAGTGATCATGGAGCCCGGGAGCGAAGCGCTGGATCTGGCGGGCAAAAACCCGGGCCTGCCAGAGGAACATGCCGGAATTCCAGAAATAGTTGCCTGCATCACAGAATGTCCGGGCCGTTGCCACGTCCGGCTTTTCCTTGAACTCCCGGACGGGGTAAAAAGAGGAGCCTTCCCCGAATTCGCGGGGCGATTCCTGGGAGAAGCGGATGTAGCCGTACCCAGTGGCGGGGAAGGTCGGCGGGATCCCGAAGGTGATCAGCCGATCTTCGGCCGCTGCCGCCTCGGCCCCTGACTGCAGCCGTTCCCGGAACAGTTCCGCATCCCGGATGGAATGATCGGCGGGCAGCACAGCCAAAACCGCCTCCGGGTTCTCCAGATACAGTGCCGCGGTGGCCAACATCAGGCAGGGTGCCGTATTGCGGGCCTCGGGCTCGATGAGGAGGTTCTCATCCGGCGCATCCGGTATAAAACCGCGGAGTATCTCGGTCTGCGTATGGTCGGCGATCGTGTAGATGCGGGCTGGATCCAGGAGGGGAGACAGGCGGGACACGGTCTCCTCGATCATGGTCTTCTGACTTATGATGGGCAGGAACTGTTTTGGCCGCCGCTGCCGGCTCAAGGGCCAGAACCGGGTCCCGGTCCCCCCTGCCATAATCACTGCACGCAGATCCACGGTATCCTCCTCTTAGTCAGGGAGTCAGGCCCTTGATGGCCTCTTCGATGACTCCATCCACCTCGGCCCTCATGTCCGCGAGGTCCTCAGATGTGTCCGCTTCGAAACGCAGGACCAGGGCCCCCTGGGTGTTGGAGGCCCTGACCAGGGCCCATCCATGGGGAAAAGTGGCCCTCACCCCGTCGATGTCCACGATCGGGTAGCGGGCCGCGAGGGTATCCCGCACCCGGTCCACGATCTCGAACTTGACCTCATCGGAGGCGTAGATGCGGATCTCGGGCGTGATGAAGGTTTTAGGCAGGTCTGCCAGCCATTCCGAGAGTTTCTTGGGAGACCGGGAAAGGATCTCCAGGACACGCGCGGACGAATAGATGGCGTCGTCGAACCCGAAGAAGCGGTCGGCAAAAAAGATATGTCCGCTCATCTCACCCGCCAGCAGCGCGTTTTCCTCCCGGATCTTCTTCTTGATCAGGGAATGGCCCGTCTTCCACATGATGGGGCGTCCTCCCAGCTTGGCGATCTCGTCGTAGAGCTGCTTCGAGGCCTTGACCTCGGAGATGATGGCGGCCCCGGGATTGTTGGGAAGGATGTCCCTGACCAGGAGGATAAGCAGCTTGTCCCCCCATATGATCCCCCCCAGGTCATCGATGACGCCGATCCGGTCGCTGTCTCCGTCATATGCGATGCCCAGGTCGGCCCCGGTCTCCTTGACGGTCCGGATGAGATCCTCCAGCGCCTCGGGGAGGGTAGGGTCGGGGTGATGATTGGGGAATCGGCCGTCCATCTCACAGTAGAGGGGGATCACCTCACAGCCCAGCTCCCGGAAGATGGGGACCGCCGTCTCCCCCCCGGTGCCGTTGCCCGCATCGACCACGACCTTCAGGGGGCGCTCCAGGCGCACATTCTCTATCACATATCGGTGATACTCAGGGCCGATGTCGTATTCCCGGCGCTCGCCCCCCGGCTCGGAGACAAAGTCCCCCTGCTCGAGGATCTGGCGTATGTCCTGGATGTCCTGTCCGAAGAGGGCTTCGTGCCCGAGCATCAGCTTGAATCCGTTGTATTCGGGTGGATTGTGCGAGCCCGTGATCATGATGCCTGCCTCCTGGTCCTTGGTGAAGACGCAGAAATACAGCAGGGGTGTGGGGATGGTGCCCAAAGCCAGAACGCTGCAGCCCGTAGAGAGCAGCCCCTTGGTCAGCGCCGCTGCGAATTCGGGCGAACTAAGCCGGCAGTCCTGTCCTAAGGCGACCTGTTTCCTGCCGTGCTGCCGGATATAGGTCCCGATCCCTTTGCCCAGCAGCTCGACGGATTCCGGTGTCAGGTCCTCGCCCACGATGCCGCGTATGTCGTATTCTCTGAAGATCTTAGGTGTTAAGGACATTCCGATCCCTCCTCTCGATTTGACTAGACTTTTACCCCTGTCAGGCCACCCAGCTTTTCCTGGATCTCCGGCCATTTGTCCTGGGCCTCGAAGATGAATTCCAGGAACTCCCGCACGGCGCCCTCACCTCCTGCCAGCCGGCAGAGGTAGTGGCTGTGTTCCTTTACCCAGGGGTGTGCATCGGCCACGGCCGCTGCCAGGCCCGCGCGCTTGAGGACGGGCAGGTCCCCCAGGTCATCCCCGATGAAGGCGATCTCTGCATCGCTCAGTCCATGGCGGCCCAGGATCTCGTCCAGGACCTTTTGCTTGTCGAGAACGCCCTGGTGGACTTCCTGGATCCGGAGGCGCTCGGCACGGAAGGTCAGGGCCCGGCTCGTCTTGCCGGTGATGAGCCCGGTCTTGAATCCCGCCAGATGGGCCATGAGGATTCCCATGCCGTCCCGGACATGGTAGGTCTTGAGCTCCTCCCCGTCCGGCAGCACGGTCAGCGTCCCGTCTGTGAGTGTCCCGTCCACGTCCATGAGGATCATTTTCACGGCGCGGGCCCGGATCCGGTTGTCACTGTCCATCAGACCATCTCGGTGCGCCAGAGGTCATGCAGGTGGATGATCCCGGCTACCCTACCCTCGCTGGAAGAGACGACCAGGGACGTGATCTTGTGCTCTTCCATCACATTCAGAGCATAGGTGGCCAGCTCCTCCTGGCCCACGACCAGAGGTTCTTCGGTCATGCACTCTCCCGCAGTCAGCTTGAAGAGGGACTCCCCGAAATCCTGCAGCTTGCGGCGCAGATCACCGTCGGTGATGATCCCGACAAGTTTCTGCTCGCTGTCGACGATGCATGTCATGCCCAGCCTTTTATCAGACATCTCCTGCAGGACCACTGACATGGGGGCCTCTTTTTCGACCACCGGGATCTGGGGGCCTTTGTGCATGAGGTGCTTGATCTTGAGGAGCTTGCGGCCCAATGCTCCTCGAGGATGGAAGAAGGCGAAGTCCTGCTCCGTGAAGCCTTTGACCTCCATCAGGGCCACAGCCAGGGCGTCCCCCATGGCCAGGGCCGCGGTTGTGCTGGCTGTGGGAACCATCCCCCCGGGTTCGGCCTCTTTTTCCACGCGTGCCTCGAGGACGATGTCGCTGTACTGGGCGAGCTTGGACTTCTGGTTGCCCGTGATCCCGATGAGCTGGATCCCGATGCGCTTGACAAAGTCGAGCAGCCCCACCATCTCCCGTGTGTCCCCGCTGTAGGAGATGGCGATCATGATATCCTTCTTGACGATCATGCCCAGGTCGCCGTGGCCGGCTTCTACGGGATGGACAAATATGGAGGGCGTGCCGCAGCTGGCCAGTGTGGCGGCGATCTTGCGGGCCACCAGGCCGGATTTGCCGATCCCGGTGACGATCACGCGGGACTGCGCCTCGGCGAGGATTCGAACGGCCTGGACAAAGTTGTCGTCCAGCCGCGCGGCCACGTATTTGAGGGCCTCGGCCTCGATGTCGAGGACCCGCTTCCCCGCAATCAGGATCTCGTCGTTGGTTAAGGACATCCAATTTCTCCTATTCAGCAGCCCTTGCGGAAGACCGCGCGCCTCACCTTGCGCAGCATGGCCAGCAAGTCTGGCAAATCATTTATAATCAATGAGTTGGCGCTATCCGACAGGGCCTTAGAGGGACGGTCATGTACCTCCAGGAACAGCCCGTCGGCGCCGACCGCGATGGCTGCCCGGGCCACATGCGGGATGAACTCGGCATCCCCGCCGGAGGCCGTTCCCAGGCCTCCCGGGCGCTGGACGCTGTGTGATGCATCGACACAGACAGGGAAGCCCCACTCCTTCATGATCGGGACGGACCGCACATCGAAGACGAGGTTGTTGTATCCGAAGGATGTGCCGCGCTCCGTGAGGATGATGTTCTCATTGCCCTGACTCAGGACCTTGTCCACGGCGTTCTTCATTTCTTCGGGCGCCAGGAACTGCCCTTTCTTGATGTTGATCGGCTTGCCGGTGGCTGCCGCGGCCAGCAGCAGGTCGGTCTGCCGGCAGAGGAAGGCCGGGATCTGGATGACATCCAGGACCTCGGCCGCCCTTTCCACCTGACCGGGCTCGTGGACATCTGAGAGGACCGGGACCTTCAGCTCTTGCCTGATCTGGCCCAGTATCTTGAGTCCCTCCTCAAGCCCGGGGCCCCGATAGGAATCGATCGAGGAGCGGTTGGCCTTGTCGTAAGAGGCCTTGAATATGAACGGGACCGATGCGGCGTCACAGATCTGCTTGAGTTCCCCGGCCAGGGCAAAGGCGTGCTCCTCGCTCTCGATGACGCACGGGCCTGCGATCAGGAAAAAAGTCTGGAATCCGCCGATGCAAAGATCAGGCGTTATCCCGATCTCTCTGGGTACGATGGACATAGCTCGCTCCTATGAAGGATCTGAAGATCGGATGGGGCTGCAGGGGACGGGACTTAAACTCAGGATGGAACTGGCAGCCGAAGAACCAGGGATGCCCCGCAAGCTCGATGGTCTCGACCAGCCTGTGTTCCGGATTCTTCCCGGATATAACGAGTCCCGCCTCGGCAAGCCTCTGCTCGAATTCCGGGTTGAATTCGAAGCGGTGACGGTGACGCTCGTTGATGCTGAGCCTCCCGTAGATGCGGTGGGCCAGAGTCCCTTTCTCGATGCGGCAAGGATACTGCCCCAGGCGCATGGTCCCTCCCAGGTCGGTGATGCCCTTGAGCTCCCGCCATTTGAAGAAGATCTTGTGCGGCGTGTTCTTGTCGAACTCCGTGCTGTTTGCGCCTTTTAAGCCCGCGACGTTGCGGGCGTATTCGATGGTGGCGCACTGCATCCCCAGGCAGATCCCGAAAAACGGGATCTCCTGTGTGCGGCCATAGTTGACAGCCTGGATCTTTCCCTCGATGCCTCTGACCCCGAATCCGCCCGGGACAAGGATACCATCCGCGTCCTTGAGCACGGCTTTGGCTCCTCTCTTTTCGATCTCCTGGGCCTCCACCCAGGCGAAATTGACCTTGAGGCTGTGTGCGGTGCCGGCATGGATCAGGGCCTGGTTGAGGCTTATGTAGGAGTCCTGCAGCCCGGTGTACTTGCCCACCAGGGCGATGGTGACCTCATCCCGGGGGGCCTTCATCCGCTTGACCATGCGCTTCCACTGAGTCAGCTTCCGTGAGTTCACGGGGAGGTTGAGCCGCTTGAGCACGATCGTGTCCAGGTTCTCCTGGGCGAAGATCAAGGGGATCTCGTAGATGTTGTCCACATCCTGGGCGGAGATCACCGCTTCCAGGGGGACGTTTGTGAAGAGGGAGATCTTGGACTTGAGCCCCTTGTCCACGGAACGGTCCGAACGACAGAGGATGATGTCCGGCTGGATACCGATGGAGCGCAGCTCCTTGACGCTGTGCTGAGTGGGCTTGGTCTTGAGCTCCCCAGAGGTCTTCATGAACGGGACCAGTGTCAGGTGTATGAACAGCGTGTTTTCGGTCCCCAGCTCCAACCGCATCTGTCGAGTGGCTTCCAGGAAGGGCAGGCCCTCGATGTCGCCCACGGTGCCGCCGATCTCGATGATGACGATGTCGTTTTCCTCGGAGGCGGCCCGGAAGGCGGCCTTGATCTCGTCTGTCAGATGGGGGATGACCTGCACGGTCTTTCCCAGGTATCCACCTTCACGCTCCTTCTTCAGGACCGACTCATAGATCTTGCCCGCGGTCCAGTTGTGGGCCTGAGAAGTGCGGGTGGAGGTAAAGCGTTCGTAGTGGCCGAGATCGAGGTCGGTCTCTGCCCCATCGTCCGTCACATAGACCTCACCGTGCTGGAAGGGACTCATGGTCCCCGGGTCGATGTTGAGATAGGGATCGAATTTTTTGATGGTGATCTTGTAGCCATGGCTCTCGAGGAGCCGGCCGATCGACGCTGCGGCGATCCCCTTGCCCAGCGCGGACAGCACGCCGCCCGTCACGAAGATGTACTTGGTCGTCGGAGTCATCATTCTATTTGTTATCCGCTTTCTCTCAATCGTTCTTCGACCTTGATTATATCCTCCGGCGTATCCACACTCAAGGAGGAATGCTGAGTTTCCAGCACCTTGATCCGGAATCCATGTTCCAGGGCCCGGAGCTGCTCCAGTTTCTCGACCTCCTCGAGCCTGGATGCCGGAAGTCCAGCGAACGTCTGTAAAAATTCTTTCTGATATCCATAGATCCCGATGTGCTCATAGAAATATTCCCTGGCCTGGTGCGGCAGGGGGGAGCGCGAGAAATACAGAGCGAATCCCTCGGCATCTCTCACCAGCTTGACGACATTGGGATCGGCGATCCGGGAAAGGTCGGCTTCGCGGCGGGCCAGGGTTGCCATAGGCACGGATTCGTCCTGGAGGGCCTCTATCAGGGCATCGATGGCCTCCCCCCTCACCAGGGGCTCGTCCCCCTGGATGTTAATCACGATGGGGAGGTCATGCCGGGCCGCAGCCTCGGCCGCACGTTCCGTGCCAGAGGTGTGGTCCGGAGAGGTCAGGCAGGCCTCGGCGCCGAATGCGCGTGCCGCCTTCAGGATCCGCTCGTCATCCGTGGCCACGACCAGCCGCTTGAGGCGTGTGGCCCGGCGTGCTCCTTCATAGACCCACTGCAGCATGGGCCGCCCCAAAATAGGGGCCAGGGGCTTCCCTGGGAACCGCTGAGCGCTGAAGCGGGCCGGGATGACCCCCAGGGCCTCCCTCAAGCCTCCGTCCTTGGTCCGGGGATCTGAGGGACCTCCGGCTTTTTGGCCGGCTCTGACTGAGGCATTTTGTCCGTGGTTTGACAGTTGGCCTCCAGGAAGGCTCCCTCTTCGATGACGAGTTTGGGGGATATGATCGTGCCAGTGACTCGCCCCGAGGAGTGGATCTCCACCTTGCTGCGGGCATGGAGGCTGCCCTTGAGTTGACCGTCGATGATGGCGTGGCCGATCTCGACATCCGCCTCAACTTTTCCGTTCGGGCCGACGATCAGGATGGAATCGGACTTGATCGTGCCCTTGAAATGCCCGTCCACACGGAAGGATCCCTTGAAGTTCAGGTCTCCCTTGAAGTGTGTGTCCTTGTCGAAAAATCCTGTAATCTTTGTATCGTCCATTTCTCTCCTCTTTTCCTTCATGAGTTGGCTCCTTTGAGGGTCTCATAGATGCGGTTGAGATCGTCCAGCGAGAAATAGTGGATCCGGATCACTCCTTTCTCTGGTTTGCCGGCGATCGAGACCTTTGTGCCAAGGATTTTTAAGAGCTCCTCCTGGACCGCATGGAGGTCTGGATCCAGGGCGGGGCCACCCTTCTCGAGCGGGGCGGCCTTCAGCTTCTGTATGAGCTTCTCCACGTTCCGGACCGACAGCCCCTTGTTCACGACCTGGCGGGCGCACTGCAGCTGTATCTCCGGATCTTCCAGGGTGATCAGGGCCCGCGCATGGCCCATGGAGAGGCCTTCAGTTATGATCATCTCCTTGATCTCCGGTGGGAGCTTCAGCAGCCGCATGTAGTTGGTCACCGAGGTCCGGTCCTTGCCCACCTTATCCGCGATCTGCTGTTGGGTCAGCATCAGGTCGTCTGACATCTTCTGATAGGCCTCGGCGATCTCCACGGGATTGAGGTCCTCCCGCTGCAGGTTCTCGATCAGGGAGGCCTCGAACTGCTGGACCTCCGATAAATTCCGGATGAGGACGGGAACCTTGGTGAGGCCCGCCTGCTGGGCCGCGCGCCAGCGCCGTTCCCCCACGATGATCTTGTAGTGGTTTTCCTCGGGCACCACGACGATCGGCTGGAGGATCCCCGTCTCCCGGAGGGAAAGGGCCAGTTCCTGCAGTGCCTTGGGATCGAAGTGGGACCGGGGTTGGGCGGGATTGGGCTTGAGCCGCTCTATGTCCAGCTCTGCGAAGCGTTCTTCCTTGAGGATCCCGTAGTCTTCGGGCAGGAAGGCTTCCAGTCCTTTGCCTAGTGCTTTTTTTTTCATCGTTGCAGCAGCTCCGTTGCGAGGTTGAGGTACGCCTGGGCGCCCTTGGATCGGATGTCATAGAGCAGGGCGGGCTTGCCGAAACTGGGCGCCTCGGCCAGCCTGACGGTACGGGGCACGACGACCTCGAACACGATCCCGCTCAGGGAATTTCTGATCTCCTCGGCCACCTGCTTTGCCAGGTTGGTCCGGTCGTCGTACATGGTCAGCACGATCCCCTCGATAACCAGGGAAGGATTCAAGTAGGATCGTACTTTGTCCAGCGTGGTGAACAGGTCCGGCATGCCCTCCATGCAGAAGAATTCGGTCTGGACCGGAATGAGGATGGAATCGGCAGCCGTCAGGGCATTTATCGTGAGATAACCCAGAGACGGGGGGCAGTCGATGAGGATGTAGTGGAACTTGGAGCGAATGCCCTCGAGGATCTCTTTCAGGCGGGTTTCTCTGGATTCCAGGTCGTGAGCCTCGGCTTCGAAGCCCGCCAGCTCACGGGAGCTGGCACAGACGTAGAAGTTGTCCAGCTCGGTGGGCTGGATGAGACCCATGAGGGGCTGGCCGTTCATGAGTGCGGAGTAAATCCCCTTCCCTGGGGCCTTTTCCAACCCCAGGCCTGCCGTGGCCATGCCCTGCGGATCGAAATCGACCAACAGAACCCGTTTGTTGTTCAAGGCCAGGGAGGCCCCCAGGTTAACGGCCGTGGTGGTCTTGCCCACGCCGCCCTTCTGGTTGGCTACAGCGATGATCCTGTTCATTATGCAAGCTTTTTCCGATGTTCCACGTGAAACAAACACCGTGTTAGTCGTTCAAGTCTATATTTGTACCATAGTTCAGGGCTGATTTGTACCGTGTATTTGCTTTTTCTCCGAGGCGGACGGCTTGGAAAGCAGCTTGAGATAGATGTGGAGGTTGATCAGGGCGGCCGGCGTCATCCCAGGGACCCGCTTCGCCTCTCCCAGGGTGGAGGGGGCGGTTTTCTCCAGTTTTTCGACGACTTCCGAGGTCAGGCCCGGGACTTTTTTAAAGTTCAGACGGGGCGGGATCTTTACGCCGTCGACCTTGGCGATCCTTGCGATCTCCTTGGCCTGCTTCTTGAGGTATCCCTCGTATTTGACCTCGGATTCGATATGGCGGACCTCTTCGTCGGTTGGCTCCAGGGGAAGGGGCGCCAGTTTGGATATGGATGCGAGTGAAATCCCCGGCTTCTTGAGCCGCTCCTTGAGCGCGACCTTCCCGCCCTTTTCATCCGGGCCGGCCTTTTCTGTCTCGAGAAACGCCATCACTTTCTGTGTCCTCTCCTGCTTCCGGCGGAATTCCTCATACTCCTCTTGACCTATAAGCCCGAGACGATGCCCGTATTCCGTCAACCTCCGGTCGGCATTGTCGATCCTCAGCTGCAGCCGGTATTCGGCCCGGGATGTGAACAGCCGATAGGGCTCTTCCACGCCCTTCGTGATCAGGTCATCGATCATGACGCCGATGTAGGCCTCATGCCGCCCAAGGGCCAGGGGGGGCAGGTTCTTGTGTTTGAGCCCTGCATTGATACCGGCCATAAGCCCCTGCGCGGCGGCCTCCTCATACCCGGAGGTGCCGTTGATCTGTCCGGCCAGATAGAGGCCCCTGATACTCCGGGTTTCGAGCGTGGACTGCAGCCCCGTGGGGAGCACGGCATCGTATTCGATGGCGTAGGCGGGCCGGAGGATCCGGGCGTCCTCCAGGCCTGGGATCGTCTTGAGCATCGCTTTCTGGGCCTCCAGGGGCAGGGATGAGGAGATGCCGTTGACGTAGACCTCCTCGGTTTCCAGGCCCTCGGGCTCCAGAAAGATCTGGTGCCGCTTGTGATGGGGGAACTGCACGACCTTGACCTCGATCGAGGGGCAGTAGCGCGGTCCGACTCCTGATATCCGGCCCCCGTAGAGTGCGGATCTCTCCAGGTTGTCCCTTATGACTGCGTGGGTTTGGGGAGTGGTGTATCCAACATGGCTTACAACACGGTTTTCCAGGCGGGTTTTGGTACGGAAGGAGAATGGGACCGGCACTTCGTCACCTGGCTGGGGCGAAAATTGTGTCCAATCGATGGTTTCGCGGTGCAGGCGCATGGGCGTGCCCGTCTTGAGCCGGAACACAGGCATCTTGAGCTCCTGCAGTTGGGCGGCCAGATGCGTTGAAGCGGGCTCGTCGGCCCGTCCTGCCGCGTAGCTCTCCAATCCGATGTGGATCAGTCCGTTCAGGAAGGTGCCCGGAGTGAGGACTACGGATTCGGCGTGGATGCGGAGGCCGTCCAGGAGCTCCACCCCGGTGGCCCTCCCGTCTTCGAGCAGCAGACGGGCCACGGTCCCCTCGATCAGCATGAGATCCCGAGCCTGCTCCAGCCGGAGGCGTACGGCCCTGCGGTATCGGGCCTTGTCCGATTGGGCCCTGGGGGCCTGCACGGCACCGCCCCGGCTGCGGTTGAGGAGGCGGAACTGGATCCCGGTCTCGTCCGCGACCAGGCCCATGATGCCTCCCAGGGCATCGATCTCCCGGACCAGGTGGCCCTTGGCCAGGCCCCCGATGGCCGGATTGCATGACATCTGGGCGATGTTCTCGAGAGAGATCGTGATCAGGCCGGTGCTGAGGCCCATGCGGCTGGTGGCGTGAGCCGCCTCGCAGCCCGCATGTCCGGCCCCGATGACCAGGACGTCGAAGCTGGATTCTCCGCTCATGGTCGTCTATTTCCCTACACAGAATCGGCCGAAGATATCATCCAGGATGTCGTCAGCGCGGATCTCACCGGTCAGCTCCCCGATCAGGGAGAGGGCCGGGCGTATCTCCTCGGCCAGGAGCTCCTCGGAGTGCCCCTCCTCCAGGACCCTCATGGCGGAGGCGAGAGCGTCCCGGATCTCTTCGAGGATCAGCTTCTGACGGAGGTGCAGGATGACCTCTTCTCCCTCGATATTACCGTCGGGCACGAATAGGCCGTGGATCTTCTGCTTGAGCTCCGTGAGGTGGGTTCCCTTCAAAGCCGAGATCTCCAACTGGGGCAGGCCTCCGGCGGCTTCCGTGATCCTTTCGGCCCCGATCTTGCGGGGCAGGTCGATCTTGTTCAAGAGGATGAGTGTCTTCTTGTCCCTGAATTTCCGGATCAGGGCCAGGTCGTCCCGGTTCTCGGCACGGGAGGCATCGAGGAGCAGCAGGATGCCGTCGGCTCGGGTGGCCAGCTCCTTGCCTCTCCGGATGCCCTCCTTTTCGACAGGCTCTGCTGCAGCATCCAGGCCGGCTGTGTCCACCAGCGTGAATACGGAGTCCTCGATCATCATCTGTTCGCGGATGTAGTCGCGGGTGGTTCCGGGGAAGGGCGTGACGATGGACCGATCGTGATCCAGGAGCAGGTTGAAGAGCGTGGATTTTCCGGAATTCGTGCGCCCCGTGACCGCCAGAACGATCCCCTCACGAAAGGCCTTGCCCAGGTCATAGCTCTGGACGAGCCCGGAGACGGCTTCCAGCGACTTCCGGAGCGTACGTGTGATGACCTTGGGCGATATGCGAAGCCCCTCGTCCGGGAACTCGATACCGGCCTCAACCTGGGACAGGAGGTGGATGATGCGCCCCCGCAGCTCGTCGATGCGGCGGGACAGGCTGCCGTCCAGCTGTCGGCAGGATATCTTGGCCTGGTTCAGGGAGGACGCCTGGATCAGGTCGTTGACGGCTTCGGCCTGGAGGATGTCGATCCGTCCCCCGACGAGGCCCCTGAGGGTGAACTCTCCCGGATGGGCATGGCGAGCCCCGGCGGCGATGCCGAGCCTCACGATCTCTTTCAGGAGGACCGGGCTGCCATGTGTGCTCAGCTCTACCACGTCCTCGGTGGTATAGGAACGGGGGGACGGGTAAAAGGTGAGCATGGCCTCTTCGAAAGGTTCCCCTGTCTCCGGATCGAAGATATGCCCCAGGATCGGCTGTCGAGCGGGGGTCTTGTGGCGGCGGGTCCTGGGTTTGAAGATCTCCAGCGTGATCTCGAGCGCCCGGACGCCGCTCAAGCGGACCACTCCAAGGCCCCCGTAGCCCAACGGCGTGGAGACGGCGATGATGGTGTCTTCGAGCATCCCTCTCTCGACCTGCTGTCGAAACAATGTAAGCTATTGATAATAAAATAAATATGACAGAGGGCCGGCTGTCCTGATACGGACAGGGGCCTCAGGAATAGGATCTCTGCTTAGGGCGTCCTTTGCTGGGATAGACCTTGACCTTTTTGAGGAATCCCTCGCCGATGCTCTCTGTGGAAATGCCCTGGATCTGGTTGACGGTGATGTGGACCAGGCGGCGTTCGTAGGGATTCATGGGATCCAGCGTCTCTTTCCGGCCGGACTCGCGCACCCGTTTCGCCACATTCTGGACATAGTCTTTGAGCTCTCGTTCCTTGCGCCTGCGGAAGAAATCGCAGTCGGTCTGGACCTTCTGGGGAGACACCTTGTTCAGGATGTGCTGGAAAGCCAGGAGCAGGGCTCCGTCTTTCTGGAGGAGGAGGCCCTTGTCTCGGCCTTCGAATATGATGAATAGGATGTCATGGTTCTTTTTGGTGTGATACTTGAGATCCAGGGGATACTGCTTCAGAAGCTCATCCAGGAACTTGGTGGCGGGTTCTGAATCCTTGGTGGTCTTGGGCCAGGCCCGGATCACGATCTCCTTGGTCTTGATGCCAAAGAGCTTGGTCTTTTCTGCGACGATCTCATAGTTGAACTGGGTCCTGGTGATCTTCAGGACGTGTTCGGCCAGGCTGATGACATCTTCCAGGTTGCGGCCCTTAAATTCCTGTTTATCGTCATTTTTTTCTTGGTTTTCCATGGGTTTCCTTCTTTTTCTTGTGCATGAAACGGTTCATGATGTACTGCTGCCCGATCTGAAGCACGTTGTTGGTCAGCCAGTACAGGACCAGCCCGCTCGGGAAGCTGATAAAGAAGATGGTCATGATGACCGGCATGATGAGCATCATGCGCTGCTGAGTGGCATCCCCCGAGGTGGGCGTCATCTTCTGGCTGATGAACTGCGTGATTCCCATCAGGACGGGGATGACGTAGTACGGATCTTTCACCGACAGGTCCCCTATCCACAGGATCCAGGGGCTGTGGCGGAACTCCACGGCCACGCGCAGCAGCTGGAAGAACCCCCAGAAGATGGGGAGCTGGATGAGCATGGGAAGGCACCCACCCGCGGGGTTGACCCCTTCCTGCTTGTATATACGCATGGTCTCTTCGTTGAGCTTGCGCCTCTGTTCGATGTCCTTCTTGGCCTTCTTGTACTTGTTGCGCACGGCCTTGATCTTGGGCTGCAGCTCCTGCATCTTGGACATGGACTTCGTGCTCTGGTAGGTCAGGGGGAAGAAGAGGATCTTGATGGCGATGGTAAGGATCACGATGCTCCAGCCCCAGTTGGGGATCGTGTTGTAGATCGCCTTGATGGCGACGTACAGGATCTCCGTGATGAAGCCGAAAATGCCGAAGCGGATCGCCCGCTTGGTCTCGTGGCCCAGGTCGGAGAGCTGGTCGTACTGTTTTGGGCCGAGGTAGACCTTCTGGACTGCGCTGACATTGAGGAAGTGAAAAGCCTGGGTCTCACCGACCATCTCGCGGGAAAATAGGGCGCTGCTGGTCCCGGGCGTGCCGATGAGCATGGCCATGAAGTACTGATCGTCGTAGGAGGCCCAGTTCACGAAATTGTAGGCGCTCTCTTCGGGCTTGTATTTCGTCCCCTCGTAGTGCCTGAGCACCTTGGCCCCCGAATAGACGGAGATGCCGGGGTTACTGCCCATGCGGCCGCCCTGGGTAGCGGTGAGGTTCCCGAATCCGGGCCCCCACACCACGTAGGATTCCTGTTCCTGGCCGTCCTTCCAGAGATTGACCTCGAGGTCGAAGTCGTACCCTTCCCCGCGGAAGGACATGATCTTCTCGACGCGGTTGCCCCGCTCGTCCGCGTATTCGAAGCGGAGCTCCTTGGCTTCTCCGGCTATAAGCTCTAAGCTCTGGCGCGAGGGCAGGAACAATGCCTGGCTGAGGAGGGCGTCGAGCTCGGGATCTCCGGTCCGCAGCGAAAGGGGATACTGCCCGATCTCCCCGGATGCAGAGGCGACGAGCTCCAGGTCTTCTCCGTTATCGCCCGTGTGCTGCTTGAGACGCCAGCTGGTAAGCACCGCTCCTCGGGTGTTCCAGGTAGCCCGGTAGAAGGGCGTGTCGATCCTGATCTCCTGTTCCTTTTCTCCGGAAACAGGCTCAACCGGGGAGTCGAGGCGCTTCGCATCGGGCTTGAGGGTGTCCTCTGTCTCAGGTTCGAGTCCTTCCGCCGCTTTCTGAGCCCGCTCGAGAGCCGTCGGAGGCAGGGATTCTGGCGCCTGCTGCGATGCGACCGGCTGGCCCTCGATCGGCGGGGGAGAGGGCTCCTCTTTGTTCACGAAGATGAACTGCCAGCCCAGCAGTACTACAAGCGATAAAACAATAGCGATAACTAGCCGTTTTTCCATCTATTCGTCCTTTAGGGCACAGGGTCGATTCCGCCGGGGTGCAGGGGATGGCACTTGCAGAGCCTCTTGGTCCCCAGAAAGACGCCCCGGAGAAGGCCGTGCTTCTGGATTGCCTGATGTGTATAGTCCGAGCAGGAGGGGAAGAAGCGGCAGTGGTTTCCCAACAAAGGGGACAAAAGCTTCTTATAGCCCTTGATCAGGGTCAATGCTATTTTCTTCATACAGCTCGACTTTTCTTGTTCAGGAACTGAATGGCCTTCTTGTACTCGTCAAAGATCTCATTCCAGGTCGAATCCGGCATGCCCGGCTTCGCGATCATGACCAGATCGAAGGAAGTTTCCAGCAGGTCCTTGTTCCGCCTGAAGAGGGCCCTCATCCACCTCTTTACCTTGCTCCTCTTGACGGCGTTGCCGACTTTTTTGCTGGCGACCGCCGCCATGCGAGAGTAATTCAGGTCATTGGTGAGATAGACGAGATTGAAATATCTTCCTCTGAAGCGACTTCCCTTCTCATATATCCGGGTGAAGTCGCTCTGTTTTCTTATCCTCTCTTGAGGCCGGAGGGATTCGGTCATCAGACGGCAAGTTTTTTTCTGCCTTTCTGACGCCTGTTCTTTATGACCTGCTGGCCTCCCTTGGATCTCATTCGCACGAGAAAGCCGTGATTCTTTTTTCTTTTTCGGTTATTGGGTTGAAACGTTCTTTTCATCTTCCTAGCTCTACTTTCTAGCTCTACAACAGTCGTTGAGTTACGTATGGTAATAAACAAACCCTTATATGTCAAGGGTTTCCGTTGGGGATGGTACGCCGCGGAGGGTGATCGCTCAGGTAATTGTTTGCTTCCCGCGAAAATTTAGTTTATAATGACAACTTCCTATGGATAGCTTTTCGATCGGCGATAAGGTCATCTACCCGAACCAGGGGATTGGGGTTGTCGAAGATATCCAGAAAGAGAAGTACTTCGGTCAGGAATTCCGCATCTATCATCTCAGGATCGTTGCCAACGACAGCAAGATCATGGTCCCGTCCTCGAATGCCGAGGAGATCGGGATCCGCAGGCTGATCTCCCTCGATACCATCGGTGAGGTCTATGACTTCATGCGTTCAGGGGCGGTCGAGGTCTCCATGAACTGGAAGGGCCGCTACAAAGAGCATGTCAACCTGATGAAGACCGGCTCCATCCTGGACATGGCGGTGGTACTCAAGAGCCTCTACTATCTGAACCTCGTAAAACCCCTTTCGTTCCGGGAAAAAAAGATGATGGAGAAGGCCAAGGAGCTTCTGGTCACGGAGATCTCTGAGGTGATGGATTCCACTTCCGAGGACATCGAGAGTAAACTCCTCGATGGGCTGTCGGATTGTTACAAGAATTTTTCCTCAAAAACGGAAGCCTGATCTTTCCTAGGATGCTACAGCCGACCCTGATCCCGTACTGTCTTTCTCTACCTTCTCGAACGGCCTCTTCCTGACAGGCACAGCCATGAAGCACAGCACGGCGAGAGTCATCGCAAGAAACAAGAAAGCCTTCTTCAACTACGAGATACTGGAGACCTTCGAAGCGGGGATCGTCCTCCAGGGAAGTGAAGTCAAGTCGATCCGAGATGGGCGGGTCAGCCTGAAGGAGAGCTACGCAGAGGTCCGCGAGGGAGAGGTCTTCCTGTTGAGCTGTCACATCAGCCCGTATCCCCCAGCCAACCGCCTCAACCACGAGCCGCTTCGTGTGCGCAAACTGCTTCTCCACAGACGCGAGATCAAGCGCCTGTTGGGGAAGATCAAGGAGAAGGGCTTGACCCTGGTGCCCACGCAGATCACCATCTTGCCCAACAACCGTGTCAAGGTGGAACTGGGCCTGGCTCGCGGGAAGCGGACACATCAGAAACGCGAGGTCATCCGAGAGCGTGACCGCGACCGCGAGATGCAGGCCGAGCTCAAGCGCTTTCGCTAGCAGGATCGGTGCCGTAGTTAAATAAATCGAAAGAATCGGATAGAACCATGGCAAACATCAAGAAGAAAAAGGGCATAATCGGGATCCTGACCGGAGGGGGAGACGTCCCGGGACTGAATCCCGCCATACGAGCGATCACGATCCGGGCCCTGCGTGAGGGCTACAAAGTGATCGGCATCCGCCGGGGATGGGCCGGCCTGACTGAGATGATCCGGGACAAGGAGGCGCCCCACGAGGGCTCCTATCGGGTCCTGACCGAAGAGAACGTGAACAAGGTGGGCCGCACAGGGGGGACATTCCTCCACACATCGCGGACGCGCCCCAGCCACGTTCCCAAGATCAATGTCCCGGATCACCTGAGGAGCACTTACCCGGAAGACTACAATGACCTTACACCGGAGGTGCTGAAGAACCTGGACTACCTGGGTATCGACACGCTCATTCCCATCGGGGGCGATGACACACTGAGCTACGGGGCCCGGCTGCACGAGGAAGGTGTTCGCGTGATCGCGGTCCCCAAGACCATGGACAACGATGTGCCGGGCACGGACTACTGCATCGGATTCAGCACCTGTATAACCCGGACCATCAGCATGACCCATGCTCTGCGCACCACGGCCGGCTCACATGAGCGCTTCCTGGTCATCGAGGTGTTTGGCCGCTATGCTGGCTTCACAGCACTCCTGCCCACCATGGCGGGCGCGGCCAGCCGCTGTGTGATCCCCGAGTTTAAGTTCGACATCACGAAGCTCTGTGAACTGCTGGCCGCCGACAGGGAGACCAATCCCAGCAGCTATTCCGTAGTACTGGTCTCAGAGGGCGCCATGTTCGAAGGCGGAGAGATGGTGTTCAAAGAGCATGAAAAAGACATGTATGGACACAAGAAACTGGGAGGCATCGGCGACCTGGTGTCGAAACAGCTCAAGGAGCTCTCTCCCCGCTTCAACCAGGGGAGGCAGATCAATGTCATCAACCAGCGTCTGAGCTATATGGTCCGGTGTGGCGATCCGGATGCCATCGATTCCGTGGTCCCCATGGCCTTCGGCAACCTCGCCCTGGACCTCATTATGGAGGGGAAGGCCGGACGGATGGTCTGCCTGCGCCACGGACAGTACGACAACGTCCCCATCGGTGTCGTGACCAGCAGGAAGAAGATCGTGGACGTAGCTAAATACTATAATACCGAGCGCCTGAGGCCATACTACAAGAGCTTCAACCACAAGCCGCTCTTCATCATGACATCGGATTACTGATCACCTGAGGAGGCTTCAGTCCGGGGATCAGAAGATGCGATTGTTCAAATCCACCAGCCAGCGGTGCAGGCCTGCGAGGGGCGCGAAACGTTCCATACAGTAGTCGAGCAGCCGCTCAGAGTACAGTTCCTCCGGTATGGGGGCCTCGATCCCGGCGTAGAGGCCGTTGTGGAGCAGCAGCTCTGCATTGGGGTGGGAGGAATCGAATCCCGGGGGGATGCGCTTGTAGTGTTTCCCGCCCAGAGTGTATCCCTCCATTTCTTCAATATGACTCAGGATGTCGGTCAGTTCGGCTCCGTATTCCGGATCCACCACGGCGCTCCGGTAATGCTCCAGTGCTTTTCGGGGGAACATGTAGAAACCCATCCCCAGCATCAGGTTGGGGGGCTCGAGATGGAAGTAGAAGCCGGGACACTCCATGCGCGGACGGATGCCCTCCCAGAGGTAGATCCCCAGATGAGTTTTATAGGGGGATTTGTCGCTGCTGAAGCGTGTATCCCGGTAGATGCGGAATATGGATCGGTTGGGTTTGGGCACGGCGATGATGCCCGGGGCGATCTCCTTGAGGCGTTCGCCCAGGTCGGTCACGAGGGCCTGTGCGGGACCTATCACCTGGCCGGTATATATGTCTTTGTGGGCATTGAACCATTCCCGGTTGTTGTGTTTCTTGAGGTCCTTGAGGAACTTTACCGTGTCCCGGGAGAATCCATGAAAAGTTTGATCTATCGTCATGTTACCCTCCGAATTTTCATCTGATATCGCCTTGTCTTACCGGGCCGGGAGTAGACCGCGGCTCATCGCCTGTGTGCGGGGATAGAGAAGCCGGTTCGGCGGGAGCGGAGGGATCTCGAGGCCTCGAGGCAGATCATAGGAAAGGTCGGCACATACCACCTCAACATCTCCTTCTCCTTCCGCCTCCAGGTGCAGCTGGAGCCCTCTCTCCGGCAGCGCGTAGAGGTAGAGCAGCAGCCGGTGCGGCCTTCCTGCGTCGGAGGCCTGTTCTCCCCGACTGGTGGAGAAGAGTTTCTCTCCCCCCGGCCCGATCTCCAGAGTAAATGGATCGCCGGCAGCCAACAGGACTCCCATGAGCGGCGCTCCGCGGGGCGAAAACACCCGGATCTGCGCCCGAGTGTTTCCTTCTTCCCTGGATACGGAAGCGAATACGAGCCTGGGTGCAGCTACATCGATCCTTGAGGCCGGGCTCTTCAAGACGGCTCCTCTCAAGGGAGATGGCGCCTCAAAGATCCCTTCCTGGGTGCTCCCCAGGACAGCCTCGGCCCAGGCCGTTCGCTCGAATACCCCGAGGAAGGCCGATCCCCCGTCACGCTCGTAGATCACGTGCTGGGGCAGGGGCCGTGAGTCGTGGGGCAGGACGAAGAGGCCGAAGCCGATCGCTCCCAGGGCAGCGATCAGGGAAACCGCGCCTGTTATCCAGAGGAACTTCTCCCGGTAGCCGGCCAGGGCAGGGATCAGCAGCCCCAGCATGAGCCCCGGGATGACAACTGCCAGGGGCATCAAGCGAAAGGCGGTATTGAAGGCGACATAGATCATGCTGAGCTGGATCAGTGCCGGCAGCGCCAGAATCCCCATCAGGAATACCTGGGCTCCGGACACCTCATCCGGATCGCCATAGGACAGGATCAGCCAGAGAGAGATCACGGCAAACAGGAGCGGCCAGGTCGCCATGAAGCTGGCCTGGGGAAGGAACAGGGCTGCGGCTGCGGCTCCCAGGGCCCACCAGATCAGTGCGCCAGCGGCCAGAGAAGGCGTGTCCTCCCATTTTCGGGCCCAGGCAAAGATCAACATGAACAGAAAGAGGGTGATGCAGAACAGCGCGATGAGAAAGACATGCCGGAAATCCGGATACTGAGAGATCGTTTGATAGGCGTCATCGAATCTGGCGCGCAGTATCCTCTCGAGGAGGAAGGACGCGCCGAAGGCGGCAGCACAGCTCAGGCCCAGGCCTGCGAATCCCAGCAGGATCCCCCTGGCAGCCAGGTGACGCTTCCAGAATCCTACCATCATCGTCAAGACAAAAAGCCCCAGGGCCAGGCCGGTGAGGGGCCAGACCCATGTGATCGGGTAGGAGATCAGCCAGGGGCGCCAGAGATTGAAGTAGACGGCATCCCCTGAAGGCTGGGAATCCAGGGAGAGGTCCCGAAGGCGGTTCACGAGCTGCAGGACGCCGGAGCCGTGGTGGTACAGCGTGTCGTCATCCAGGTGCCATAGGTTGTCCAGGGGCGTATGGTAGGACTGCCATCCGTCTATGTAGGCGAAATTCAGGCCTGCGAGCCCTGCGGATTTGGCAAGAGTGAAGTCCGAGTCATTGGGCATCAGCTGATAGATGGCATGAGTCAGGGAGTTCCCCACTGGAGCGGAGGCGCTGCGGGCGAATTCCCTGACCAACCAGGCGTTTTCGGGCCCTGTCTCATACATGAAGCTCATCCCTTGACTCCCCCGCGCCTCGAAGTTGAGCACTACGCCCACATCCTGAGCCCAAGTATGTCTCTCGAAGAATATCTGGGCACCGTACATGCCGATCTCTTCTCCGTCGGTGATGAGGGCGATGACATCATTCTTACCGGGTCCACTCACGGAAAGGATGCGCAGGATCTCCAGGATAGCGGCAACACCGGCGCTGTCATCGTTGGCGCCGGGGGCATCGGGAACCGAGTCGTAATGGGCCATGAGCAGGATCGCTCCGCTGCTGTCTTGACCGGGGATGCGCACCATCAGGTTTTCCAGCCATGCGATCCGGGCGTATCCATTCTCCCAGGAGGTGGTGCACATATCCCGCTGGATCACCGTGGTGAGCTCGAGCCGCTGGAACTCCGCGAGGATGTATTCTCTTACGCGCTTGTGTTCGGCGGTGCCCAGGGGATGAGGGGCCTGAGACATCTGTTCGATGTGGGCCCTCTCGTTCTCCACCGAGAACTGCTTGAGCGACAGCGCCTTAGGCATCCCTGGAGGGATGGTCAGCATCACGCCAAGGGTGATGCCCAGGCCGATCAGGATCCAGAGTATCCCGTACGAGATAGATTTGCTCATGTTTTGCCTCCCGGTCCAGAGGATATCCTCTGCAAACGACGATCAGATTCTTTCATGTCAGGCTTCATCCAGGGTGAGAATAAGGGGCGCATGATCCGAGGGAGTGGGGCTGCGCCGCTTGCGGGGCCAGAGGTCGACGCCGATATCGCTGATGCGCTCGAGCAGGGGAGCCGTAGCGAGGGCATAATCGATGCGCATGCCCTCGTCCTTCCAGATGGCACCTCCCATGTAGCCCCACCACGTATACTGTTGAGCTTCGGGAAAAAAGTGACGGTAGACATCCGTCAGGCCCCAACCGAGAAGGCTGGAAAATGCCTCCCTCTCTTCGGGCATGGTGCCTATGGTGTCGAACAATACCTCTGCAGAATACACATCCGAGTCATTGTGGGCGACATTGAAATCTCCCACCAAGAGTAGAGGATCTTCCGGGCTGTGGTTCTTTCCCAGGAAGCGGATGAGCCGATCATACCATCCGAGCTTGAAAACAAACTTGTCTTGACCCCGTTCTCCGCCATGGGGAACATACAGGTTGAACAGGGTGAAGTCTGAGGCCCGGGCTGAGATCGAGCGCTTCTGTTCGTCCCAGTCCGGGTCCTCGAATCCCCTCCTCACATCCTGCAGGCGGGCTTTGGAACAGATGCCGACACCGTTGTAGGCCTTCTGGCCGGACACGGCGCAGGTATAGCCGAGGTCTTCGAATTCCGCATGGGGGAACAGGGCATCCTCTGCCTTGAGCTCCTGCAGACACAGGACATCGATGTCCTGGTCCCTGTGGTCGAGCCACTGCAGGACCAGGTCTTTACGGGCCCGGATGGAGTTGACGTTGAAGGTGCAAATCTTCATCCTGCTCTCTCCTGGAAGGTCTATCCATTATAGCCGGAACCGGGCAAGAACGGAACCACTGCTTTGGGTGGAATAAGATGGCCTTGGCCGCGGGCCCCTCCAGCCGGATAAAATCGGGGCATGCCGAGGTCGATCAGGGAGAACCTGCGAATCGATGGGCCAGCTGTACAGCAGCGAGCATGCTGCGGGGATCCGCCGTTCCCTGCCCGGCGATATCGAAGGCCGTACCGTGGTCGGGCGAGGTGCGTACGAAGGGGAGCCCCAGGGTCACATTGACGCCGGTTTCGAATGCGATCAGCTTGAAGGCGACCAGGCCCTGGTCATGATACAGGGAGACCATCAGACGGTCGGGCCGGCCCAGGGCCATCCGTGGAGCGGTGTCGGGTGGATGCGGTCCGGAGACCGGAATCCCGGCATCCCGAACGGCCTGCAGTGCGGGGATGATCTCATCTGTCTCCTCCGCCCCTAGCAGCCCGTTCTCTCCGGCATGAGGATTCAGGCCGCAGACCAGGAGTTCGAGTCCCTCTCCCAGGATCGGCGAGGCATGTCGGTGCAGCCTGAGCAGGAATTCCTGCAGCGGCTGCGTCCTGATCCTCTCCAGCGCATCCCGGAGAGGGAGGTGATGCGTATACAGGGCCAGATTCAGTCTCTCGGAGAAGAATGACATGATGGCTCCCGGCCAGGACTGCTCCAGGAAATCGGTGTGTCCGGCCCAGGCGATGTCCGCCAGGCTCCAGGAATGTTTGGAGATCGGGGCTGTGACTACAGCCTGGAGAATGCCCCTGCGGGCCGCATCCACCGCGCTCTGCACACAGGAGAAGGAGGACCGGCCGTTATCAGCGGACGGCTTGCCTGTGACAAAGGCTTTCCGAGAAAGACCCGAGTCCTGGATCCGGCAGCGTTCGAGCGCGGATGACAATCCCAGCCGATCGGCCTCCCGCACGATCACGGAGCGTGGTCCGAACAGGGTGTAATCGGCATGCGGCAGGTGATCTGAGCCCAGTGATTTAAGCGTGACCTCCGGGCCAATGCCCCCCGGATCGCCGAGAGTGATGCCGATCCTCGGGCGCGTCATCCTTTGCTGTCAGTGTCCGTAGGTTCCGGCGCCTTCTCTGCTGCTGGTTGGTCCGGCTCGTGTTTGGATAGATATTTGATGCTGCTCTTGTAGATCAGCAGGTTGGACGCACCCTCCCGGTTGAGCTTGATGCAGTCGCGATCATACCATTCGACATAGCCCCGAACGGTTTCCCCATCATTGAGGGTGATTGCCATCCGGACTTTTTTATTCATCTGTTTGAGATAGTAGTAATTTTCCGCATGTGTTTCGTAGGAAGGCTGGGACTTCTTTTTCGAAGCGTCACGATCCCGGTCCCGGCCTCGATCTCGGCCTCGGTCGCGATCCCCGTCACGTTCCCGGACGGGTTTTTCCTTGTATTCAGAGAGATTGGGACGGATAAGTTTCCTGTTCATCTTATTTCTCCGCGGGTTTAGACTGTGTGAGAAATACCCTAACTTGGTTTTATTATAGCACTTGCGGCGATAAATATCAAATTTTCGCCTCCTGTGCTATGAGTGGAGGGCTCTTATTTGGCGAAGCGCGTCTTCAGGGATTCGTAGACCAGGGGAAGCACCACCAGAGTGACGAGCGTGGAAGTGAGGAGTCCGCCCACCACGACCGTGGCCAGGGGCCTCTGTATCTCGGCGCCCGGCCCGCGCGCCAGCAGGAGCGGCAGCACACCGAAGATGGTCGTGAAGGTGGTCATCAGGACCGGCCTCAGCTTTTCCTTTACGCCCAGTTCGACCGCGCTGCTCAGGACTTCACCGGACTTGAGCTTCTGGTGAAAGGACGACATGAGGACCAGGCCGTCCTCCAGCGCGATGCCGAAGATGGCGATGAATCCGATCGAGGCCGGCACACTCAAGTACAGACCCGAGAGCTTCAGGGCCAGGATCCCTCCGGTGAGGGCCAGGGGGATGTTGATCAGGATGATCAGTACCTCCTGGAACGAATAGAAGATCGTGAAGAGCAGGAGTGCGACCAGGGCCAGGGTGATCGGAGTGATGAGGCTCAGGCGCCGGCTGGCACGCTGCTGCAGCTCGAACTGCCCTCCCCACCTGACAAAATATCCAGAGGGCAGGTCGATATTCTCAGCCAGCGCGCCCTGTGCCTCCTTCACGAAGCTGCCGATGTCCCTTCCTCGGATGTTGCACTGGATCGTGATATACCGCTTGTTGCCCTCGCGGTTGATGATCCGTGGGCCCGTGACCTCTTCCACCGCCGCCATCTGTGCCAGGGGTACCTGCCCGCCCTGGGGGAGCGGGATAAGCAGGTTTTCGAGCTGGTCGACATCCTGGCGAAAATCCGGGTGGTAGCGCAGAAAGATGTCGAATCGTTTCTGTTCTTCATAGACCTGGCCCAGTGTGATGCCTCCCACCGCGGCCTCGATGGTCTCCTGGATGTCGCTGATGTTGATCCCGTAGCGGGAGATCCTCCCGCGGTCGAGGACGATCTGGATGTGGTTCTGTCCGCTGAACTGCTCCACCTGGATGTCAGCGGCTCCCTGAATGTCCCCGATTCCCTCCTTGATGTCCAGGGCCAGGTGCTTCAGCGTGTCGAAATCTTCTCCGTAGACCTTGACGGCCAGCTGGGCCCTGACGCCGGTCAGCAACTCATCGAGGTTGTGGGCGATGGGCTGGGTCATGTTCAGGTTGATGCCGGGGAACTCCTCCAGGCGGTGTTCGATCTCGTGGATCAGCTCGTCCTTGTTCTTGAACGATTTCCATTTGCGGATGGGGTTGATGCGGATCAGGATCTCGGCATCGTTTATGGCATGCGCATGGCTCCCCACTTCCCCGCGCCCGATCCGGCTGAGTACTCCGGTCACCTCCGGGACTTCCATCAGTACCTTCTCGATCTCGATGGTCGTGGCGACGACCTCGTCGAGGGCGGCGTTGGGGTCGAAGGTCACCCGCAGGTGCTGTGTGCCCTCTTCGAGGTAGGGGATGTACTCTCGACCCATGAAGGGTACGAGGGCCAGCCCTGCCGCGAAGACGATCAGGGTCAGGGCGAAGACCTTCTTGCGGTTTTTTCGGCACAGGGCAAAAAATGGCAGGTAGGCTTTCTTGAGGTTCCGGATGAGGAAAGGCTCCTCCGTACTGGAATCAGGTCGTTTGGCTTTGAGCAGGTAGTATGCCAGGGCCGGGGCGGCCAGGAGGGCAAAAAGCAGGGACCCGACCAGGGCGAACGAGATGGTGAATCCCATGGGGCGGAACATGATCCCCTCCACGCCCGTCAGCGTGAAGATGGGGAGGAAGACCAGGACGATGATGATGACGGCAAAAAAGAGCGGCCGGCCCACCTCCTGGGCTGCGGTCAAGATCGCCAGGCGCTTGTCCTCACCGTGCAGGCGCAGGTGGCGGTGGATGTTTTCAACCAGGATGATGGCCGCATCCGCGATCAAGCCGATGGCGATGGCCAACCCCCCGAAGGAGATCAGGTCCGCTGCCAGGTTGAACTGCTGCATCAGGATGAAGGAGAATAGGATGGAGAACGGCAGGGCGAACACTGCGATCATTGCGGTAGGAAAATCGCCCATGAACAGGAACAGGACAAGGATGATCAGGATGATGCCCAGGATCAGGTTGGTGGAGACGGTGGAAAAACACTGCTTCACCAGGGAGGCCTGGTTGTAGAAGGGGACGATCTCGACTCCTTCCGGGAGAGAGGAGTTGATCTCGGCGATCCGGGCCTCCAGATCCGTTATGACCTTGGCGGTGTTGGAACCGAAGAGCTTGAGAACCATTCCAACGACCTTCTCACCCTCGCCGTTGACCAGGGCCGCGCCCCTCCGTACCTCCGGAAGGACCTTGACCTCGGCCACGTCTCGGAGCTTGATGGGGGTGCCTTGGTAGCTGGAGAGCACGATCTCGCTCAGGTCCTCGATGGTCTTGGCCAGGCCCACGGAGCGGACGATGAACTCCTCCTGTCCCTTGGTGATGAAGCTGGCGCCCACGTTCTGGTTGTTACTGCGGACGCTGTCCATGAGCTCTGTCAGGGAAAGGTCGTACTTGAGGAGGGCCCGCGGGTCCACCAGGATTTGGAACTGCTTGACCTCGCCGCCGATGCTCAGGACCTGGGACACCTCGGGAACAGACTTGAGCTCGTACTTGATGAGCCAGTCCTGCAGTGTGCGGAGCTCCAGGGCGGACTGCCCCTCGCTTTCCAGGTAGTAGAGATAGACCATGCCCAGGCCCGTGGCGATCGGGCCCAGCACCGGATTGTGTGCGTATTCGGGGAGCTGATCCTTCGCCTCCAGCACTCGTTGTGCCACCAGCTGCCGCGCCCAGTAGATATCGGTCTTGTCCTCGAAATAAACGTTGACCAAAGACAGGGCATAGGAGGAGGTGGAGCGGATGGTCTTGACCTTGGGCAGGCCGAACATGCTGGATTCGAGGGGGTAGGAGATCAGCCTCTCGACCTCTTCTGGGGCCATCCCGTGTGCCTCGGTGTAGATCTGGACCAGGGGCGGGGAGGGATCGGGGAACACATCGATGGCCAGGCTGCGGTAGGCCGTGTAGCCCAGCACAGCCGTGATGAGCGTCGCCAGCACGATGAACAGCCGCTGCTTCAGGGAGAATTGGATGATTTTTTCGATCATGATCTT
>CBESWG010000016.1:0-64918 GCA_965533275.1 uncultured bacterium
CATTTCCGCGAATTGTTCTCCGGTAAGCCCTAATAAAGAGCAAAAAAAAAGGGACACTCCCTCCAAAAGAGGGCGTGCCCCTAAGGTTGCTGCAAAAGCGGTTAGACTACAGTGACATTCGCTGCAGCGGGGCCCTTGGGACCCTGCTCGATGTCAAAGTTGACTTTGTCGCCCTCATTGAGACTCTTGAAGCCGGCGGCGTTGATCGCGGAATGATGAACGAACACGTCCGGACCGTCTTCCTGCTCGATGAAGCCGAAGCCCTTGCTGCTGTTGAACCACTTAACTGTTCCAGTAGCCATTGTGACATACTCCTAAATAAATGTTCTCAAAGTTCCAAACTGGAGGTTGCCACTTTGTTAAATGGTTGTTCCCTCAGGTCGAAACCGGCCCAAACCAAAGGCTGGTCCTTAATTGATTATGGGTATTATAGCAAATTTAAAAATTAATTGCCAGTCTTTCCACCCACGTTTTTTGTGTTATTTATGAAGTGTGCAACGTCCAATTTGAACTTCTCGAGCATGGCTGGCCGGATGTACATCATGTGACCCGCTTCGTAGTAGGTCAGGCTCACCCTCTCCTTGTAGGTGGCATCGAAGCCGAGGTGATCGAAGGTCCATTCAGTGGCAGCAAAGGGAGTCGCCATGTCATAGTAGCCGTTGGCGACGAGGACCTTCAGAAACGGATTGCGGGCCATGGTGCTGCGAAGCGAGTCGACGAGGTTGAGATACCGGGCACGGCTTTGCGTGCCGTAATCCCAGGGTCGGACAGGTCCTCTGGTCCGGTATTGGAGCTCCGATTCCCATTTGAGCTCGTTCCGGATGTAGTCGTTGAACAGGGCCACGTAGGCCCCGCTGAGAGCCGTGTTGGACGGATCGAATTCCTGGGTTTCGCCGGCGGCATCCGCGTCGATCCCGGTAAACCGGCTGTCGAGGCGGCCAGTCATCAGGCGCCGATCCCGCAGCAGCTCCTTGCGAAACCGCTGTGAATTGACGCGCAGGTTTGCCTGTTTGATATACTCAGCAGATAGACCTGTGAGACGTGCCGCCTTTTTCGCCACCTCATCCCGCTCTCCAGGGCTCAGGCGGTTCCCTTTGGTGAGCGCGGCCAGATATTCCCCAAAGGCGAATTCCCGGGCCTCCTGCACGATCTCTTCGAGGCTGCCTTGCACATCCGCCGGCAGTTTTTTATGAAACCACGCAGTCACCGTGTAGGTAGGAAGGAAACCAGCATAGTAGATATCGTTGCCAGGGGCCTCGTAAAGCGTGCTGAAATCGATAACAGACGATACCAGGACGATGCCGTTGAGTTCGATGCCGTGCTGCGTCTGGAGCTCCTGCGAGACGCCTGCCGAGCGTACCGTTCCATAGCTTTCCCCTAGCAGATACTTAGGCGATGGCCAGCGGTCGAACTTTGTGATGTAAAGGCGGATGAACTCAGAGAAGGCTTCGATGTCCTGCTGCACGCCATGGAACTGACTCGGGTCCTCGCCCTCGACAGCTCGGCTGAATCCGGTCGACATCGCATCGATGGCCACGATGTCTGTCACATCGATGAGGGAGTGTTCGTTGTCCACGAGGCTGTAGGGCGGTGCCGGTTGGAATCCCTCCTCCGCCATCTGAACCCGTTTGGGACCGAGCACACCCATGTGGAGCCAGATCGTTGCGGAGCCGGGCCCTCCGTTGTAGCAGAACGTGACCGGGCGGGAGCGCATATCGGTGATGCCGTCGCGAGTATAGGCCACAAAAAACATGTTGCCCCTGGGTTCGCCGTTGGGCCGGCGCAGCACGAGCTGGCCCGGAGTTGCCGTGTAGCGCACTTCCTGGCCGCCGATGCGGACACTGTGCTGCGTCTTCACGATTTTTTCCGCAGCGAGGATGAGGCTGTCTGTCTTGTGTTTCACGTCCTTGGCTGGCGGCGCTTGTGCGAAAGCCACGGTCGCCATGAAGGCAAAGGCTAAAACGGTCAGGATGATTCGTTTGCGCATCGAAAAACCTCCAGGAGTGATTCGTGTGAGCATTCTATCACGGCTCCCCAAGAACAGCCAGTACAGTCATCACAACATTTTCTCGGCTATAACTCTGAGCACGCGACCTCGAGAATCCGTTGCTCGCCCTACACAGATTCAGTGGAGGGCCATTTCACCGAAGACGGGGAACTTATCTGGACGATCTGTTCGCGGCCTAACGATCGAATCGGGTACTGAAAGTGTACTCGATGCGGTCGGTCTGAGGAGATTCACCCCAAGAACCTTCCATATCGAGATAACCCTGCTTCGATAGGAACATGCCCTTCTCGTAGGCAAACAGAATGGTTTCTTTGCCTTTCCCGGAATACTCGCACACGACCTGCCCTCTGCCGCCTTCGATCTCGGTTCGGCTGGTCTGGGTGTACGAAGCTTCGATCTTCGCACAGGGGATTCCATCCTTCGTGGTATATTCCATCAAGGTGTAGGTATGGACACTGATGATCTTTGACCGGGCACCCCTCATCATGGGCCGTTCCCTATCCAACCGGAACATCCACGTGTCACCAGGCCCCACCGGATGATCCGGCAGATGAGGAAACACATTGTTGGCGCGGTGGAGGAAGCCCGAAGGATCCGAGAGCTGAAGCAAGACATCTTTCTGTGGGAGGTTATTAAAAACCTCCAGGCCTGAGAGGTCCCCTTCCGGGGAGAGTAGAACATCCACGGCATGGCCGGTCAGGTCCGAAAAGGCCTCGTGAAAGGTGCCTCCGGGATTGTTTTTCTCACAGGTGATCTTCTGAAACGCCATGTTGAGGTCCAAGCCCCGATCGCTGCCGGTCGACTTGACTTCGAATTGGCACTCCGCCTCATGTTCGATGGTGTTGCCGGTCAGTGCTCCATCAGGAAGCACCGTTTCCCGCTCATAGAAATTTTTTCCAGTGACCAGGAATTTTGAGCCGGCTGCCATGTCATATTTAAGCAGATGGATTCCTGACTGATCTGTTTTGCCCTTGTAGGACCCGGCCAGCAGGAATCCAATGAAAAAGTAAATGGGAATCTGTGCTGTGATTTTCGCCATCTTATTCTTCTATAAGTTAGAAGATATAGAGCCAGCTGTCAAGCTCCGATTGAATTTCTAGAGATCACCACGGTCCGGGGGCCTCAATACCTGAGAAGGATCTTCTCTTGGAGGAAGTCGGTAACCTTTTGGATCCCTTCTGCGTATAAGTATACGAAGTTCGAATTTTTCGAAGTTCATATGCGTCGGAGAAGGTCATGAAACATTTCACGAAGAAGGAAGAGCAGATCTTGCTCGCCATTTATAGCCTGCAGGACGAAGCCTACCTGATCTCCATCCGGGAAAAGATCAAGGACTACACAGGGAAGTACTATTCCGTGGGAACGATCTATGCGCCACTGAACCGGCTGCACACCTATGGCTACCTGGCCGTGCTCATGGCCAAGCCCGAGAGAGTCTCAGGAGGAAAACCCATTAAATATTACACTCTGACGAAGAAAGGGAAGGCCGCTCTTGCAGTCCTGGAGAAACAAACCAGGCTTATGTGGGAGGGATTTGATTCGCCCCCTCTCCTGGAAGATTAGGCAGAAGCATGAAATCAAAACAAGATAGGATTCCGGGTCCGGCTGCCTGGATGCTCAACCGGATGCTGCCCCCAGGGGAAAGTATTCTGCTGCGCTGCAGTTTCGAAGATCTGTATCTAGAAAAGATTCGATCCACCGGAAAATTCAGGGCCGGCGTTTGGATATGGGGAGAGATCCTTAGGTCCCTGCCCGGATTCCTCTATGCGACGATCTACTGGAGGCTGATGATGTTTAAAAATTATGCTCTGATCGCTCTGAGAAATATCAGGAAGCACGCCGTCCATTCAACCATCAACATAGTAGGTCTTTCTTTGGGGATGGCTGTCTGCCTGTTGATCTTCCTTTGGGTGCAGGATGAACTCGGATATGACCGGTTCCATTCGAATAGGGATGAGATCTCCCAGGTGTACAGCGAGCTTCAGTATTCGAGGGGCAGCCAGATAGTTACAGGTTCTTACTACCCCCTGGCCAGGGTCCTGAAAACTGAGTGTCCCGAGGTAAGAGAGGCTGTTCGTTATCAATCTGCATCGGGAATGATCATCAGCAGGGGGGAAACACATTTCAGCAACGATACCGCCGCCCTGGTCGATCCCGCCTTTTTTGAAATGTTTTCGTTCCCGTTTATAGAGGGAAGCCCCGAAACCGCCCTGAAGGAGAACAATGCTGTTGTCCTGACAGAAGCCATGGCCAAAAAGTATTTCGGGAACGAAGATCCGGTCGGACAGATCCTCACCGTTGACAGCCGGTTGGATCTGCAGGTCACAGGCGTTATTCAGGACGTACCTGAACAGTCGTCTCTGCAGTTTGACTGCATCGTTCCCTTTGTGCTCGCTTTTGCACCGGACTATCAGGAACCCGAGCATTGGGGAGGGAACCCATTCCAGACCTTTGTCCTGCTGCACAGAGACGCCAACCATCCCATGGTAGAGCAGAAGATCACGGCCATCGCGGAGAAATACATGAAGTCCAAATCCTTCCAGGCCTCCTTTCATCTGTTTCCTCTGAAGCGGCTGCACCTGTATTCTCCACACGGGGGGGGGCTCATCCAATCTATTTTGATATTCTCCGGAATAGCCCTGTTCGTTCTCCTGATCGCCTGCATCAATTTCACGAACCTCAGCACCGCCAAAGCCATTACACGGGCCAAGGAAGTCGGGATGCGCAAGGTCGTGGGCGCTCGCAAATCCGACCTTGTCGCGCAGTTTATGGAAGAATCGCTGTTGATCTCTTTCTTTACGCTAGCGATCGCATTGGCACTCCTGACACTTTTTGTGCCCGCCTTCAATCATCTTGTGGGCAAACAGCTGTCACTGAGTTATCTGCTTAGGCCAACGGTTCTATTCGGATTCTTGGGCATTGCCGTGACTACGGGTCTTCTCGCCGGGATGTATCCCGCTCTTTATCTGTCGTCCTTTCAGCCGGGGCGCATACTCCGGGGTTTGGGCCGGACGAACCTCCGGAGTTCCTTGCGAAAAATCCTGGTGGTATGTCAATTTTCACTTTCGATCGTCCTGATGATATGCACCCTGGTGGTTTTCAAACAATTGGGATTCATGATGCACAAGGATTTGGGATTCGAACGAGAGAACCTGCTTGTGCTTCGGATGACCGACCGGATGCAGGCTGAGTACATGGCCATAAAGGGCGACCTGTTGCAGAATCCGAAGATCCTTGGAGTGACAAAAAGCCTGCAGGGGCCGTGGAACATCGGATCCACGGTCGGCGCTGTGGATTGGGACGGCAAGCCCCCTGCCGAGTCCGTCAACTTGTTTTGGGACTATGTGGGTTACGACTACTTCGATGCCTTGGCATTGACGATCATCGAAGGGCGGGCGTTTTCCCGGGACTTTGCCACTGATCAGGAAGAAGCTTACATCGTGAATCAGGAAGCCGCAAATCTCATGGGGATGGACTCCCCGGTGGGGGCACGACTATCTGTTTTTCGTAAACCAGGAAGGATTATAGGAGTTGTCAAGAATTTCCACTTCCAGCCCCTCTACCACGAGATCAAACCTTTTGTTTTTATGCTGAGGCCCGATTCCGTTTCCAACGCCTTTGTCAGGATCCGGCCTGAGGGTATATCGGGGACTTTGGACCATATTCGCAGCACAGTAGCCAAATACGCACCAGATTCACCTGCCGATCCCATTTTTTTCAACGATATCCTGACAAACCAGATCTACGCCTCAGAACAACAAACCGGCCTCATCGCTGGATATTTTTCCTCTTTAGCTGTATTGATCTCCTGTTTGGGGCTTTTCGGCCTCGCTGCGTTTATGGCGGAAAGGAGGACCAAAGAGATCGGCATACGCAAGGTCGTGGGTGCTTCTGCCCGGGAAGTGGTGTTCATGCTTTCTAGGGATTTCTCCAAATGGGTGCTGTTGTCCAATTTATTTGCCTGGCCCGTGGCTTATTTCGCGATGCAGAAGGTTCTCGAGAGGTACGCCCACAGGGTGGAGATGGGTCTGGAACTCTTCATCCTGCCGGGGCTGGCAGCCTTTGCCATCGCAATGCTGACGGTCAGTTATCAGACATTCAAAGCGGCCCGCTCCAATCCAGTGGAATCCCTGCGTCATGAATAGATAAAGCAAAGAGATCCAAAGTCTAGATGTTCTAAGTCCCCTGGAACCAATCCAGAGTAAATCTCGTACCTTTTTCTAGAAGCAGCTGTAAAGGGAGACACCCCGATGCTGAAGAACTATATCAAAGTCGCGCTCCGCAATTTACTTCGCTATAAGGCCTATTCGTTCCTCATCATCTTCGGCCTGGCCCTGGGCATCGCCGTCTTCATCCTGGCGGTTCTCTACTCGGGGTACAACTCCAGTTTCGATGGCTTTCACCATGAAGCCGACGAGATCCACATGGTCGTCCGAGTGGTTCCATCCGGGAACAAGGGAGAGCAGCACACCGCCTACACTCCCCTCCCCCTCATGGCAGCCCTGGAGACTGAGTTCCCAGAAATCGAAGGGGCCACCCGCTTCCGCCGCAATCCTCAAACCATCGTGCAGAATCGAAAAGAGATCTTCTACGAGTCCAACATCCTGACAGTGGACTCCAATTTCCTGTCCTTCTTCAATTTCAAATTCATTAAAGGAGATGCGAACACAGCCCTCGCTCAGCCGAATTCCATCCTCCTTACGGAAGATTCCGCCCTTAAATATTTCGGGGAGACCGATCCTTTAGGTGAAACCCTGACCCTGGATAACCGGTTCGATGTCACTGTCGCAGGCATCCTCGGAAACAGTCCCGACAACTCCTGTATCTCCTTTGACTTCATGCTTTCTCTGGAAACCTCCCGGAGCCTTTATGGCTGGACCGATGACTGGACGGCAAATACCGTCACAACCTTCCTGCGCACACCCCAAGGCCAGGACGCCGCGCGGATAGGATCCGGTCTTCCCGCCTTCACCAAGAAATACTACCCCGCGATGCCGGACAGTCCCAGAAGGATGTACCTGCTCCCCCTCCTCGAATACCGGCGGCAGGTCGAGGGCCTCGATCTCCGCTCGAACCTCCATGCCGGCACACCCTATGTGACCGCGGTCTTTCTGGTCGGAATGGCTGTCGTGCTGCTGCTCATCGTGTGCATCAACTTCATGAACCTCTCGACGGCGCGTTACATGCAGCGCGCCAAAGAGATCGGCTTGCGAAAGGTCGTCGGGGCGAACCGCATGAAACTCGTGTCCCAATTCCTGGGTGAATCGATCCTCTTGACTTTTATCGCTGTCCCGCTCGCGTTCCTGATCTTTGTTCTGCTCAAGCCCGCATTCATCGCCGCGGTCAATCACGAGATGCAGCTCCCCTTCGGCAATGACCCAGTGCTGGGGCTGATCATCCTGGCAGGAGTCCTACTGATTGGGATCGTCGCCGGGAGCTATCCGGCCTTTTATCTGTCGGCCTTCAAGCCCATCCATGTCCTCAAGGGTGACCTCCGGGTGGGCCGGAAAGGAGCCGCGCTGCGGAAGACACTGGTCGTGTCGCAGTTCGCCCTGTCCATCCTGATGCTGGTATTCACTGTGGCTCTCGCCGACCAGCTGGATTATCTCATTCAGATGGACCATGGCTTTGAAAAAGACCGAGTGCTCACGGTCACGGTCCCTCAGGAAGCTCAGGACAGGTTGGAGTCTTTCAAGAAGTCATTGAGCACACTACCGGAAATTTTAGGTGTTTCCGCATCGCAGCGCCTCCCCGTAAACTGGAAGCCGGAATTCCAGGTCATACCCGAGGGATACGACGAAAGCGAGGCCTGGACCATGGCCGGCTATGGAGTGGATTTTGATTTCATCGAGCTGCTCGAACTGAAGATCAAAAAAGGGAGGAGTTTTTCCCGGGATTTCCAGGATAAAAACAGTTTTGTCCTGAACGAAACCGCTGTACGGCAGCTCAAATGGGACGATCCCGTCGGCAGGGAACTGTGTGTGGGAGACAAAGCAGGGCTCATCATCGGGGTTGTACAGGACTATCTGTTCGACAATGCCCACAGACAGATCGAGCCCTCCGTCCTCTTCCTGGAAGAACAGGACCTGGGATACATGCTGGTTAAAACCACAGACATCACTCAGTCCGGCAGCATCGCCCTGGTCAGAGAGAAATGGCAGAGCTTTTTCCCGAGCCTGCCTTTCACCTATTCGACCTTGAGGACCAGGTTCGACAGATCCAATGAATATATTAAAGGCATGTATCAGGTGTTCGGTGCAGTGGGCGTCTTTTCCATTTTCATCTCCTGTCTGGGCCTCGTGGCAATGGCATTCTACACTGTGGGGCGCCGCACGAGAGAGATAGGAGTGCGGAAAGTCCTGGGCGCCTCGGTCCCAGGAATCATCCGGCTTCTGCTCTTCGGGTTCCTCAAACTCGTGGTGATCGCCAACCTTATCGCCTGGCCCCTGACCTATTTCCTCCTGAAGCAGTTCCTGGGATGGGCCTGGGCCTACAGGACCGATATTTCGCTGACAGTGTTCGCGGCTTCTGCGATACTCACGCTCACCATGGCGGTGCTGTCGGTGATCTATCAGACCGTCAAGGTCTCGGTGTCCAACCCAGCCGAGGCTCTCCGCTACGAATGATTGCCTCGAAAGCGGCAAATCCACAGATCCATACAAACTCATCGGCAGCGAAAACGTATTCATTCTTTAGAAACCGGGAGCTCTGAGAGCGGAAGCCGAGAATGTGGGCGAAGGTGTCAACTCAGCGGAATATGAATTCCGTCCCTATGTCACACCGGACGGGAAGTATCTGTTCTTCACAAGCAATCGGCCCAACGAGGGACAGACGAGCAACATCTTTTGGGTCGATGCGGGAGTGATCGAGGATCTGAATCCTTATAGATGAAGCTCTCTTACTTCTGACTTTTCAAGTATGGCTCTCGATGAAAACATCGAGCTCATGATGCCACAGATCAGGGTCGAGCGTCTTTGGGATCGTCTCCTCATCGAACAGCAGATCGATCAGATAGCGGGGACGCTTCCCGCCGATGAACATCGCCTTGGCGCAGGACACGCAGTAGACGAGCACCTCCCAGAGAGAGTGTGTCCCGGAGTCTGTATAATTCTCCCGGTATCTCCGGTCACACCCCGGACAGATGTTGATGACCTCGGTTCCTGAAGCCAGGGCAGGGACATGCCGGCAGCAGGTCAAGCTCATTTCCATGGGGCCAAGATTGCTACTGAGCAGCTCGTGCAGCCTAGTAGCCAGGTCCGGCTTGTACAGCATCAAACCGCACCCTGGCGTGAACAGTTTTGTCATCCTGGTCCTCTCTGAAACCACACATCGCTATTAATGTCTTTGGGCGATCCAAAAACGAAGCTACCATACACAACATTAGCATATCAACACCCGATATTAAGGACTGGGAAAAGACTAACGAGCCTGACAGTGAGGCTCTGTCCAGTCAATATTTCTGCCAACCATATCCCTCGATGAGGCCTCGCAGGTAGGCGGCTTGTCCAGCATGGATCTGGCTGTCTTCCAGGATGGACACGAGGCGGACGCCGACGGTGGGGAGAGGAGTGTACTGGGGCTCGTCCAGTTCCTTGTCAAGATCTTCCTCCGATAGCTGTTTGAAAAACGAAATCGAGCGCTGCACGACCACATCGGCATACTCCACAAACACAGACCCGCCGGGGGATTTGAAGGCGGCCACCTGCTCGGGAGTCTGGCCGAAGCCAATGTCCCCGGGATCTGCGGCCCGGTTGAACCTGAGATAAAAGCCCCCACTGATCCAGATCTGTTCCTCATCCATCAAAGCGGCGACCTGGGCGTCGTGCTGTCTTATGAGATGCCAGGCAAGCCAGCCGATGCTGTTTGCGTCGGGATGAGGCCGCCAATCCAGTCTATCCTCGGGGAGCCCATCCAGCACATGGCTGAGAAACGGAACGATACGACCGTATCCCTCTATCAACAATCCCCTACTGTTCATGATCTCCCCTCCATGGCACAGATCCATTGATCACAATATCGCATCGTGCACTACTATTAACTCCGCCGTAACGGATATCCTGATCATCATTAGTAAGATACGTCAACGACTTGCTCCGAGTTCAACAAGGCAAAGTGAAAATTGATCACCACGAGTATTGATAAGGAGGTAAATTAATCATGGATATCACACGGAATGTCATTCTCGACCTGATGCCATTGTATCTGGCTGGCGAGGTGAGCGCCGATACCAAAGCCCTGATCGAGGAATATCTGGAGAACGACCCTGAGCTCACTCAAGCGGCAAAGAAGCTGGCGCCCCTGGAAAAGCCGGTCCATTCACATGCTGTGCCTACTCAAAACGCCGAGTTGAGGGCCTACAAGAAGGCACGATGGATCCAGCTGGCCATCATCCTGGCTTTCGCTGGGATTCTGTCTATGTTCCTTGTTATCACCCTGGTCGTGTTCTTTCTAAGATCATCATGAGGCTCTCCCCCCTCACCTCGTCTCGAGTCTGCCCCAATCCAGGATGATCTTTGCCGCTATCTTGACCGCACGGATATAGTCATCGACATCGACCCATTCGTCAGCTAGGCCATTCTGTGCCAGGTTCCCGGCAAGAGGCCCCATGCCGACTGTGGGAATCCCGCTGAAAAGGATAGGATTCCGTATGTCGCTTGCGGAGTGCAGCGGATTGACAAAGGGTTCGGTCAGAGTGATCTCCTGTATGGCTTCGCTCACGATCCGGTAGAGGGGATGCTCGACAGGCGTTTCTACTCCCTGTGTTCCGAAGAGCCATTCGACCTCAGGAGGATGTTCCTCGAGCCAATCATCTTTGCTGGCGACCTCCCGAATGCAGGCCTCCACTTCTTGTTGGACATCCTGCAGTTTTTCATTGGGAGGGAACGTCAGAGAGTATCCGAGGAAGCACGTCTCAGGGACCTGCGTCAAGCCTTCCGGAGTTCCGGCCTGGACCGAGGAAAGGAGCAGGTTGGTGGATCTCCCCACAGCCTTGTCGAGACTGGGGTGATGGACACGATCGCCGCGGCGGGCATCCAGTGCCTTGAGGGCCTGGATCACCACCACGGCCTTGTCGGCGGCATTGACCGCTGTGTGGGCGAAGGCTGTCTTGCCCGGTTCGGTCGTATCGGGCTGTTCTCCTGCGACCTCAACCCTGAACCGCAGCAATCCCGATGCGATAGCCTTGATCTCACGCATCCCTGCGCCCGATTCCGCAGGGTGCAGGTAGACGGCGGCATCAGCGACATAGCCCCGGCTCAACAGCGCGATCACTCCCTGCGCATTCCTCTTGGCCGGTGTGCTGCAGAGGATCACATCACCCTCAGGCGCAAGTCCCGCGGACCTGATGGCCGAAAGGGCCTCGGCCATGAGGGCGACGCCAACCAGGTCATCCCCGACTCCCCAGCCATAGAGCCTCCCGCCCTCGACCTCGGCTGCGAACGGATCATGGGTCCACGCCTCCAGCCCATCCTGAGGAGGATTGTCCGGATGTGCAAAAAACAGCAGGCTGCGGCCATTTCCCGCCCCCTTGAATTTCCCCACCACGGAGATGCGCTCCTCATCCGGGACCTCCTGCCGGGCGGCGAATTCATGCTTCAGCTCCAACGTGGCAGGACGGATGTGCAGCGTCTCGACCTCACAGCCGAGCCTCTCGAACTGCTGGGCCACCAGTTTCTGCACCTCCTCTTCCCCATCCTTCGTGGCCCGGCTGAGCCTTCGCAGGAATTCGAGGTGGCGGGTCGCATTGCTTTCGATCTGCTGGAAGAGTGCCTTTTCCGCGTCATACTGAGCAGACCTTGTTTTGGTCTCAAGCCCGATCAAAACAGGGCACGCAAACAGAATACCAAATATCAAATATCTGTATCTCACCTACAACTCCACTACTTTTAGTTGTGAACTCCCCTGCATTTCGGGACGAACATATCATACGCAAAACAGAGGGGTCAATCCCGTTCCCTTTATCCACCGAATTTCCTTTACTTCCTTGACGGATAACATATAATCCCAAGAAGTTACAATAATTCGCATTTATTCAGGGAGGTAATTTGATGTCCATTTCGCACAGGTCTTATTCCCATCGCAATCTGGTTCTTTCGGTTCTTGGTGCATTCCTGACTTTGTTCCTTACACAGAGCTGCGCTCCTTCCCTGCCCGATTCCGATGAAGCCAAGCTGCGGTTCGAGTGGTTCCAGCAGCACCTGGCTCTCGAGGCCGCCACGCCCTTTACCATGCCCTGGCAGTTCGTCGGGCCCGTGCGGATGACGGGCAGGATGACCGATGTCGAAGCCCACGCTTCTGCGCCCGAAACCATCTACATCGCCAGCGCCTCGGGCGGTGTCTGGAAGACCACCGACGAGGCCGCCACCTGGACTCCCATATTCGAAAAATACGAGACCGCCTCGATCGGTGATATCGCACTGGCCCCATCGGACCCCGACATCGTATGGGTCGGTACCGGGGAAGCCAACATCCTCCGCAGCTCCATGGCGGGAACCGGCGTCTACAAATCGACAGATGCCGGGGAAACCTTCACCTATATGGGGCTGGCAGACACCCACCACATCTCCCGCATACTCATCCATCCCGAAAATCCCAATGTCGTCTACGTCGCTTCGGCGGGACACGAATACACTTTCAGCGAAGACCGCGGAGTTTATAAGACCACAAACGGCGGCAAGTCCTGGAAGAAGGTCTTTTTCATCAACGAAAAAACGGGTGTGATCGACCTGGCCATCGATCCCACCGAACCCGACACCCTCTACGCGAGCACGGCCCAGAGGCTGCGCTTTCTCTGGAACGATCCCAAGGCCAGCCCGGAGGCCGGGATCTATAAGACTACCGATTGTTTCAAGACCTACGAAGCGCTCACCAACGGCCTCCCGGATTTCTCCCAGGGTGAGGTCGAGCGCATCGGGCTTACGGTCTGTGCTTCCCAGCCCAATGTGATCTATGCGGCCCTCAACATGTGTGACGCGCCGGAAGGCTGTGGAAAACTCTACCGCAGCAACGACCACGGCGAAAGCTGGGACATCGTGGAAAACAACGACGACATCCGGTCCGTCTTCCCCGGATACTCCTGGTTCTTCGGACAGGTGCGGGTCGATCCTTCGGATCCGGACATCGTCTACATCATGGGCCTGTCCTTCAAAGGATCCGATGACGGAGGGAAGACCTGGAACCGTTTGAGGGGATCTCACGTGGATTATCACGGCATGTGGATCAATCCCACGGACTCGAACCACCTGCTGGTGGTAAACGACGGCGGGCTGATGATCTCCCATGACAAGTTCGCCACCCACGAACATCCCACCAACCTGCCCATTTCCCAGCCCTACAACGCCGGAGTGAGCATGGCCAAGGAGAAGTTTTATATCTACAACAGCGTACAGGACCATGGCGCCTGGCGCGGTGAGGTGGACCTGACCCAGGGGCGGAACAACATCCCGCGCCAGCAATGGGAAGGAGCGCCCGGTGACGAATCGGGCCGCCATGCGGTCGATCCGCTGAACCCTGACGTCGTATACGCAGTCAGCCGCTACGGCGGAGGGCCCAGCCGGACCGACTACGGGGCCGTTGTTGAAGAAGGCGCACGCCGCCGCCGCCGCGGTGCCAGCGTCGCCCCGGACTTCGGCGAAGACACGAAACGCGCCCAGTGGGTATCGCCGATCATCATCTCTCCCCACAGCAACGAAAGGCTGCTCTACGGCGCCCAGTTCGTGTTTGTCACCGACAACAAGGGGGATGAGTGGCGGAGGATCAGCCCGGATCTCACCAACTTCGATCCCGAAAAGCAGGGCAATATCGCCTATTCGATCGTCTTCAGCATCGCCGAGTCACCCTTGAAAAAGGGCCTGATCTACGCGGGTACAGACGACGGCAACGTGCAGGTAACAAGAGACGAAGGCGAGACCTGGAAAAAGGTCGTGGCCGGCCTGCCCGCGGACCGCTGTATCTCGAGCATCGCCGCCTCGGCTTTTGATGAGGGCACCGTGTACATCACCGTCAACGGCAAGCGCAATGACGACTTCACCTGCTACGTATTCAAGTCGACCGATTACGGCGAGACCTGGACGAATATCGCCAACAACTGTCCCGGCAGCATCACGAACGTCGTGAAGGAAGATCCCACGAACGCGGACATCCTGTACCTGGGGACCGACCTGGGCGCCTATGTCACGACAGACGGAGGGGCTAGTTGGACCGTCCTGGGGCACGGCCTGCCCACCGTGTATGTGCATGATTTTGTCGTACACACTAACGAGCATGTCGGTGTCATCGCCACCCACGGCCGAGGCAATTGGGTCATCGACCTGCTGCCGGTCCGCGAAGCGATAAAATAAAGATCGCCCTTGTTTCCAGCGCAAGGTCTGAAGTCTAGCAAGAGGAGATCTGCCCCCCTGATCAAGTAGTCAGGGCCGCCACGCGTGCTCTGGCATCCTCCACCTCTGCCTGACCGGAATCCGCATCGTTCCAGAAGTCGAGGAATTGCCGATAGTGCAGTAGGGCCTTGTTATTTTGTCCCGTCTGTTCATACAGCAGGGCCAGCCGGTAGTGGAAGTGAGGATGGATCAAGCGGCGTTCCTGGCTATCAGGATCGAAGGTGATGAGCTTTTCATACTCCTTGATGGCGCTGTCCACTTCTCCCAGCTTCACATAGGCACGGGCCATGGTGTCCCGGTGGGATGGCAGGTTGTATAATGCCAGAACTCCATTCGAGGTCATAAGCGGGATGGCGAGGGGAACCACATTTTCGCATACTTCTAGTGCCCCTTGAGGTTGTCCTTCGGCCAGGAGGAGTTCGGCCTCGAACATATCCCTGTAGTGTCGCATCCTCGCTTCGGTTCCCGGGCCGGCTGCCTCCTGCATCTCAGGAAATATTTCACACAATTCTTCAAACCGTGATCGGGCCGATCCGATCTCACCTGCTTTCAGGTCTATCAGTCCCAGGCGCCAATGAAAAAACGCTTGATCCAATGCTTCAAAAGCTGGATCTCTTCGTGTCATAAACTCTGCATAGGTAGTGAAATAGCTGCGGGACAACTCCAGATCTCCCCTCTCGTAAGCCATCCAGCCCTTAACCCAGTGTAGCTCAAATACTGGGCTCGTGCTACCTGAGGAGTCTGGCCTTCGGAAGGTCTCCTCCATGATGTCGGCGGCTTCGGTGAACCTGCCCAGTAGGCTATAGTAGAACGCTTTCCAGGCGTACCCATATATCGCGATGCCGGGAGAGTACGCCGCCTCGATGAAATGATCGATATGGTTCAAAGCTTCAGGATAGTCCTGTTTGAGGGCATGCAGATAGCCGAGAGGGATTCCCGATCCATGATCGGGCGAGATCTCTAAGGCGGCATTGTAGTTCGAGATGGCATCCCCGATCCTTCCCATGTGGAAATATGCCTCGGCGATCGAATCCAGCGGATTGGCATCATCGGGGAGTATGGCGGTATATTTCTTGAACATTTCCAGGGCTTTTTCGTTCTCTCCGATCCTCAGATAGAGATAGCCCAGGTTATTAACAGCATAGCCGGTTCCGGTTGAGGCGTCCAGTTCCTGGAGGATCAAATATTCCTCTATGGCCTTATCCCACATCTGTTTATCTTCATAGTAGCCACCCAGAAGTGAATGCGCAGCACCACTTTCAGGATACTTTTCCTTCATCTCGAGCAGGATCTCGTATCCCTTTTCCTCATCCTCCTCTTCAAAAATTGCGTATCGATTCTGGATCAACAGCCGTTCTTTCTCTGTCGCCCTGTCCTGGTGTTCGAACGCCAGAGCAAAAGCTTTCTGACTGGAATCCCTCATGGCGAGGGCACTATAGGAAAAGCCCAGCCACAAGTGGCCGATGGCAAAGGTGGGATCGAGCTCCACGGCCCT
The DNA here is from genome assembly GCA_965533275.1 of uncultured bacterium. Lineage (GTDB taxonomy): Bacteria > Acidobacteriota > Aminicenantia > Aminicenantales > Aminicenantaceae > JAUXEH01. The sequence goes on from CBESWG010000016.1 coordinate 15,881, forward strand.
TTCCAGCTGAGATTTTGCCTCGGCATAGTTGAACCTGAGGAAGGCCTCTTTTCCCTGCAGATAGAGATCATAGGCTTCGAGCGAACTCGTGGTCACATCTGATACCCGCACCTGTTTCGCCTCACTGATGCGCCGGGATATGCCGAGCCCCTGCGAGATATCCTTGCTCAGCTGGTCGATCTGGCTTCCCAGGATGCTTTCCAGTCCCATTCCCCGGGCATTGGCGCTCTTGTAGAGCTCCTTGGTCTCCACATCGAGCACCTGCACCTCCGTGGCATACATGTCTCCGGCCTTCCCTACGCTCCCGATCACGATGGCATCGATGCTGTCTAGCCGGCAGATCTCGAATCCGAGATCTGGGTCGATGAATTCAGTCTCATCCTTGCCCAGCTGCTTGAGGAGGTCCTGCAGGCGCGACCAGGTCGTGACCTGGAAATACCCGGACTGTTCGAGGCTGGTGATCAACAGGTTGGGGATGATCTTCCTTAGGTTGTCATTGGCGGCATCTCCGGTCTGGTTCTCGAAGCTGATCACGGCGATGGAATGCTTGATGGGAGCGCTGCGAGGCAGCAAACGCCAGATCACAAGTGCGGCCAACACCACGCCGATGATTATCAGGGCCGGTAGATAAGCCTTCTTCCAGCTCAGCTGGAGCGTGATCTCCCTCGAGGCCGTGGGTCTCTTCATAGGGATCACCCGGTCCGTGGTGGGGATGCCCTGCTCGACCTTCTCCAGTTCCGTTCCTACCTGCCCTGCGCTCTGGAACCTCTCCTCCCTCTCCTTCCTCAGGCATTTCAGGATCAACCCGCCCAGATCCGGGGGAAGCTGAGGATTCAAGACCGCAGGATCTTGCGGCTCCTCGCTCTTGTGCTTCATGGCCAGGCTCAGCGCCGTGTCGCCCTCGAACGGAAGCCGGCCGGTGACCATCTCATACAGGATCACTCCTAGGGCATAGATATCGGATCGCTGATCGACGTCCTTGGCTTCCGCTTGTTCTGGCGACATGTACTCGGGCGTGCCGATCATGACTCCCGCACCGGTCATCTTCTTGGCCTGGAGCGAGCGGGCGATACCGAAGTCCAGGATCCGGACGTTGCCCTCCTTGTCGATCATGATGTTCGAGGGCTTCAGGTCCCGGTGAACAACCCCCTGCGCATGGGCCTCTGAAAGGCCGTCGCAGATCTGCCGCGTGATAGAGATGGCCTTGGGAATGGCTAGGCGGCCCGATCGCTTGATGAAGCTCTTGAGGTCCTCCCCCGGCACATATTCCATAGAGATGAAACGAGTCCCCTTGTCCTCCATGAGCTCATACATGCGGCCCACGTTCCGATGGCTTATGCTGCGCGCCAGCTTGAGCTCGTTCTTGAACCGCTCGATGGTCTTCCGGTCCGAGGCGATCTCCGGCTTGATCAGCTTGAGGGCGACCTCGATGTTCAATTCCTTGTCCATCGCCCGGTATACCTTGCCCATGCCTCCCCGGCCCAGCTCCTCGATGATCTGATACCTCTGCGCGAACGTGGTCCCGGTGGTCAACGCCTCAACAGGCGTCTCGAGGGTCTGAGTGAAGGTAGGGCGAGCATCGTCGCTGACGGTAAGCGGGCTGGCGCACTCCCCGCAGAACTTCTGCGTTTCCGGATTATCGGTCTGACACTTCGGGCATCTCATATGCCGTATTCCCCTTATGTAGCGGGACTAGCATATATATTCTTGATGGGGGCTGTCAATCAGTTACTGAGGACACGACTCCCGTCCGGAATGAAAGTTCTCTTTGACTCAAGTGAAACACATCACTATCATAGCATCGGAGTATGAAGAGGGGATAATGTCGGATACCAAGACTTTTGCAGACGATAGTCGGGACCCGTCTGCCAGCTCTCTCTTTGCAGGAAGGTATCAAATTCTGGATGAGCTGGGGAAAGGCGGGATGGGAGTCGTATACCGGGCCGAAGACACGCGCTTGAAACGCCTGGTCGCGCTCAAATTTCTTCCTCAGGAGCTGACACGGAACGAAGAGGCCAAAAAGCGCTTCATGAGCGAGGCCCAGGCTGCGGCCGCGCTGGATCATCCCAACATCTGCACGGTCCACGAGATCGACGAGTCAGAGGGCAAGACATACATCTCCATGGCCTATGTCAAAGGCCAGAGCCTGAAGGAAAGAATATCCTCGGGACCTCTTCGACTGGAAGAATCCCTCCGGATCGCCCTCCAGATAGCAGGCGGCCTCCAAGAGGCACACAGCAAGGGCATTGTCCACAGGGACATCAAACCGGCCAATATCATGCTCACAGGGGACGGCCAGGTCAAGGTGATGGATTTCGGGATCGCTAAACGGGACTCGGGAGAGGACCTTACTATGCCGTCTACGATCCTTGGGACGGTGGCCTACATGTCCCCTGAACAAGCCAGGGGAAGAGAGGTCGATCTTCGCACGGACATCTGGTCATTCGGAGTCGTATTCTATGAGATGCTGTGCGGAAGATCCCCCTTCAAAGGGGGGAATGAGCAGGGCACGATCTATTCCATCCTGAATGAAGAGCCTGATCCGATTTTGGAAACGCATTCCCCAATCCCCGCAACCGCCGAGAACGTGGCTAAGAGATGCCTGAGAAAAGATCCCGCCGATCGGTATCAGACCGCGGAAGAGCTCATCGGAGATCTCAGGCTGCTGGCAGAAGAATCTGGCCTGGAGGGAATCTCAGCTGCAACCATTCCAGCAGCAGTGCAGGCCAAGAAATACAGTGTGGTCAGGACGGCTGCAATAGTGACCGCAGCCATTCTACTGGTCGCGGCCCTAGCGTATGTCCTCTTTTTCTCTGGCACAGAGCAGATACCGCATGATAAGCCCAGGCTGGTGGTCCTGCCGTTCGAGAACCTCGGATCGGCCGAGGACGCATATTTCGCCGACGGGATGACCGAAGAGATCACGAGCCGGCTGGCCAAGATCAGCGCCCTGGGAGTCATCTCGCGGACGAGTGCGGTCCTCTATGCCGGCACAGAAAAGAGCGCTCAACAGATCAGAGAAGAGCTGAATGTCGATTTTGTATTGAGCGGAACCATACGCTGGGCATCCACGCCTGAAGGATTGGGGCGTGTCAAAATAACGCCGGAACTCGTTCAGACATCTGATGATACTTTCGTGTGGACCGACAGCTTCGACCGCGTGTTCGACGATGTTTTCGAGATCCAGGCCGACATCGCCCAAGAGGTCGCAGATGCGCTCGGAATCAAACTCCTGGATTCCGAGCAGGATGCCGTTGTCACTCGTCCCACAGAAAACATCGAGGCTTATCAGGCCTTTCTCCGCGGCCGCTACCTGGCAGGACGCCCGCACTACACCGAGGATGTCTGGGCTCAGGCGATCCAGAGCTTTCAGCAGGCCGTAGCACTTGATTCAGAGTTTGGCCTCGCCTATGCAGAGCTGGCCAAGGCCCACGCCCGCCTCTATTTCATGCGGACAGACCTTTCCGAGGATCCCCTGCGCCTGGCTCGGGACGCAGCTGACAAGGCTATGGAGTTGGCTCCGGACTCCCCAGAGGTCCGGTTGGCCCTCAGCTACTACTTTCTCTGGGGTCAAAGAGACAACCAAAAAGCTCTGCAAGAACTGGAGGCAGCGGCAGAGTCTATGCCTGACAATTCCGAGATCTTGACCGCTCAAGCCACCATATTCGAGGTCCTGGGGAAATTCGAGGAGGGCATTACACTCCTGAAGAAAGCTATTGAACTCAGCCCGCTCGACGTCACCAGCCATATCTACCTGGCCGGATTCTACTGGGTCACCAGACAATATGCCAAGGGGATCGAGACCAGCAGCCGTGCCATCGAACTGGGACCCGAAGAGGCCTGGACATACCTGTACAAGATCTTCAATTATTGGTCCGAAAGTGGAGCAACCCCGGAATCACGGGCTGTGGCCGAGGCCATGCCTCAGGATTCCGATTGGGCTTTGTATACCTGGTACTGGCAGGAGGTGGGGGAGGGGAAATACCAGGCAGCGCGTGATCGGCTTGATGCGGCCCCTTCCAATGATTGGATCCGGTTGAAGACCTGGTCCAGGCCAAAGGCCATGTTTAAGGCGTTTATATACGATTACCTCAACGAACCGCAAAAGGCCCTCAAGGCCTATGCAAAGTCAAAAGGCATGTTGGAAGAGGAAGTGTTGATCCAGCCCAATGATCCGCGAGCGCACAGCTCCCTAGGAATCGCATGCGCGGCCCTAGGCCTCAAAGAGGAAGCCGTACGCCACGGGAAAAGGGCCGTCGATCTGCTTCCCTATTCCGAGAACGCATTCTACGGCGTCTGCTATATCCAGGACCTGGCACTGATCTATCTGCTCATCGGAGACTATGATTCTGCCTTGGACCAGGTCGAATTCCTGCTCTCAGTTCACTCCTGGATCTCAATCCCCTTCCTCGAAAATAATCCGTACTGGCGGCGCCTCCAAGGCCATCCCCGCTACCAGGAACTGAAGAAACAGGGAACCAGTTGATGACTTTCAAGCTCCGCCGATTTTCTTAATAGCTCATAGGTCTTGTGTTTCATTACCAGATCCCCGGAAAAATCCGATACCTGGTCTTTTGTGCATATTCGGGGTAGCCCTCGAGCTCATTGTGCAGGATCTTGTCCTCAAAGACGGTGCGGATGATCAGGGACACGATCAGAAAGAAAGCCGGGATCAATCCATACAGGGAACCCAAGGCCAAAGGGATGGCAAAAAACATGACGAAGACGCTCACATACATCGGGTGTCGAACATATTTATAGGGACCCGTCGTGATCACGCGATGCCCTTTGTCTTTCTGGATCTCCACAACTCTCGACAGGAAGGTGTTCTCCCGCATCACCCGGAAAAACAAAAGGAGAGACAGGATTAATGCAGCGAAGCCGACCAATTTAATTTGGATCGGAACAGCTGTCAATTTATGGCGGACAACCTCCCATCCCGGGATCATCAGCAGTGCAAGAAAGAACGGCATCATGCTCAGCTGGAGGGCCTTGTCCCAGCTCCTGACAGTATTCTTCATGACGTCCATCCGGTCTTTGAGAAGCGCTGGATCGTTCTTCCTCAACCAGAGGCCGATGCCTATCGAGAAGCCGAACTGGAGGATGAGGTAGGCCCAGGCTTCAGGCCAGCGGATCGTTCCTGCCGAGACAAATAAAAAGCCAGCGATAAAAACAAATCCAAGGATCAACCTGATGACAAATCTTGTGTCTTGGCTCATAGCAGAACCAAGGATATTAATTCTCAGGCGAGCCTGTCAAACAGTTATAAAGATTCTTACTCGTAGCGCAGGGATTCGACTGGATCGGACGTGGCAGCCTTGAGCGACTGCCAGCCTATGGTCAGCAGTGCTATGGCCAGAGCAATGGCGGCGGAGAGGACGAACGTCCCGATCCCCAGGTCAATCCGATAGACGAAATTGGCCAGCCATCTATTCATCCAGATGAAGGCCAAGGGCCATGCGATCAGATTGGCCAGCAGGATGGCCGAAGTGAACTCCCGGGAAAGCAGCATCAGGATCTGGGAGATCGAAGCCCCCAGCACTTTTCGGATCCCGATCTCCTTGGTCCTCTTTTCCGCCACGAAGGAGGCCAGACCGAACAGCCCCAGGCAGACGATCAAGACGGAAAATCCAGCGGCATAGAAAAAGACCTTTTCAAAGATCTTATCGCGGCTGTACATTCTCCGGATCTCCTCATCCAGGAAAGAATACTCGAAGGGAAAACCAGGCGCGAATTGTTTCCAAACCTCCCGGGCATGAGCAATCAAACCGGAAAGATCCTCACCTGAGTAGCGGATCCCTCCGTAGGTTATCCAATCCTCGTTGAAACTGATCATGGTCGGATTGATGGCCTCATGCAGCGACCGGCAGTGAAAATCTTTTACCACTCCGATGATCTCGATGTCCTCAACGGGAATCGCTGTCCGATTGCCCCGCGCGACGTAGGGCAGGATCGTTCCGACTGGGGACTCAAGGCCGAATTCACGGACGGCGGTCTCATTGATGACGACCGCCCGCAGACGGTCGCCCGGCCTCTTCGGGTCGAGATACCGCCCCTCCAGGAGCTGGAGACCGTAGACCGCAGCAAAATCGGGATCCGCACTGTAATGTGTGAAACTGATGAATTCCTCGCCTACCTTGAAGGATTCATTATTCATGGGGAATCCCGGATATCCCTGGGAAAAAGACACTTCGAGAACATCCGGATGTCGGAGGAGTTCGGCCTTGACGACCTCGCGCTGCTCCCTGAAACCCGCCAGTCTCGGCTGGGGGAAGACGATCACGTTCTCGGTACTGAAACCGAGGTCCTTGTTCTTCGTGAACCGGATCTGATTTGTCACGGTCAGTGTTCCGACAAGCAGGACGACGGCGACCGAAAATTGAAACACGATCAGGGCCTTGCGGAAAAGAGCTCCCTTTTTACCCCGGGTTATTTCTCCCTTTATATTGACCAGCGGAGGGAAGGCGGACAAATAGAAAGCCGGATAGAGGCCGGATAAAAGCCCGATGGCGCAGGCCCCTCCCAGCAGACACAAGAGAGTCAAGGGATTGAGCAGATCCTTCAGTGTCAGGCTCAGGTCAAACACCCGGTTCAGCAGAGGTAGGGAGATCGCGGCAGATCCGACTGCAGCTCCCAGAGCTGCCAGGGCCATAAACAGGGACTCCCCCAGCAGCTGCCGGACCAGGCTCCTGCGCATAACCCCGATCACCTTCTTGATCCCGATCTCTCCGGCTCGGAGGGAGGCCCGTGCGGTGCTGAGATTGATGAAGTTGATCCCGGCGATCAGGGAAATCAGGGAGGCGATCGTGGCCAATATCCAGATCAACATCTTGCTGCCGCGATTTCCCCAGTAGTGGATATCAGAAAGATAGATGTTCTTGACCGGATAGAGGGAAAACTCATCTCTTTCCCTGCCGACCCGCTTGAAAACGGCGGCCATGTGGGAGTCGATCTTCCGGTTCACGGTTTCAAGGTCGTGCTCCTCTGGAAGCAGCACATAGGTCGGCTCGCTGTTGTATTCATAGTCACGGTCGGTGTCGGGGCCGGAGATGGAACGGAGCGTCAGAAGGGAGGCGAAAACATCCAGATCCAAATGAGAGTTCTTGGGCTTCTGCACGACACCGGTTACGGTTAGATCATATTTGTTATTGAGCGTGACAATTTTCCCAACCGCGTTCTCCCTTCCAAACAGGCTGTCCGCGACACCTTCGGTCAGGACAACGCTGTAAGGATCAGCCAGGACTGTCTTTGGATCGCCGGCTTTGAATCGGTAGGTGAACACTTCGAACATCCCGGGATCCACCCAGGCGTATCCCATGTCCTTGATCATGATATTCTTGTCCGACTCTTCTCCCACTCCCCTGTAAAGGAGGGCATAGTCGAGTCGCAGGCTGACACGTGTATACTTTTCGATCTCAGGAATGTTTTCGGAAAGCTCCAGGGCCGCGGCGGAGATGATGTACTGCTGCCCGCCCTCTCCCCCCATCATGACGGTATACATGCGGTCCAGGTGCTCGTTGCTGCGATCGAAGTTCAGCTCGTTCTTTACGAATAGGGCTATGCAGATGACAACGGTGAAACTCATTGCCAATCCAAAGATATTGATGAAGGAATAGCTCTTGTGCCGCCTGAGATTGCGGAGCATGATTTTCATCTGGTGTTTGAACATGATCAATCCCCCTGTGATCTGATGGACCGCGTAAGAGCAGGAGGCGGACAACACCTGCTGCCAATACCAGGCTTTTGCGGCCAAAATGCCTCTTTTCTTGGCCAAGTTGCGGAAATCTTCCTCGAGATCGCAGACCGTGGTCTCGAAACCGTCATCAGGAAACATGCGCCGGAATATTCTTGCGGCGCTCCCTGGTGGCTTGAACTCTGCCTGCCGTTTCACAGTCTAGACTCCGTCCGACTCTGAGACCGCATCCCACATTATCTGTTCCAATCTTTTAATAGCCTTCAACGCCTTGTGTCCCGCAGGTGTAAGGGCATAGATGCGCTTGCTGCGGCCCCCGCGTTCCGGCAGTGGCTCTGTGAGAGAGGATCTCATGTATCCCTTCTTAACGAGCTGCTCCAGAGAGATGAAGAGGGCCCCATAGGACCAGGTCTTGCCCGTGACCTTATTCAGCCTCTTGCGGATCGTCACCGAGTAGGCGTCTTCCTTCAGGAAAATCACTGCCAGCAGGATGAATTCTTCCGTCCTTGAGAGGAGCTTCATGATCCCTTCCTTAAAGATCTGGGCCTATTTATTTCTTTTTTTAGGACATATCGCATATATAGTAGTACGCACCAAATCCAAAAAGGTTGCCGATTTGACAGCGTTTTAGAATCAGTATTAAATAATCGTCATCCGTAGGGAATTTTGGAGGAGTCCTGAGCAATGAGCACATCCCGAGTGATCCATACCATCAGCTGCCATGCCGAGGGCGAGGTCGGAGACGTCATCGTTGAGGGGGTGGCCCCGCCCCCAGGCGATACTTTATGGGAACAATCCCGCTGGATCGCGGAAGACAACACCCTCCGCAATTTCATGTTGAACGAGCCCCGCGGAGGAGTTTTTCGGCATGTGAATCTCCTGGTCCCTCCCAAGCATCCCTCGGCTCAGATGGGTTTTATCATCATGGAACCCGAGGACACGCCGCCCATGTCCGGTTCCAACAGCCTGTGTGTATCCACGGTGCTGCTCGAGACGGGCATCCTCCCCATGCAGGAGCCGGAGACGAGGCTGATCCTGGAGGCGCCAGGCGGACTGATCCAAGCCGTGGCATCCTGTCGAGACGGCAAGGTGGAGCGCGTGACGATCCACAATGTACCGTCGTTCGTCGATAGAATGGGCGCAATTCTGGAGGTCGAGGGATTTGGAACCTTGACCGTCGATACCGCCTATGGTGGGGACAGCTTCGTGATTATGGAGGCCGATGCCCTGGGATTCGCCTTTTCTCCAGATGAAGCCCGCGATATGGCCGAATTGGGCATCAAGATCACCAAGGCAGCCACAGACCAACTGGGATTCAACCATCCTGAAAATCCGGATTGGCAGCATATCTCTTTCTGCCAGATGACCGCCCCCTTGATCGAGGAGGACGGGATCCTGGTGGGACGCAACGCCGTGGCGATCCGGCCGGGCAAGCTGGATCGATCACCCACGGGCACGGGATGCTCTGCGCGCCTGGCCGTGTTGAAGGAAAAGGGAGTATTGTCCATCGGGGATCAGTACATCGGTGAATCAATCATCGGATCACGATTCCTATGCCGTCTGGAATCAGAAACCCGTGTCGGCGATAAGAATGCCGTCATCCCCAGCATATCCGGGCGCGCATGGATAACGGGGACCCATCAGCACACACTGGATCCCAGAGATCCCTGGCCCGAAGGCTACAAGGTGGCCGACACCTGGCCGACAATGGAAGGATAAGGCATGGTCTTGGACGCTCCTTTGGAATATATCACGATCGTCGATGAAAACGGCAGCGTATTGGGAACTGAAATTAAAGAGAAATGTCACCAGGGAAAGGGAATCCTGCACAGTGCATTTCTGGTGATGATCTTTAATAAAAAAAATGAATTGATGCTGGCAAAGCGAAGTCAGCAAAAATTGCTGTGGCCTGATTATTGGGACGGCACTGTCGCCAGCCACTATCACCCGGATGTCTCCCAAGAGGACCGGGTCAAACAAAGAATCCTCTATGAAGCAGGAGCACGCTGTGATCAGATCGAGTTTTTGTTCAAGTTCCGCTATCATGCGGAATACAAAGATATCGGTTCGGAAAACGAGATCTGTGATGTGTTTACAGCGAGAGGTATTCCTGATGGACACGTGTCACCCAATGCGATGGAAATTTCAGAACATCGATTCCTCCACACCACCCAGATCGAAGACGAAATTAGGTCGAATTCCAAGAGCATTGCTCCCTGGTTTCTGATCGCTTTTGATATGTACTCAGAGGCTCGGGCCCAGGATGGAACCAGCCAGAACAAATGACGACACTCGCCTGGATGGAAGATTTGATATCAGGCCTGGTTCAAGAATCGCCTGAAAATCGTTTAGAAGATTTTGGAGGGCAGCCCATCTTTGATGCTCCTGTTTTGGGGATTGCCGATGGTGACGATCCCCTGTTCATAGAATATCGTGACATCGTATCCGGCCAACATATCCAGCCGAGGCCTTTTCTCGAACGTCATGCCCCTGAGGGCACAGATCTGACCCATGTAAATGTGGTTGTGTGGGCGCTGCCTTTTACACGGGAAATCCGCCGATCTAACCGGAAACGGAACCTGCCCTCACGGCTGTACTCCCTGGCCCGGAACAATGGGGGCGCTTTGATCTACCGAATGAGTTCCCGACTGGCGGAGATCCTGCAAACTCGAGGCTACGCAGCAGCGTCGCCCACTCTAACCTCTGAGTATGATGTGTTCCGCACGCCGGATCTCACCTTCAGCTCTTCCTGGTCTGAGCGGCATGCGGCCTTCTGCGCCGGCCTCGGGCGTTTTGGTTTGAACGGAGCCTTGATCACTTCCCAGGGGATCAACGTCCGTCTGGGAAGTATCATCACGAACCTCCCCGTTGAATCCACCGCGGAGAGACATGCTGACTACCGTGCCCCCTGCCTCGAAGATGGGGGAGAAAGCTGCCGCTCCTGTGTGGACAACTGTCCCACAGGAGCCATTTCCCCGGAAGGCCTGGACAAACCCACGTGCAATTCTCTACGGAAGGAGATCCGCGATAGATTCCTCGGACAATACAAGGAAGAGCTGCAGCTGATCCCCACCCCCATCTCGATCAACGGGCACATGCAGGACAGGTTCTCTTTGGGCTGCGCCCTCTGCCAGTGCGGTGTCCCCTGCGAAGACAGGGATCCCTTCGCGACTCCCACGGAGAAGACCTGAATGCTGGATATAAAGCTCAAGCTCCAGCCCGGCCATACCAATGACAGGGAGTGGATGGAGCCGTCCCCCCTCAAGACCCTCTTCTGGAATATCACCTACGCCTGCAATTATCGCTGTGGAGTGTGTTTTACGGATGCAGGCAGTGCCATGCCCGGCGAACTCACGACTCCGGAGGCCTTGGCTGCGGTCGAGAAGATCCATCAAGCAGGAGTTCATGATCTGATCCTGTCCGGGGGGGAGCCCTTCCAGCGGGAGGATATTATACCCATACTCCGGCATATGGGAAAATTCGGCATCTCGACTCGCATCGCTTCCAATGGCAGTCTTCTGGATCAGGAGATCCTGCGGCAGCTGCGGGACGAAACCCTTGTCCAGTCTTTTCAGATCAGCCTGGACACGATCGATGCGGATATTTACGAGAGATTCCACTCTGCGTCACCCGGGGACTTGAATACGGTCCTAAAAAACCTAGACATAATTCAGCAGCTGGGTTTTCATACCACCATTTCTGCCCGGCTTACTCCTCACACTCTTGCGGGTATCCCAGCCCTCCTCGACTTTGCCGTTCAACAGGGGATCGCGACCCTGACCATACACTGTCCTGTCCATACTCGACGTGTTTCCGAAACCTATCCCCAGGACGAAGACATGTTCACCCGACTGGAGCATGTCTTCGAGCACTTCAGCAATCTCCCTCAGAAATGGCTCATAGAAACTTACATCCCCTGGGCCGAATATCATCCGGTCATCCGTCGTCTTCAGAAACAGGTGAGGATCAATAACCGTGGTTGCCGTGCCGGCCGGGACCGCCTGACGATCAATCCCTCTGGACACATCTCACCCTGTGTATGTATGGACATTCCTGAGGCATATGTGGGCAACGTCAAGAGCGACGATCTAGAGCTCGTCTTTCAGAACTCTCCGGTAAACAAAATGTTTCGCAGCCCGCGGGAGCATGGGATCTGTGCCGATTGTGCCAACCTGACAAAATGCGGCGGCGGCTGCCGGGCCTCGGCCTTTGCTTTGACAGGACGGATGGATGGCCAGGATATGTCCTGCCCGGTCTGGAAATCCAGAGACCAGAAGGAGCACAGACAATCATGAGATATCAGGGGCTCCCTCCGCTGTGGAAACACATCCTCAGGGAGAGTATCTGGAGCCACCGGGGGATCATCAAGGTCAGCACTCTCCTGCTCCCTATTTCGGTCATCCTCGCCCTGGAAGATCCATCCCAGACCTCGTCCGGCTCTTTTACAGCCCTGCTGGCGATATTGTTGACGGTATCCTGTTGGATCTTGGTCAGCACCCTGGCTAACGATCTTACCGATGCAAAAGAAGACCGAATAGCGGAGAAAACGAGGTGGATCAACCGCCTCCCTGTATTACTTAGAGCGGGAGTCGTTCTACTGTTGTTCGGGATAGGATTGAGCGCGACTCTTTTTTCCCTGGATCCGATCACAACAGCAGGGGTATATGTTCTTGCGCTGACAATCGGATTTCTATACTCAGTAAAGCCGCCGCGCCTGAAGGAGCACGGGATCTGGGGCCTCCCCGCCTACAGCCTGGCATGTGCCCTCGGATATGCAGTCCTTCCCTGGAGCTGGCTTGGGGGCCCCTGGAAATGGCTGCTGCTGATGGCTCCGGCTGTGTTCTTGGACAAATGGACCAACCTCCATTTCCATCAGGTCATCGATCTTCCCTCGGACCTTAAAGGAGGGATCGATACCTATGCGGTTCGCGTCGGAATCGATCGGGCCCGGAAGACGCTCAGAGGGGCAGCGGCTCTTTCTTCTCTGGCTTCACTGGTGGTGCTTTCTGCCCTGTTCCAGAAGCTGCCCGAGTGGAGGGCGGCGATCCTACTGGCCGCTGCAGGAACGGTTCTTGGGTGCGGCGTCTATGCTCGTCTGGCACGCCGGTCTCCCCAAAATGAGACCTCTCTCACACGAGAGCTCCCCTGGTTCTACTTGGGGATCACCTACGCCGTTTTCCGTGTCCTTCCCCTGGTCCTCATGATCCGCTTGAGCATGCAGAACCCGAACATGAGGCCCGCCGCGGCCCTGACCATCTTCATTCTGCTGATAGAATCCTTGTTTTTCCTTCGGTATCGATATGCGTGAAGTGAGATGACCCATGTTTGAACAGACAATCTATAGGATCAAAACCTATGTGCTGCAGCAGCGGATCCCACGTGTTGCCTGCATCAATTTAACCGCCCTCTGCAGCGGATCATGTGAATACTGCGGTTCCAGGACTGCCTCCCCAGACGAAATGACCACCGCACAGCTCTACTCAATACTGGACGACCTGACAGAAATGGGCTGTCGCACCATTCATCTCACTGGGGGCGATCCGCTGATGAGGGATGACATCGGGGAGATCGTGCAATACGCAAATTCCAAAGGACTGCACTGCGCCTTTTCCTCGGATGGCTCCAACGTCCTGAAAAAGCGAGATATTGTGAGGCAGTTCAAGCTCATCCACCTGAGCTTCGAGGGCCCTAGGGAAATCCACGATACTCTCAAATTCGAGGGTGCATACGATCGGCTGATCGAGGCCATAGAGGTCGCACAAGAGGAAAATGTCAGGATCGTTACGCTCACGGTCCTCACCAAATTGAATTTGGGCTGCATTGATTATATTCTGGACACTGCCAAAGAGTACGGCTTCAGTTCCTTTTTCCAGCCGCTTTCCCGCACCTATATATATGATGATGTGACCCCACCTGACCTGAGACCGACACCCCTAGAGTATGACGAAGCATTCAACAAGCTCATTGAATTGAAGAAGGCCTCCCGCGACAGCCACGTTGGCAACGCAATGGCTACGCTGCGGCATTTTATCAAACCAGCACGCAATTTTCGCTGCCACGGAGGCCGCTCCTTTGTTTATGTCCATGTAAACGGAGATGTATACCCATGTTGGATCCCCCCAAAAATTAAAGCCCTCAGCTGCAAGGACGTTGGTTTTAAAGAGGCGTTTTTAAAGATGCCTGCTCACGAATGCGATTCCTGCACGCTGAGCTCAACCGTGAATCTGAATTATTTTTCCTCACTGAATCTCAAGACGATCGCCAACGCTTTTTCGCAGATACTCCCTGCTTTTAAAGGAAAATAACACTTTGAACATCACCTTATCACTGCTCAAAGGCTCCCGGCTTCTCGTATGGGAGCTCAAACGGATCCTCATGGGGATTAGACACACCGCTTCCCTCGACATCACGGATTCGTGCAATCTCAGATGTGCTCACTGCTATCATTTCCAAAACAAGGACCAGCTTCACGCCGAAGTCCCGCTGGACATCTGGAGAGAACGCTTCGAGGAGCTGTACCGCTCAGGGATCAGGTCCGTCACCCTCCTGGGCGGCGAACCCGCTCTGAGGCTCGATGTGATGATGTGCGCCAACGAAATATTTCCGCTGGTAGATGTGATCACCAACGGGACCATACCGATCCCTGCTGAATTCAACCACAGGATCTATCTCTCGATCGAAGGTGCTCCCGAAACCAATGACAAAATCAGAGGCAAAGGCATTTTTTCTAAGATCATCGAGAACTACGCCGGGGACAGCAGGATCGTCGTGATCACGACACTGAACCGGATGAATTATACAGAGCTGGAAGAAATCGTAACCAACGCCAGAGAAAACGGCTTTAGGAGTGTTGTCTGTGGACTGTACTGCACGCCCATAAATTCAGACGATCCTCTCAGGCTGTCGGAAAAGGACAGAGGGGCCATAGTCAAGGAGATCAAGCGCGTCAGGTCAAAGCATCCCGATCTATTGAAGTTGACCGATTCTATGCTCCAGTGGTATGAGAAGGCCGACCACAGCAGCGACTCCTGCTACAGCAGGGATCAGATGCTGCACTTTGATGTCTCGTTCAACAGGAAAAAATGTTTCGGCTATGCCAACTGTTTCAATTGTGGGTGTCTGGCCGGGGCTTCCCAGAGCCCATTGAAAAAATTTGCACACCCTGTCGAAGCCATCAGGTCGTTCGTGACCCAGAGATGAGTTCCCTGAATCATCTCGTTTTTAAAGACCGAAAGAGGAGCGACACAATGAAGCGAAAACATCATGCGCAGCGAATCCTTCTGTTTATTCCCTTTATATTCTTTTGCTTAGCGCCCTCAATCATGGGAGGGGAAGATCCGCCGCCTGTGGACTGGCCGCAGTTCCGGGGTCCCAACGGTTCGGGAGTATTTGAAACCTCGAGCCTCCCGCTCCATTTCGACAACGATAATAATGTGATCTGGAAGACCTTACTCCCTCCAGGCCATTCCTCTCCTGTCCTGACAGAAAAATTCATTTTCTTGACGGCCATCCAAGACGAATCGCTCCTGACGATCTGCCTCTCTCGCGAAAACGGAAAGATTCTCTGGCAGCAAAAGGCTCCCCGGCCCCGCCAGCAGAAGATCGACGACCGCAACAATCCCGCCTCCCCTTCCCCGGTGACGGACGGTGAGCGGGTATTCGTGTTCTTCGCCGACTTCGGGATGCTCGCCTACGATGTTAAGGGGAACGAGCTGTGGCGGCTCCCCCTGGGGCCCTTCGACAACCTGTACGGCATGGGCGCTTCTCCCATCCTGGCAGGAGAGAATGTGATCCTGGTCTGTGACCAGAACGACGATTCCTACATCATCGCAGCAGACAAGAAGAGCGGAAAAATTGTATGGAAAACAGACAGACCTGAGGCAAAGAGCGGGCACTCCACCCCCATCGTCTTTCAGCCGGAAAATGGAGAGACACAGGTGCTGGTGCCAGGTTCGTTCCTCTTGGATGCCTACGCCGCCTCCTCAGGAAAAAAAGTCTGGTGGGTTGGCGGACTCTCCTTCGAAATGAAATCCACCCCTGTGGTCCAGGACAACGTGTTGTTTATCAACGGATATGCCACCCCCCTGAATCAACCGGATGAGCAGGTCAAGATACCTCCATTCGATCAGGCCTTGGTTAAGTTTGATACCAATAAAGACGGCAAGCTGGGCAAGGAGGAACTTCCCGATGAACAACCCTACGGATGGTTCGGCTTCATAGACGTCAATGGGGATGGATTCCTCGACAGCGGCGACTGGAATTATTTCGAAGCAGCCCTGGCCAGCCTGAACGGGATGCTGGCGATCCGGATCGGGGGGCAGGGTGACATGAGCCGAAGCAGCCATGTCTGGCAGTACAGGCGATCGGTGCCCCAGCTGCCCTCTCCCCTCCTCTACAAAAATGTTCTCTACATGATCAATGATGGAGGAACGGTCACGACCTTCAAGCCTGCGAGCGGGGAAGTGATCGCACAGGGACGCCTCAAGGGAGCCGGGACAAGGTTTTTTGCCTCTCCTGTCGCTGCCGATGACAAGGTGTTTATCATAAGCCGGAGGGGGACGGTGAGCGTGCTGGGGCCAGGAGGGGATCTCGATGTGTTGGCCGTCAACGATCTCAAAGAACTGTGCTACGCCACCCCCGCCATCGCAGAGGGAAGGATCTACATCCGCACAGAGAAAGCCCTGTACAGTTTCGGTCAAAAATAGGGCTCTATCAGCAGGGACATTTACACAATCAATCTATGCAGGTATTATCAATCAGACAATCCCAACGATTGAAGTTGTTGAGGCACGCCTGAATGCTGCTTGAGATGAAGAGCATCTACAAATCCTTCAGTGGGGGAGTTCAGGTGCTCAAAGACATCGACTTTGACCTGCTGGCTGGTGAGGTCCACGTATTGGCCGGGGAAAACGGGGCTGGGAAGACAACCCTTGTTAAGATCCTGGCTGGGATCCACACCGATTATCAAGGAAAGATCGAGCTGAACGGCAGTTCCTTCAAACCGAGATCTGCCGCTGATGCAGCACGGCACGGGATTTCCGCTATCCATCAGGATATGTCCCTCGTGAACACGATGTCCGTGGAGGACAATCTCTTCCTGGGAAGGGAAAGATCCAAGGGACGTGTATGGGTGGACCGAAATACACAGCACCGGATGGCACGCTCCATGCTTCAAGAGCTGGGGATTCAGGCACGGCCCGCACAGCCCGTCACGGAATGCTCGATGTCCGTTCGGCAGATGATCGAGATCGGGAAGGCACTGATCAACGAAGCGCAGATCTTCATAATGGACGAACCGACCAGCTCCCTCAACAATCAAGAGGTAGCGCGGCTGTTCGAGATCATCGCCGATCTAAAAAAACGGGGACACGGCATCATCTATATCACCCACCGGATGGATGAAATATTCAGGATCGGTGAAAGGATCACCGTTCTCCGTGACGGGACATATGTCGGGACCGAAAAGGCCTCGGAGCTCACACAAAAAAAACTCATCCGCTGGATGGTGGGCAGAGAGATCCATCAGCAGTTCCCCGAACGCTCCAGTGAAATCCAAACCGAACGTCTAACGGTGCAAAATTTCAAGCTCCCCAGCCCTACACGCTCGCAACACAATATCATCGATGACGTCTCATTCAGCATTCGCTCAGGAGAGATATTAGGTATTGCAGGGCTGCAGGGCTCGGGAAAAAGCGAGCTGTTGAACGGAATTTTCGGAACCTACGGCACAGAGGCCGAAGGAACTATCACACTGGACGGGAAACCCCACACCATCAAATCCCCGCAGCATTCCATCCGACAAGGGATCGCGTTGCTGACCAGCGACCGAAAAAACAGCGGGCTCATCAAAGACATGAGCGTGGCCCGGAATATTTCCCTGGCGTCTTTGCGAGAATATTCCCGACACGGATGGCTGCTGACACAGAAAGAAACACAAAATGCCCAGATCCGTGTAAAAGACTTGTCCATCAAGCTCCAGTCCCTCCAGCAAAGCATCCAGACTTTATCGGGAGGCAACCAACAGAAAGCCGTTTTGGCGAAGTGGATCAGCACTCAACCCAGGATACTGCTGCTGGATGAGCCAACCACAGGAGTCGATGTGGGAGCAAAACACGAGATCTATGCCTTGATGAACCAGTGGACCTCACAGGGAATCGCCATCCTGTTGATAACATCCGAGCTTCCGGAGCTGCTGGCCATGTCCGATCGCATCCTTGTGATGCATCGCGGCCGGGTCACCGCCGAATTCTCAGCACAGGACGCAACCCAGGAAAAAATCACGGAAGCCGCTCTGGGCACGAGCGAGGCTGCATGAACAAACTGCGCGACCTGATACGTTCCCCCGTCACCCGTGCATTGATCGCCCTTCTCTTCGTCCTGATCTTGGGAGGCATTTTCAACGCAGACGGCTCATTCTTCAAATGGGGCACTCATCGGGACATGCTGCGCCATATCTCGGTCTTCGGGATACTGGCCTGCGGGATGACCCTGGTCATCATCACGGCCGGGATCGACCTATCGGTGGGGAGCATACTAGGCCTCACGGCCGTTCTGTTTTCTCTCTTCACGATACAGCTGCAGTGGTCTCCCTGGATCGCATTTATTGCCTGTCTGCTGATCGGTACGGCTTGCGGATCTCTTTCCGGCGGATTGATCGCAAAATTCAAGATCCAGCCCTTTATCGCAACACTAGCCATGATGGTTTTTGCCCGCGGAGTGGCCAAGTGGGTATCAGGAGGGCAGAAGATCTCTACCGCGGTGCTGCAGCAGGATGGCACGTATCAATATGTCGAGGTCCCGGGCGTATTTAATTTTCTCAATTCAAAAATACTGAACGAGAATATCGCCGTGGTCACGCTCATTTTCCTGTTCTGCATCTTGATCTGCTGGATCATACTGGCCAAGCTCCGTTGGGGGCGCCACATCTATGCTGTCGGCGGGAATGAGGAAGCTGCCAGACTCTCGGGCATACCGGTTTCTTCGACCAAACTGCTGGCCTACGGATTGAGCGGCTTGTTCTGCGCAACAGCCGGGATCTGTCAGGCCGCCCAAGAGCTTCAAGGGGATCCAGAAGCCGGGATGACATATGAACTCACAGCCATCGCCATCGTCGTGATCGGCGGGACCAGCCTGATGGGAGGGATCGGCGGTATCGGATTGACGTTTCTGGGCGCCTTGACGATCGGTTATCTGGAAAAGATCCTCAGCATCAATGCCGTGGGGGAGGCAAGCCGCTTGATGCTCACAGGAGTCATCATCATCGGCGCCGTGCTCTTCCAAAAATACAGAAAATGAGGAATATCCCATGAAGATTCGACCACTGCATGTGTTTATGGTAGCAGCTATGTCTGTGATGTTGTGCACCCCGGGATGCGGCCGCGAGGAGACATCATCCGAGGCAGAGGCGGCGGACACATCGGCTCCCAGATGGAAGATCGGCATGAGCCAATGCAACCTGGGCGAGCCATGGCGTGTGCAGATGAATCAAGATATCAAGAATGCCGCCCTGGAACACCCTGAGATCCAGGTCATATTCAAAGACGCACAGAATGATTCCCTGAAGCAGAGATCTCAGATCGAGGAATTCGTCAGTGCGGAGGTCGACCTCCTCATCGTATCTCCCAAGGAAGCGGCCCCTCTGACGCCGCCTATTTCTGCAGCCTACGACCAGGGCATTCCAGTGATCGTCCTGGATCGCAGGATTTTGGGCGATGGGTACACCTGTTTTATCGGTGCAGACAACAAGCTGATCGGAAAGGCCGCCGGACAGTGGATCGTCGAACATCTGGCTGGCACAGGCAAGGTCGTGGAATTGAAGGGCCTCATGACGTCAACCCCCGGGCAGGATCGTCATTCCGGCTTTCGGGAGGGGATCAGGGAGAGTGGGATCGAGATCCTATTCGAAGCAGACATGAAATGGTTGGAACCGCAGGCCCGCACAGAGATGGAATCTGCCCTGGCACGATTCAGCGAAATTGACCTCGTATACGCCCACAACGATCCGGGTGCCCATGGAGCCTATCTGGCCGCCAAAGCCGCCGGCAGGGACCAGGACATCCGTTTCGTGGGGATCGATGGACTCCCCCACGAGGGCCAGATCTATGTGAAGCAGGGGATTTTATCCGCAAGCTTCGAATACCCGACAGGGGGAGAAGAGGCGATAGCAACCGCTCTTGAAATACTCGGAGGGAAGAAGGTGGAGAAAGAGATAACGCTGATGTCACGCGTTTATACCAAACAAAATATCGAAACCGGGGGGGATTGGATAAAATGAAGAAAACCGTTGATATCTTTCTTCCGCTCGACAGCAGGGAAGAGCCGAATGCGGAAGTGTGGCCGGTTGCGCAGCAGCAGCTTTCGCATCTTACGCACGTTATCGAGGACTCCGGTTGGGAGCCGAATGTCCTGAATCCGGATAAGCCGGTCTCGAGTGTGGCCGAGGGAATTGAGGTCATCCGAAAAGCCCAAGGGGACAGATTCATCAACTTCATGGGAGGGTGGGCCTATCCGGATTTTTCCGTAAGCCCCATGTGGCAGCTGCCCAACGCCACTCCCAAGCTCATGCTTGGAAGCGCCATCTCAGATTATCCCGGTGCGGTGGGACTGCTGGCAGCGGTTGCCGGGACCGAACATGTCGGGATCAAAACCCATCGGATGTTTGTGGAAGACTTCAGCGATCACGAAAAATACCGGGATGCTCTGGCAACATTTCTGGAAAAAGGAGAATACTCCCCGCCCCAACCGGAAGCCATCGGGATTGATGTTGGCGATAGTCATCGGGATGCAGCCCGAAAGGTGGTCGCGCAGCTGTCCGGCTCCATCTATGGCGCTGTCGGGCCCCGGTCGATGCAGATGTGGAACAAGATATCGGATGCCGATTTCCTGAGCCATTTCGGCATCGTGCGCGAGGGCTTCGACGGTTTACGGCTGCTCAAAATGGCCGAAAAGATCCCCACCGAAAGAGCTGAAGCTGCCATGAATTTCCTCCAGGAAAAAGGAATGGAACTCCGCTTGGGGGATGATCCCATGAAGGCACTGACCAAAGAGATGGTCCTGTTCCAGATGAAAGCCTACCTAGCGCTCCTGGAGCTGAAACAGCAGTTTAAATTGGATTTTTTAGGCGTCCAAGACCAGCTTGATTGGATCGAACACTATCCCGCCACTGACCTTGTTCTCGGCCTCTTGAACAATCGGCTGCGTCCCGAGGGGGATGGAGAGACCGTAGTCGCCGCCACCGAAGCGGATGACGGGGCCGCCCTGACCATGCAGGTGCTGAAGCTGCTCAGCGGAGGGGAGCCGGTGGGATTCAATGACCTCAGATATTGGGATACCAAACAGAGACTCTACTGGTTTGTCAACTCCGGGGCACTGGCCCCCTATTTTGCCTACGGGGACCATGGATCTCTGCGAGGCTCATGGTCGGAACGGCAAACCTACATGTATTTCAAACAAGGAGGCGGCACGAGCTCCGTGGTTGTCCGGGTTCCCGGTGTGGTGACATGGGCCCGTTTTTCCTATAGAGACCACCAGCTCTATCTCTGTGCAGGCCGCGGTGTCACGGATGTCCCAACAGAGGAACAGTGGCAGTCGCGGTCAAAGCAGTGCAGCCCGGATTGGCCGCAGTGGTATCTGAAGCTCTGCGGGCGGATCGAATGGCACATCAACTCCAATCACCCGATCACCGTATTGGGCGATTATCTGGCAGAGCTTAAAGCCATAGCAGGGGAGATCGGCATCCCCTTTGAATGCTATGACACCATGATTCCCGCTGAACTCGCTTCGGAATAGGCAAAACCCTCCTTGCCTTAGGACCTTCGTCCTATATGTTAAGTCGGGATTAATTATGTGCTTAAGATTGATCTATTAGTGTTTTCTTCTTGACTTTTTGTTTAGTTTACTTTGCTTTTATTATACCATACTAAACATAAACCATACATAGTGATCAAAGGAGGAAAGGATGGCCAACAAAATCGAAAAGATGAACAGAATGCGGAGAAACATTCTACTTATTATATTTTCCGGCTCGTTGATCGCTTTCGTCGCTTTTATATACCCTTCTCTTTATCGTGTCTTCCACCTGAACGAACGCCCACGATTCGACGACTCTCTCTTTTTCGGTGCCCTCATTCTATGGCTGATCACGATCGTGTTCTTCAGTGCAAGATACCTGCATTACCGAAACACGCTTAAAAAGGATCCCTCAGTGGACACAGCCGTAAATGATGAAAGGGTAAAACTGAACTGGCTGATGGCCTATCGATTCGCGTTTTTTGCCATTATCATATTTCAAGTCCTTTTGTTGGCTATCCAGCTCATGGAAGGCCTGTTTGGTCCGCTTTATCTCCTCTTGCCCAGTATCTATCTAACCATATTTCTCGCAGTGTCATCTTTGGTAGGCGCATTTCTGTATAGAAACAGGGAGGCCAAAGATGAGTAAAGATATCCTGAAAAACTCCATCAAGGTTCAACGGGCGAAGAAAGACATAACCCAAGAAGACCTTGCCGGAATGGTCGGCGTGACCAGGACGACCATAAATTATGTGGAGAGGGGCAAGTGGGTACCGTCCACGATTCTTGCTCTCAAGATCGCCCGCGTATTTGAGATGCCATTCGAAGAAGTTTTTTTTCTTGGATAAATTGTATGAGGACCTACGATAGTGATTGTAAGCGTAAAGGTCAATCTGAGAGCTTTCTCCTCATCCTTCTGCAGTGATAGAACTGGAAGCCAGAAATCATCAAGGGAATAGAGAAAGCGACAGCAGGCACAACCCATTCACCCGACCATCCCAGGAGCACCCACAATAGAATAAAAGTCAGTCGATTATTGCTGCCGGTCAAGGTATAGTAGGAAAGTTCTTCTTTCTGATTTTAAAAAAAATCTTTGAAAGGAAATGAGATGAAAACCTTCACACCTAAGCGCTTGTTTACGTTTACCGCGGCGATGGCTATCCTTTTGGCCGCCTTTTCGTGCAGCCCTGCCGAGAAATCGTTCTCTTTCGCCTTCCTGACCGATACCCACATTCAGCCGGAAAAAATGGGCGTGGAGGGCCTCAAACTGGCCATCGAAACGGCCAATGAGATGGAGCCGGACTTTATCCTCACCGGTGGAGACCAGGTCTTCGATGCTTTCGATCAAAGCTTCGAGAGAGCTGATCTACTCTACGGACTCTATCTCGAGACCATAAGGCTTCTCAATGCGCCAGTATACAACACGATGGGCAACCACGACATCTTCGGGTTGGGGGAAAATTCAGGCATCGATCCGGGGCATCCAGAAGCCGGGAAGAAAATGTTCGCTGGCCGTCAGGCCAAGGATCGATACTATTCCTTTGATCACGAGGGCTGGCACTTCATGGTGTTGGATTCCGTTCAACCCATAGAAGGCGGCAGCTACAGGGGCGGGATCGATACCGAGCAGGAGGCCTGGATCATTGATGAGCTAGGGAAACTGGAAGCCGGGACTCCCATCGTCCTCAGCACCCACATCCCCTTCATCTCAGTCTCTTTCCAGTTGCGGGAGGAGCGCGGGGAATATAGAGACAGGGGGCTCCTGATCGACAACGCATTCGAGGTCATAAACCTGTTCAAGGGACACAACCTGCGCCTGGTCCTCCAGGGTCACCTCCACACCTATGAAGACATCTATTTCCAGGGGATCAGGTTCGTGACGGGCGGTGCTGTCTCTGCCAATTGGTGGGACGGCCCCCTCAGAGAAATGGAAGAAGGCTTCCTGATGGTCAGGATCAAAGGCGACCGGATCGACTGCGAGTACATCGATTACGGTTGGGTATCCGTGACCGAATGATCCAGTTTTCCGAATTCTGATCGTTCTAGTACACTCGGATCGTACACGAAGCCACGCAGTTTTCTCCTGTCAATTTTACATACTTTTAACAAAACATTAACTCGCTCCTGACAACTCTCCTGATGACTATCACTATTTTAGTAATGGAAGGCAGATGAGTCAGGAGGCATAAAAGGAGTCCCGGGATCGGCTTCCCTTCCCTATCTCTTGATTTTGAAAAACTTAACAGCCGGGATCAGGAACAGAATAGTGAAGCCGGAGAGTGCGGCAACATGCGGGAGCACAGAATTAAAGCCCGTGCCAAAAAATATCAGCTTGTGAAAGGCATCCATGGTCCAACCCGTGGGGAGTAGAAAGCCCAACGTTCGGATGGTCCTAGGTACGATCTCCAGGGGCCACCAGGCGCCACCCAGCGCAGCCATGAGGTTGGCGGCGAGGATGTTGACTAGGACAATGATCTCTTCCTTTTGGATGATGCTTCCCAAGAAAATGCTCAGACCGGCGATGGAACCGCTGAACGCCAAAGAGATCACGAAAAGCCCGCCAGGAGATGCTCCGATATTTACCTTGAAGAGAAACTGCCCCGCGAGCAACAGTATGACGATCTGGATCATGCCCAGGATCACACGGCTCAGCCATTTGCCGCCGATGATCTCTGCAAATGAGGCCGGGCTCACGGTTAGCCGCTCTAAAATCCCGTCGCGCCGTTCCTGGAGGATCGTGATCCCTCCATACATCAGGACCGTAAACAAAAGGAACATCACCGTGACGCCAGGAACAGAATGAGTGAAACCCGAGGGCGCGATCTTGGACTGGCCGGCCGTCTCGGTACGCAAAGAGACCAGGCGTTCCAGTTCTACAGAATCGAATCGTGCTTCCAGATCCTTCTCATCCAAAGGAGATGTTTTGACGACCCGAGCGATGATATTAATTGTGGCCTTGAGGATATGGGAATAGGCGGTCTGCCCAGCTTCCAGGCTTCGTCCTTCTCCCTGCTGAAGCACCAGTTCTACCTGTTGGCCTGCAACGATGCGGGAGGTAAACTGCTCGGGGATGATCAGGGTCCTTATGGCGTCTTCCCGGACTGCCTCGACAACCTCGATGCTGTATTTTTCATCCTGAAGTTCCACGATCAGGGCACTCGCAAGCTTGCCTGAGTCGTGGTTTAAGATATCCAAGGAGACCTGGCTGTCTCCTCCGGAAGAATCCTGGAAGGCCATCCCAAAGATAAAGGCAAAGAACAGCGGGAACAGCAGGAGCCAGAAAAAGAACATCTTATCCTTGAATGTGAGGAGGAGATCATTTTTAGCGATGGTCCACCACAGAAGCCTGTTTCTCATTTGACCAGCCCCCGCTTCAGGTTAATCTGCAGAAATTGAGAGGAGATCAGGGAAAGGAGGACACCGGCCAGGGCCATTCCCCCCATGATGG
Source organism: uncultured bacterium (assembly GCA_965533275.1). Lineage (GTDB taxonomy): Bacteria > Acidobacteriota > Aminicenantia > Aminicenantales > Aminicenantaceae > JAUXEH01. The sequence continues at coordinate 40,810 of CBESWG010000016.1, forward strand.
GCAGAATGTCCTTCAGGGGCTCCCCAGACTGGGACTTGAGAAAGGCCTGCAGTCCCCAGTGGTTGACCGTGAGGTTGGACAGGAACTGCAAAGGGGCGGGAAACTGTGCCACAGGAAGCATGCTTCCCCCCAGCATTGACATGACGATAATGACAGAAGAAATGACCGCTCCAGCCTGTCGTTCCGTCCGGAGGAAGGCGTAGAACATGGATATGAATCCCGCGATGAGGATGTTGAGGGAGATGACTGTGAGGAGAACGGAGAGTGGTGCCCCCCAATTCACCTTGAAGATCAGTGTGCCCAACCCGACGAGAAAGAGGGTGCAGAACATGCCCAGCAGCGCGGCCGTCATCATCTTGCTCCAGATAAACTCACGGATGGTCATCGGGGAGGCCGCCAAGCGCAGCAGGGTTCCCGAATCCCTCTCCCGCAGCAGGTCCTCAAACACGATATTGACGATAAAAAGAAGGAACATGATGGCGATTGCCGGGAGGATGTAGCTCTGAACAGACACCATACTGCTCGGTCTTTCTCCCTCTGTTTCTAGAGTCGTCTGCTTGAGATCGACAACCGGCGGGAAGACATATTTGGCCACACCGTCTATCCGGTCTTTGATCGTGACTGACATCATGGAGACAGCCTGATCGGTGAGGTCTTCGAATCCAGAGAACTGGCGCATGATTGCCAGCTCATTGGAAAAGACGGAGAGGAAAGCGGAGAAAAGCACCGTTGTGCTGTCCAGGATTTCCTCGATGATCTGGGGAAGAAATTGCTCCGAGGGATTCTTATAGACGAGGAGCTCCGTCTTGCGTCCCTCCCAGACGTCCGTGCCGAAATTTTCCGGTATGACAAGCAGTGCCGACGCCTTTCCCTGCTCGAGCCGCTGCAGGGCTTCTTCCTCACTGTCTATAGGCTCCAACTGGATCATCTCGTTGAGCTCCCCCTGGGTCATGGCTGAGAGCACCAATTGAGACACAATGCTTTCATCCTGATCGACACTCAGCACATGGATCCTGGGAAGTTTTGTCTCGCCCGAGCCTCCGAACACAGCGCCGAATATCAGAGTGAACAGTATGGGGATGAACAGAAATCCGATAATCACCACCGGATTCTTCCATTTTTTCCTAAAGTCTTTAGCGACTAAGAGCCACACGCGTCTCATTCCCGCAGCTCCTTTCCCGTGAGCTTGAGAAAAACACTTTCCAGGTTGGGCTGCCTGATGGTGATGTCGTCGATCCCCACACCCGACTGGAAAAACCGGCCCAGAAGTACGGGTATGGTCTTGGAGGCCTCGAGGGACAAAACGATCTGGCCTTCTTTGAGAGAGAGGACTTCCGCCTCGTCAAAATCCCGCATCACCTCCCTTGCTCTATCCGCATCAAAGGAACCTGTGATCAGGACAACATCCTTCTCGCCTACCAGCTGGATCAGTTCCTGCAGGGTTCCAAGAGCCAGGATCTTGCCGTTGTCCATGATGGCGATCCGGTCGCACAAGTCTTCCGCCTCCAATAGATTGTGAGTGGTATAGAGGATGGTGGTGCCTTGCCTCGCGGCTTCTCGGATGAGGTTGAAGATGTTGAGTTTGGTTTGGACATCGATGCCCGTGGTAGGCTCATCCAGCAACAGGAGTTTGGGTTGAGGGAGCAGCCCTATAATCAGGTTGATCCGCCTCTTCATCCCGCCCGAGTATTTTTTCAGAGCCTCGTTCGCCCGGTCCGAGAGACCAGTCTGTTCCAAGTAGTGCTCGATGCGCTGGCCGAGCGTCTTGGCTGGAAGGCCGTGAAGTTTGCCCCAGAATGTTAGGTTCTCCTTGGCGGTCAAATCTTCATAGAAAGCCATGTCCTGGGGGACGACGCCCATGATTTCCTTAATCTGCCGCGCGTTTTTCTCAAAGCTCAGCCCATTGATGGTAATGCTTCCGCCATCGGGCTTGAGCAGGCCGGCAATCATGGATATGGTGGTGGTTTTCCCCGCTCCATTGGGGCCCAGAAATCCGAATATCTCTCCCTCCTTGATATCGAGGGAGATTGCATCGACGGCCTTCACAGTGTCATAGGATTTGGATAGGTTGGAAATGTTCAACATTTTCTGCTCCTCTTTCAGTCTAGGATGCTATCACAAGGCTGTCCCTTTGTCATATATCCCGATGGTTTTTGTAGGAATAGAGGAATATCAAGGAACTGCGGAAGGGACATTTTCAATATAATGTTGAATTCAGGGAAGAGGCATGATAGGTTTGAATCCCCAAGCATGTAAGCAAAAAAGTACTCAAATCGAGTCGCAATGAATGGCTCACTATTCTCGCAATTCAATCAATTACTTTTTAAGGAGAGGTCTGTAATGAAAACGAACACCCTGAGTCGACGAGATTTTATGCGCAAGAGCGCCGCCCTCGGGATGACAGCCTATGCAGCGAAGGGCAGCGACCTGAAGGGCATCATGGACGCTTCGCAGTCTGTCGCGGATCAATCACCCGAAGAGGTCGCCCAAAACGAATTCTACTGGCGTGAGATCCAACTGGGCTTCAAGCTGGACCGCACGCTGACCAACCTCAACAACGGATTTACCTGCCCCACACCCAGGGTCGTGCTCGAATCGGTCTGGCGCTACATGGAAATCATCAACATGCTGCCCGTGCATTACCAGCGGCAGGTCCAGCAGAATATCTTGACGATCCGCCGGCGTATGGCTGCGGAGTTCGGATGCGACACCGAAGAGCTGGCGCTGACGCGTGGGGCCAGCGAATCCCTGCAGATCGCACAGAACGGGCTCGACCTCGAGGCCGGCGACGAAGTGATCACGACCGAGCAGGACTACCCTCGTATGCTGACGACGTGGGATCAGCGGCGGCGGCGAGACGGGATCAAGGTGACCCGCCTCCAGTTTCCCGTACCGACCACCCAGGACGACCTCTATCAGCGATTCGAGAACGCAATAACGCCTAGAACAAAGGTCTTTCACTTCTGCCACATCACCAACCTGACTGCGCAGCTGTTCCCGGTACAGAGGCTGGCACGGCTGGCACGGTCGAAGGGCATCGTCACGATCGTCGACGGCGCACACGCACTGGGGCACTTCCCATTCAAGCTGCGGGATCTCGAATGTGACGCTTACGGTGTGAGCCTGCACAAGTGGCTGATGGCTCCGATCGGCAACGGCTGCCTGTACGTGCGCAAGGAAAGCATCCCGAAGTTTTGGCCCATGCAGGCAGCCCCGGCCCGCCAGGTGAACGACGTCCGAAAGTTCGAGTCGATCGGAACCCACCCCTGGGCTATCAGGGCATCTCTCGGAGAAGCCCTCGCCTTTCATCAGGCCATCGGGGCCGCTCGCAAAGCCGCCCGGATGCGTTTTCTTACCATGAGGTACATCAACGCTCTCAAAAAGTATCCGGAGTTCAAAGTCTTGTCGAATATTGGGGAGCCGGCGCAGTGCTGGGGAGTTGCGGCATCCTACATCGAAGGTATCGATGTCAGGGATCTTGCGCGGTTCCTGATGAACAAGTACAGGATCATCGTGGTTCCTCTCGTGGGAGGAGTTCCGCCCAACGCTCGCTTCGACTATCAGGCGCTCCGAGTGTCTCCCAATGTCTACTCAACACTTGAGGAGATCGACACATTCATCATGGCCATGGAAGATGCAATCAAGAACGGAGTTCCGACCACCTCGCCTTCGTCATCGGGTGGGGCAGGGGATGTGCCGTATCTGGTTTGATCTCGGATAACAGCGAGGAGAAATCAAATGAAGCGACTGATAATACCAGCTGCTCTGGTGATCGCCATCTGTCTTTCTTTGGGAAACGGGTTGGCATATTCCCAAACCACATGCAAGATCCCATTCAAGTTCGAAGCTGGAGGCAAGAAATTCCCTCCGGGAGACTATTCGGTGGCTCTGAAAGAAGATGGGAAGATTCTTCTGCGAAGAGAAACGACGGGAGATGAATTCTCGATCTCAATCCTGGAGGAGATTGCCCTACCAGATCCTCCGATCGAGGGACCCCAACTCATGTTCGACATGGTGGCAAACTTCGAGCCTTCCTACACGGAGTACGTCACAGAATACCTTCTGGCAGAAGTTTGGCTGACCTCGAAGAACGGATATCTGGTCCTGGCCGGAGAGAGGGCGGAATATAATAAGGTCGTCAAGGGAGTGGAAGCGAAGAAGTAAGCTTGGCGAGAGCCATCACAAAAAGTCGAGCCCGTGGATAGAAGAGGTACAAGCTCCATCTTCTTTATGAATTCCGAAATCAATTAATTGTAGTTTTTCACGGATCCCCAGATTTCGCGGATGCTGACCTTGCCACCTCTACATACATAGACAGGCAGATTGTTTTCATAGGGCATGCAGTAGTCACACCGGACAACAGCCGCCCGTTCCACCTGCTCGAACAACTCGGTATAGTCTGCTTCATCCCCACCCAGGATGATATAGACCTCCGCCCTTTCGTCTCCAGGCCCCCACAACCAGTAGTTGTTGTGGCCGGAGATGGCCATGGGCAGGCCAAATTTATCCCTGTAGTAGCCCATCGCTCCCGCCTCCCCATAGTTTTGCCCGAATATGATGGTCTTCGCTTGCTCTTCTTCGGGTAGGGCATGAAAGACACCGGCCACAGTCGAAGCCATGTTTTCCCATCCGAACATGTCCGCATAGTGCTGGGGAAGTTGGGCTTGCTCCTTCCCCTCCAGATTCTTGGGACTCAACCCAACGAATTCTGAGTATTTGATGAAGGTCTCAACCGGAAGGATAGGCAATACAATCGGTGCCATAAAGATGCCACTGGAGACAACCAGAGCAGGAACAAAATATTGAAGCCATTTCATCTTTTTTCGCTGAAATAGTTCCTCCAGGAAGACAGCCCCTCCCGCAAAGAGCATGGGATAGGCTGGACCCAGATATTCGGGTTTGCTGTTGCCATTGATCACCAGAATCAAGAAGGCAACCACATAGATGATGCCGAGGATCCGGTAATTCTTCCCCCCCTTGTGGAAGAAGAAATAATATAGCCCTAACAGCCAGACAAAGAGGGCAGCGGGATTTTGCACCACGATCTGACCAAGGAGAAAATCCTTGATAGTGATCCCTGAGTATTTGAAGGCACTCGCGTTCCGGATGAATTCCAGATGTGCGAAGTCGTTAAAAACATTCCATATAATGAAGGGAGCGAACAGGAGAGCGGCCAATGCCCCGGAAATCCATGGCCACTTGGTCTTAAAGTGCCGGCGGAGGGGCGTCACGAGGAGCGCCACAAAGAAACCGAATCCGAACCACAACATTCCGATCTTGTTAAGGAGGCCCAGCCCCATCAGGAGCCCTAGGGTTATCCACCACTTTGGTTGGTCCTCCTGGATCAACAGAATGATGACATAGGCCAAGGCCGTCCAGAGGAGCATGTCTATACCGTTCATGGAATAGACAGAAAACATGGCCAGCTGAATGGGGGCCAGCATAACGGCGAGCCCAGCAATGAGGACGGCCGGCTTGCCGCCGCCGAGCCTTCGCACCATGAGGCCGACAAGGAGCACTGTAAACGCCCCGGCCACAGCCGGAAGCAGCCGGATCGCGAACAGGGAATCGCCGAAGATCGCGCGGCTGACTGAAAGCAGATAGATGGACAGCGGCGGTTGGTCGACGTACCCGAGGGCGAGGTTTTTGCTGCAGGCGATGTAATAGAGCTCGTCCCGGAAGATGCCGTAGCCGCCAAGGGCATTTGTCACCAGGTGGATGGCAAGCTTTACAAACGCCAGGGCTCCGATGAATTTGAGCGTGACTCTGGAGGATGGCTCATCCATTCGACTATCCCTGTGAAACCGGTTCCAGGCCGCTCCTCACAAAGCTGCGATCCGACCTGTTACATATGAATTGTACATATCACATCACGAAAGCCGCAGTCAAAGGGATCATGTACGATGAGGAGTGCCCCATTGATTTGTGAAGCAATATTGATCCGTTGACTTCGTGACATGGAGAGTGATAACTTCAATTCAGAATTAGCATGATCCATGGGGCAAATTTTCAGCCTGACACGAGGTGAAGCGATGAAAAAATATGTAAAACTTCCTTTGTTGTGCATACTGACTCTGGTTTTAATCCTCAATTCATGTACGAGCACAGATAATACCGCACAAGAGGAGTGGATCGATCCCCTGACCGAGACGGCAGAACAGAGGGATGCGAGGATGGATTGGTGGCGCGAGGCGCGCTTTGGACTGTTCATTCACTGGGGCGTCTATTCGGTACCCGCCGGAACATATGATGGAGAACGCATAGGTGGGATCGGCGAATGGATATTGAGGAACGCGAAGATACCTGTGGCCGAATACAAGGCCTATGCCCAGGATTTTAATCCGGTCCTCTATGATCCCGCGGCATGGATCAAGATGGCCAAAGATGCCGGGATGAAATACATCGTTATCACATCCAAACATCATGATGGTTTTGCCCTCTTTGACTCCAAGGTCAGCGATTGGGACATTGCCGATGCCTCACCCTACGGCAAAGACCTCCTGAAGCCTCTGGTCGAGGAAGCTAAAAAGGCAGGGCTCAAGATAGGATTCTATTATTCGCAGGCTCAGGACTGGATACATCCGGGAGGCGCGAAGAGCGGATACGAGGAGGGCGAATACTGGGATGAAGCACACGCCGGAAGCTTTGATGCCTATTTAAAGGAGATCGCCTATCCGCAGGTGGAAGAGATCCTTACGAATTATGACCTCGACATCTTGTGGTGGGATACTCCCTACTGGATGAACAAGGAGAGAGCAGAGCTCCTGCGGCCTCTCATCTCCTTGAGACCGGGCCTCATCACCAACAACCGCCTGGGGGGAGGCTACAAGGGGGATTCGGACACCCCGGAGCAGCATGTCCCTGCCACCGGGATCGAAGGCCGCGACTGGGAAGTTTGCATGACCATGAATCATACCTGGGGTTATAAGAGCTACGATGACGATTGGAAGTCGACCGAAGACCTCCTGCACAAGCTCATCGACATCGCCTCCAAGGGAGGAAACTTCCTCCTCAATGTAGGACCCAAACCGGACGGCACCTTCCCTCAGGCTTCCATCGACAGGTTGGCAGAGATCGGCAAGTGGATGGATACAAACAGCGAATCCATCTATGGCACCGCTGCCAGCCCCTTCCGCCGCCCCTGGTGGGGACGATGTACTCGAAAGGAACTTGAGAACGGAGATACCCGCCTCTATCTGCAGGTATTCGACTGGCCGGAGGAAAAGCTGCTATATGTCCCTGTCAATAATGAAGCAACCCAATGCTATTCTCTTTCCGGGAACGGGGAAGAGTATGAAGTGGAAAAGGCAGAAGAGGGGCTGATGATCCACCTGACAGGAGAGGCAGCTGATGAGATCGCATCTGTCATCGTCCTTGATATCAAAGGCTCCCCTGATGTGCCCAACCAGAATATTGCTCCTGACGAATCAGGGGCCATTATTCTGAGCCCCGAGCAGAGTGACCTGGAGAATCGAGGATACATATCATCGAATCATGCAGAGCTGATCCGGGACAAAGATTTTGCATACATCACATGGAAAGAAACCAGAACATGGATGGAATGGCCTATCGAGATCGGTGCTGACAGTGTTTTCGATGTCTATGCTACCGTAGCGACCACATCCGCGGACAATAAAATATTTATTGAGATCGGGGAAGGTAAAACAGAATATCAACTGCCAGACACAAACGGCCTCGATTCTTTCAAGCAGGTCAGGCTGGGTACCATCTCCATTGCAGCTGGGATTTCTACAATCATGGCAAAGGGGGATGCGGAAAATTGGCAGGAGTGCTACATGGGAAATATCGAACTCAGGCCTGCCAAATAGGAAAATTCAATCTAATTGTTTAAATCCGGGCGAAAGACCAGCCATACAAGAAGGCTGATCGGCCATTCGAGAAGCAGAACCAGCAGAACAACAGCCCAGCCGGGTTTTCCCCGTTTTATTGCATCCCCATGGACCCAGATGAGGCTCCAGATTAACAGCCCCAAGAACAGGAGCACCAGCGGCGCAATGAGCAGAATCCCAATTATTTCTTCCATTAGTTTCTCTCCACTATTAATACTGTGGAATCCCCAATAATATTCGAGATAGGGGTAAAATCGCGCAAGAGGATTTATAATTATAGGAGGAGCCGCTAAATGCCTCGTGAGTTGAATATTTCTAAAATGCCCATGGCAATTCTGCGGGGACTATTGATCTTCTCTGTTTCCGTTGCTTCCAGCACGGAGATTCAGAACAGCCTGACCGTCGACCAGATAAAGACTCTGAACTCGATCAAGCAGATCGATGGCTACCCGCTATACACCATGAGTTGAAGAACCGTATCGAAGTGAAAACGGAATTCGGCGACCTACCCAAGCTCTACTGCAATCCCAACCAGCTGAACCAGGTATTCATGAACATCACCATGAACGCGATCCAGTCGATCGACGGAAAAGGAGAGATCAGCATAAGGACCTATTCCGATGAGAGTCGCGTCTTCGTTGAGATCTCAGACAATGGCCGCGGGATCCCCGCCGAAAACCTGGAGCGAATATTCGATCCGGGATTTACTACGAAGTCTTCGGGCGTGGGGACGGGATTGGGCCTGTCGATCGTCTATAAAATAATTGAGGCCCACAAGGGCAACATCAGGGTCGAAAGCGCTGTCGACGAGGGCAGCAAATTTATCGTGGAACTTCCAACAACTCGAGCATAAATACTGTGTTTCTGCTTACTCTTCCTTAATGAGTGACTTGATCATCTCGACCATTTTCGGATCGGTTAGCTCTGCATCCGAAAGACCATGTACTTCTTTGCCATGTTTGTTGATCTGGGCATTCAGTTCTTCTATTGTCTCACCACGTGCCACATAATCACATTCTACTCCCGTATCTTTGCATGCTAATGTTTTGGCCATTTTGGCTTATCTCCCTTTCTCAGAATCCCGCTGGAAATATTACGATGATCGATTCTTCCATCAGGTACCAAGTATTATTTCATATATAGCACTTATTGTCTACTTCATCTATAGTTATTGTCGATTAAATACACAAGGTCTAATAGTCTAGTATTGGAATAGGGGAATATACTTCAGACGCCGAGATTTCGTTTTCTCGGGCTTCGAATTTACAGCCGGACGACTATCCTTTCTTCTTTTCCTTTTTCAGCTTGCGCTTTTCCTTTAGGCTGTGCTTGGCTTCCTTTTGATGTTCCCTTTTGCCTTTATCCTTTTTCCCCTTATCACCCATTTCTATTTCTCCTTGCTAAATGATGACACAGGCCCGATAGCATGTCTCGCTTGAATCCATATCATCCCAACCGAATCCTTATGGAAGGACTATTTATTCTCTCTTTTTGAGCCCGGAAATGCAAATACGGACGGATCTATTTCCGTGTTGATCTCTATTTTTTCGATCTCCATGGACCGGTATCGCTGGCCGTATTCCGATTCGACAAGAAAGGGGAACTTCAAGCCGTCCACATCTTGATAATCACTGAAGAACGCTTCCAAGCTGTTTTTTATGCCGAAATCATACGTATCGCCGGACATGCCGACTTCCAGAAACGTCTCAGAATCGATGTACCAGTGCTCGACCGTCGAATCCGCCAAGGTCACCTTTAGCTTGTAGCAGTCTGTATCATCAAAGAGTTCTCTCCCCTCCAGCTCCACCAGGTGTGATTTTTCCGTATAATTCCAAAAGACCGGCTCGAACAATCGCTCCCGCAAGGTCACCTTGTCTAGGTTATTTTGGGAGGGGATGATCTGCGGTTTGTCATGGGGAGGCCCCATGAGAGGATTTATCCACCATGCTTTTTCCCCATCATAGACGTGGATGACAACTTTGTTGATCCTTGTGCTGTCAAAACGATAGAGGTCCGGCCTCTGTCGCCACAGCTTGAAGGGTTCCGGGTCGCTGAAGCTGACGTAAATCCCCTCCATGGTGAAGTTCGAGAGCCCGGCCCAATTTTTTGCGCCTCCGCGTGCCTCCATGTTCTTTTCGATGACGTCGTCAACGGTCAGTGTCTTCGTCGAATCGCACTGGAACGTGCTGAATGCAAGTAAAATCAATGCCGCAGCACAACAGAGCACACCTTTCATGGACTTATTTGGTGAGGTCATAACAGGCCATCTCCTTGTGGTTTCGCAGGTAGAGTTTTCCATCTGATAAGGATGGGGACGTCCAGGATTTGCTATCCAGGACCTGCGCCTGGGCCAGTTCGTTGTAGCCATCGGGATCCGCCTCGATCATGGCCAACTTGCCTCGGTCACTCAGGACCAACAGCTTGTCATCGGCGACGATCAACGAACCCTTCCCAAAACCGCGCTTGGACCATTTTCTCTCTGCTGTTTCAGCAACCAGGCACTTCAGGGTGGAACTGCTGAATCCGTAAATATGGCCCTTGTAGCACAGAGAGCTGTTGAAATGATTTCTCATCTCCTTGTTTTGCCACGCTGTGTCGACCGTCCCGTCCGCGAGAACTTGGATGAGAAGGCAGCCGTTTTCTACCGAGCTTGAGATGAACACCTTGTTGGGAGGCACAAAGACCGGCATGGCAATGATCTGGGGCAGGGATGGCCCACGCCACAGGACCTCGCCGCTCGAGGATACGGAGACGGCCTCATCCAGGACCTTTCTCTCTCCGTCCTTTTCTACCAAACGCGAGATCGTGAAGATGGATTGTTCCACATTGTTGATGACCGCAGTGAACGGTGAGGAATGACCGGCTATGCTGTCGCCCGTCTGCCAGATGGTTTTCCCCGTTTTTTTGTCGAATCCGATAAAGGCAGAGTTTTCTCCCCCGCCGTGAATGATCAACGTCTCACCCAGGATCAGGGGAGAGGTGGAGAATCCCCGCCGGGGCCGGAGGATCTTGAATTCCTCTGTGAGCGATACTTTCCAGATCTGTTTCCCGGATTTTCCGTTCACACAGAACAATCCGCCAGTGGAGTCCAGGATATAGGCGAGATCTCCGTCCAAGGTCGGCGTGGCCCGGGGCCCGTTTCCCATTTCTTCCACAAACCTGGGCCCCAGGGCGGTCCTCCAGACCTCTTCGCCTGTGGCCTTAGCGAAACCGGCGACAAACTCGGTCTCGTCTTCCGCGAACGCCGTGATGATCAGCTCTCCGGCGATCACGATCGCGGAAAAGCCCTCACCGAGCGGCCGCTTCCATACTAGATGAGGCTGGCCATCACTCGGCCACGGCTTGATGGGAGTATTCGACAGCGCGATCCCATCTCGATTGGGGCCGCGGTACTGGGACCATTCCTCTTTGCCATTTTCAGTGCCGATGGACACCTTTGCGGAACCCTGAAAGTTAATGAGCAACAAACAAAACAAAATTAGTACAATAAACCTGAATTTTTTTGTAAGCATGATTTCCCTTTCCCTGGCATTATACTCTACTCATTTGGGTCACACAAACAAACGAAGCTTGAGGCCTTTCACTTCGAACAATTGATAGAAGAACCAGGAGATGCTCGGCATCCAGTGCCTGTATGAGGGGCCGAATCCGGTTGATATAAATCATTCGTATTTGTGATATATACTATACAGAACATCTCTTAAGGTATAGAGAGAGTCCCAATGAGGACGCTTCAGCCCTGTGGGCTTCGCGATGATCGTAGAGGAGGAAAAATGAGTGTCAGAAAACGAATTCGCCTTCTGTTTATATTTTGTGTGATTTCACTGTATCTGGCTGGATTTATTAAAGCTGCAGAAGCGGAGATAGACAAAGTCTTGCCTCCCGGAATACTGCCAGTAGTTATTTTGAGCGGCTCGGACTACGAAATGGGGTATCAGTACGGCCAGCAGGTCGGCCCCTACTTGGAAAGGGAAAAAGAGGCCAAATGGGCCTCTTCGCTGCAGTTATTCAGCCATGAAAAAGTGCTGTATATGCTCAAGGGCAACCAGTTCTATATCGAGAAGTATACTCCGGAGAACATCGAGATCATGAAAGGGATAGCGGACGGGGCAACAGCCGTGGGATACAAGCTGTCTTACACCGATGTGCTGCTGATGAACTGCACACTGCCCAAACCCGAGACCTCCACCTATCCAAAGGGTGCAGAGATGGAATCCCTGCCGGTGAAGAGGTGCTCTGTCTGCTCCGCATGGGGAGGCAGCACGACCGACGGAAAATTGATCGGACTGGATACCCTTGATTCTGGAGAAGCCGCCTACGGCGTTGTCATCTTGGCCTTTCCAGACAAGGGAAATAACTATATATGCGGCGCTCAGGCCGGAGAGATCGGCGATCATTTTTTGATGAACAACAAGGGGTTATTTGTGGGGAACAGCGGCGGAGGCGGTTCCCCCAGGGATATTGACAACAATTACGGCCTCTCCTGGTCCTGTTCGTTGACGCACATTGTGCGCTTTGCCAACACCGCCGATGAAGCCCGGGACATGCTTTTGCCCTGGCAGATCAATATCCCGGAGAATTTTCATTTTGTGGATGTCAGAGGCAATGCCTGTGTCGTGGAAAAAACAGCAGCCGTTCAGAGTGTGCGGAAACCGGGGGACTTTGGAGAACAGGATTTTCTGTATTCCACCAACAACTATCTCAACAAGGAGATGAAACTCACAAAAGAAGGGGGATTCATAAAACAGCACGGTGGCTATGGGGCCTATTCCGCCCCAAGGAATCTGGTGTTTTGGGACCTGCTCCACAATTATCATGGTCTGATCGATGTGGAATTCATGAAAATGATACTGCGGTTTCCGGGCAGCCCCCCTCCATATCCTCCGGATGGAGGTTGGGATGCCAAAATCTGCCGCCCTTCGAATTCGTGGGTTTCGGTTCTTCTGCCAGATAATGGGGACGAGGGATTGGTTTATATCTGCACAGGGCCGGCCGGCCGGGTAATCCATTCCTCTACTGCCTCAAACGGTGAAGAGATGCGCTCGAGTTATCCTTACATAGATGGGACTCACACTTTCTATAGATTGACCTTGGCCGCAGGCCCTAAGGAGGCAGTCGAGGCTGCCCAGAAGGCGGCTAGTTCAGACATCGCCACTGCCTATGCAGAGCTTATGTCTTTAAACTTCACGGACACTGGATATGCGGGATTGAATGAGCTGTATTCCCTGGCGAACGCAGAGTACTACCAGGGGAAGGCTGAGTTCAATAGAGGGCATCTGGCCTCCGGCAACGAGGCTCTATTGTTCTTGGCAAAAGCAGCCACGGCTTTTACTCGAGCTCAAGCCCATGCCCTGCAGGTTCATGAGGCCCTGGTGCCTGCTCCCACCAGCCCGAGTGACTTGGATCTTAAGCCTTTTGGTGGCGATTGGGCAGTTTGGGAAACAGAAATTAGGAAATAGTCTCTAATGAATATTTATTCCGTTCCCATGCTGATTTCGGGAATCCTCTGTGCATTGCTTGCGGCCGTGACGTGGTTGTTCAGGAGACGGGAGAACATCAACCGTATCTTCTCTCTCTTTACCCTGGCATTGGCAATAGACAGCCTGGCTTTATTTATTTGGTTCCAGTTTGGAAGCATCGATCATATCGATACCTGGATGAGGATCACCTTTACTGCAGGTTTCTTCGTACCAACAGGCTTAATACTTTTCTTTTATTCTTTTACCGGGTATTACAAAAGATTGGAATCCAGGGTTCTGGGAATCAAAGTCAAATACTTTCGGATTTTCTCTCTTCTAACAGTCCTTCTATGCATTTTGCTTGCTCAGTTTACCAATTTATTGATTCGAGTATCTGAGGCTCCCGAAGACATCTGGGATCTGGAATTCGGCCCGGTAGGGAATTTTGTTTTTCCATTTTTCGCTGTGATCTTCATCTATTTGTTCACTATGGCCTTCAAAGGCTACCGGATTGCGGACAATAAACCGCAGAAGCGATTCATTCTCCTACTTGGTGCCGGAACAGCGGTGTGGGTTCTTTTTGGTTATGGAGGGGCGCTTCTTTTCCCAATCTCCAGCCAGGTCTGGAACTCCATCAGCTACCTCGGCACAGCTTTGATGGCAATGTTCTTTTTCGTGGCGATCGTTAACCATCAATCTGATAAAGTACACGAGCTGAATCTCAACCTCGAGCGCAAGGTTGAAGACCGAACCCAGCAATTGAATCAGAAAAATACGGAACTCGAAGAAACGCTCGACAAACTCAAGCAGATGCAGAAACAGGTTGTCATGCAGGAAAAAATGGCCACGCTTGGCCAGCTGGTGGCAGGAATGACCCATGAACTAAATACACCCATCAGCACAATCCGAAGCATGAACGATACCAAGGCGAAAGCCGCTGCCAAGCTTCAGACAGCACTGAAAAAAATAGCTCCTGATACAGCCAAAAAAGACCACGAAATTAGTAGGGTGATGGATATAATTGGCAGAGCCGATCGATCCATCGACCAGGGGGCTGAGCGGCTCCACGAGATCATCAAGAACTTGAAAAACTATGCCAGATTGGATGAGGGCGAGGTGACTAGGGCGGACATCCACGAAGGCCTGGACAGCGTTCTGGCATTGATGAAACACGATCTGCTCACCAATATCGTGGTCGTCCGCGAATACGGCGACATCCCTCCCTTCGTGTGCCATGCACGAAAACTGAATCAGGTATTTTTCAACATCATTAAGAATGCCGCACAGGCAATAGATGGCAAGGGGCGGATCACGATCACCACAGGCCTGGAAGACAACATAGTTCACGTGGCCATACGTGATACAGGCAGAGGCATCGCACCAGGCGACCTGGAGTCGATCTTCGATCCCGATTTCACAACAAAAGGATCCGTTGTGAGGGCGAGCCTCGGGTTATCCATCAGCTACCAGATCATTCAGGAGCACCACGGCAAGATCGAGGTTGAGAGCGAGCCAGGAAAAGGATCGGTCTTCACAGTGATCCTCCCGAACGACTCGGTTTGACTTGTTCGGATGCACCCCTGAGCAGCTTCAAACATCCGACCGTCTGACTGCAAGATCGAGGGTTGATGCCTTGCAGGCGCAGTTTGAACGACTCAAAGAACTGGAAAGCCTTTGTATGATCTCATCCAAGGAAGTTGCGCGAAATGAGGGCCATGCTTGTGGGAAGCGGATTCCCGGGGAGCTATTTCCCTTGGGAATAGAGCGTTCGGACATCTTGAGAGCCGAGAGGCTCCCGGTAGATGCGGACGTCCTGGATCTGGCCCTCGAATCTCATGAGCCTGGCGTCCCAGTAGCCCTGTCCGACCCACATCGCCGTATGGTCCCTGGCAGCGGAAAAAAACTGTGAATCATTTGCATTCCCGAAGTTGTAGTGGCGGGAGACCAGTTCCTCTCCATTCAGGTAGCCGGTGTTGAAGGAAGCACCTACAACGGCCACGAAGTGATACCAGACATTCTCCTCCAGCGGCATCCTCGAATCGAAACACAAGGAAGGATATGTGCAGCCGTTGGCAAAGACCGTGAAATACAGCCTCTTGGACCCCCGGTGAACAGGGCTGTGGCCCAATTCGATGATGAGACCCTGGTTGGCGGCATCGAACATGTTGGTACAGGGATTGTTGGATCCATAGTAAAAGATCGGAGCGATGCCGTCCTCTGTGGGGATGCGTTTGCACTGGAACCAGACTGATATGGCGCCCTGTCCGAGAGAGGCCATTCCCGCGACGGGAGAACTCATGCTGCCCTGCACAGCGATGTAGTCCTCCAGGTCGACCTGGGAGTTCTGCAGATCGCCCACACTCGCAATCGGATCTGTGGGGCCCTCGCTCTTGCATGTGGATAGAAAACAGAGAATCAAAGCTGCCAACGGAATGATTATAGGAAGAAGGTTGTCCCGCTTGATTCGTATTCTTAAACGCCGCGCATCTCTCATACCTCAATTGTAGCAGACGCGGCAAGGCTTTGAGGCCAGGATCGGATCTAGTTCTACTGCTATGGAGAATCAGTTTTCACAAATTCCACTCGCCGGTTGTTTGCTTTTCCTTCCGGAGTGTCATTGGAATCAACCGGAACAATCTCACCATGTCCTTTTGTTTGGAGCCTGGAATCCTCGATGCCCAAGTCAACCAGCAAAGCCTTCACGGCAGCAGCCCTTTGTTCGGATAAGGTCTGGTTGAAAGCCTCTTCACCATCAGTATCCGTATGCCCCTCGACACTGAAATTTATCTCTGGATGCTCCTTCAGCAGTTTGACGATCTCGTTGATTACGCCCATAGACTCAGGTTTGATAGTCGCCTGACCTGAATCGAACAGGATCCCTCTCGTAACAATCTTCCCGTCTGACTCTAGACGGTCGTAAAGTTTGACGCCGCCTTCGGCGATCCTGATGTTCTTCAGTATCGCCGGATCACCCCGGCTTGCACCATGGCTTAGAGCCGATATCGAGAACGATGTAGGCGGAGTCTCGATGTTGGGCACATTCAAAACTCTAGTTTGGTTAAAATAGACTTTTAAGGCTCGCTTATTAAAAGACAGGGCAATATGATGCCAGCCAACTTGTTTGGAATCATCGCCAGGGCTCCCCGAAAATCTCCCCATCGTTGTTTTGTTCCGACGTATGTCGATTTTGTTAAGATTCTTGAGGGTAATATAGAACGCCTCATTATATTTTTGATAGAGATAGATGTCGAATTCGATGGTGAACACATCGGGAAGGTAGTTCTCGCTATCCAAAAGGGGAGAAATCTCGGACCTATTCTCTACCATACTGATGACCTTTTCGTCTCCAAGTAACGCAATTTCTACATTCCCGGAAACCAAGTCCCATTTGGAGGGAAATTCCCCCGCTTGCTCGGCCAACAGATCATCCTCAAAAATGACTTTTTCGCCTGCTACAAAATCATATTTGGACCAGACCTTGAGCTCTTTCTGTTCTTCCGCCTCCTCCTGGTAGGTCACGCCAAGATCAATAGAGGCATTGGTGTTCATCGAGAATGACAATAGCATCAACAGAGATAGCATAACTATAGACGTTTTCATTTTTTCCCTCCTCGGGGTAGTATTTGCCGGTTTCCCCATCCCGTGCGGGAATAGCATATAAATTCTTGGTGGGGGCTGTCAATCCACTCTTATTCAGCGTCTCTGGCAAGGTACAATCAACATTGTGGGCATAAGGATCCATTTAATATCATCAGAAAATTATCAGGCAATAAACATATGTCTGCTAATTTGTAGCAAATATTATTAATCCTGTTACTCCTCTAAAGATACTTATCCCAGCATACATAGCAAAAAACCAGTTTATCAAGGGAAAGTAGAGATATATCAATGCCATAGCAACCACTAACAACATGGATTTAAAACTGTCGGTCTTATGAATAAGCTGCAGATCTCTTTCGTCAGGTTTATAATTTACATGTGTTGTGATTAATCCTACTAAAAATGGCAAAAAAGATAGTAATATTCCCAACAATAATCCAAATTTCACCATTAATGGATATGCAATAATTCCTGATACCAATTGTAAAGCAAAAAACCAATAATAATTTCCTTTCAATCTCATTTCTTTATTCCTTTTAAATAAAATATTTCTTCAATATTTGTTTTGAAAAATAATGCAATCTTAAGTGCAGATAATACTGTCGGGACAAATTTCCCTCTTTCAATTGAATTGATCGTCTGCCTGCTTAAGCCAACCTCCCTTGCCAGTTGCTCCTGGGTTATATTTTCTTTAGCTCTCCAGACTTTTAAACTGTTCTCTATTTCCATTAGCTATCTCCTGAAAACTGATTTCAATATAAAGCATAAGCGACATTATGTCAAGCTTACTTTACATAAAGTAATTCAAACATGACAAAGCGCTGATATTCTTGCAGAATGAAAGAGATTATTAGGAACTGGCCCGTGGATCATATTGTGAGTGGAGTTTAGGCCCTAAACAGGATATGATAATTTATGGAAATCGACATATCATGCCAGAATTCTTTTATTCTCCGGTCTTTCAAAGGGCCCTCTATTCTTTAATAACCATCCTAACGGCCTACGTGTCTATCGCCATAATCAGGCGGATGATTAACAAGCAGGTCAAGGATCTGAAACGCCGGCACGCAGCGCGCAAAACCATTGTCTATATCTTCTCATTTCTGACAATCCTCATAATCGCCGCAATCTGGGTACAAGGCGGTCGTTCTCTGGCCACACTATTCGGTGTCGTCGGCGCCGGCCTCACCCTGGCGCTCCACCAGCCGGTGACATCCATTGCGGGATGGCTGCTGCTATTAATCCGGCGGCCCTACGAGACCGGCGATCGTGTCGAAATCGGCAGTGTCAAAGGAGACGTCATAGACATCCGCCTGTTC
Organism: uncultured bacterium; assembly: GCA_965533275.1. Lineage (GTDB taxonomy): Bacteria > Acidobacteriota > Aminicenantia > Aminicenantales > Aminicenantaceae > JAUXEH01. The sequence goes on from CBESWG010000016.1 coordinate 59,038, forward strand.
TATACATCTATGCTCGAGATTGGTAACTGGGTGGATGCGGACCAAAGCACGGGTCGTATCGTGCACTGCCCCAATTCTAAGATCTTTTCCGAACCGATCTTCAATTATACGCGTGGATTTGAATACGTGTGGCACGAAATCAAGATCGCCATTACTTTTGAGAGTGATGTTAAAAGAGCCCGCGAGATCATACTGGAAGTGGCTGGAGAAAAAAGCCTCGACCTGGATAAGGCTGTGCAAAAGCGGATGCGGACAATGAGCAGGAAGTATCTGATCCACTTCAGCAAGCTCACTCCCATCGTTTGGACCCGCATCGTTGATTTTGGTGTGGAACTGACTTTGCGCTTCCTGACTGACGCACGAAAACGGCGCTCAAGTGAGGATGAGATCAGCCTGGCCATCCTGGAGCGCTTCAACCAAGAAGACATGATCGAACTGGCATATCCCACCTATCGGATCTACAAACGAGGCGAACCATAGAGTCGCCGTCGCTCCCTCCCTAGTATTCGAATAAGCAGGAGGCAAGGTCAGAGGGAGATATGTGATTGTTGCCGCTTGTGAATTCCCTGTAGACTGATAAATTGTATCCACTGTTCTTTATTGTCTTTGCCGGTCCAATGAACGGTCGTCACCCGGCTAATCCTGTGTGTCTCCACCTCATCTTCCCTGGTGATCACCTTGAACAGAACATGCTTCGCAAATGACACATCAGTCCAAGACATTTTTTTTACGATAGTTCCATCCTGATCCAGACCGAACATAGACCAGGACCCAGTATAGGTGCCGGCTAGGGCCCGAACCTCATCAGGAACCTCTTGAGCTGCCAGAATTGAAACACAAACCAAAAGAACAATCAGAAAAATCCCTAGCTGATTGTTTGATTCATTCATTCTGGTTCCCTCCTAAAAGCCTTGAATAAATCTTATATACAGTGATTTTCGATGTTAATCAATTGGGGCATAGTAAATCAAGTAGAGCTTTTTCATTTCAAAAAACTTAGCTAGAATGATTATAGCTAATAACAAAACGAATCTGAATGAATGATTTAAGAAAGCAATTCTCAGAAGTGGTTATTGACACCAATGACAAAAAAAAACTCATCCAATATATCCTGAGAGAATATATGAGGACAAGTAAACCTGTTCTGCTGAATGTCGAAGTAATTAGAGAAGTAACCGGGAAAAAGGGGATATAATAAAGGCCTGGATCCGAACAGTTTTCTTCAAGGCGGAATATTTTGGATACTAGAGTCCCTGCATTCCACGTGATGGCCAAGCCTACCGGTGCCCAGTGCAACCTGGAGTGCGACTATTGTTTTTTTCTCAAAAAAGACCGGCTGTACCCGGACAGCAACTTTCGTATGTCCGACGAGACGATGGAAACCTATATCCGCCAGACCATCGAGGGGCACCAGGTACCGGAGGTAGCCATCGCCTGGCAGGGTGGAGAGCCGACACTCATGGGGCTCGATTTTTTCAAGCGCACCATAGACGTGCAGAAGAAATACATCAAGCCCGGAACACGCATCGAAAACACCCTTCAAACGAACGGAATCTTGATCGATGACGAATGGTGTGAGTTTTTTAACGAGAATAATTTCCTTATCGGCCTTAGCCTCGACGGACCACGCCACTTACACGATGCCTACCGCCATGACAAGGGCGGAAAATCTGTTTTCAACAGGGTAGTGCGTGCGGCCCGGCTTTTTCAGAAGCATGATGTCGAGTTCAATATCCTGTGCACGGTCAATGCAACCAACAGCCTACACCCGTTAACAGTGTACCGCTTTTTTCGCGATGAACTGGAAGCGCGCTACCTCCAGTTCATACCGATCGTAGAACGGGATAATGAAACCGGCAACCAGGAAGGCACCCAGGTGACCAACCGGACGGTCGATCCCAAGTCGTACGGCCGGTTCCTGATCGAGATCTTCGACGAGTGGGTACGCAGGGATGTCGGGAACATGTTCGTGCAGTTTTTCGATGGCGTGCTCGCTTCCTATGTGCGCGGCCGTTCGACCCTGTGCGTTCTAAGCCCGATCTGCGGTGAGGCTGTTGCCCTCGAGCACAACGGAGACCTCTATTCCTGCGACCATTTCGTCGAGCCAAACTATTTGGTGGGGAATATCAGTCAGGTTTCCCTACCGGAACTTATCACTTCCGATGCCCAGAGATCCTTTGGCCGCGCAAAGTCGGACACACTTCCCAAATACTGCCAGGCGTGTAGATATCTTTTCACCTGTCATGGCGAATGCCCCAAGAATCGGGTGCTCACCACGCCGGATGGGGAGCCCGGATTGAACTGGCTCTGTGTTGGGCTCAAAGCTTTTTTTGCACATGTGGAGCGGCCCATGCAGATCATGGCAGACCTTCTGCGGCGGGGCCAGACCGCGGACGGAATCATGAAAATCCTAGCTCAAGAGGAAGGCCGGGCCTCTCAGAAAGAGGAAAAAATTGGACGCAACGATCCCTGTCCCTGCGGCAGCGGTTCAAAATACAAACATTGCCATGGGCGCTAGTAACATTGACAATCATTTTTTTCTTTTTCTTCGTCCGGAAGGGATCGTTAGTTTTACTGAGGGCTTATTTTTTCCACTCTTTTCTGTTTGTTCCTTTTTCTTTTCTTTCCTTTTCATCCTGTCTCTTCTCGTACGATTTTCAAGCCTTTCCATCCCTTTGCGAAGAACGCCCATACTAACCTTCCTTTAGTGAATTAGTCCTAAAACAGCCATCATTCTAAGGCCTCCACTGACGGTTTCCCTTTGCCTTGGGGGAATAGGATACGAATTCTTGGTCGGGCCTGTCAATTAGATATGATAAGAAGGAATGGTACTGAAGCTTCAGCTCAGCCATCCTCCCTCCCGCATCCACCAGTTCAGGGGGCCGTGGTTGGCGTCTTTCCTGGCTTCCAGATTGACTCAATTTGAAGGCCCTGCTATGCTTAGTCATTAGAGAAGGAAGGAGGGTTTCAACAATAATAAGGCGTACCGGAATAGCACAAATTATATGCAGAAAAATGATGAAAAAGCACAACATCTAGACTCTGAAATAACTGAGCCAGGTGACATTGTGTGGGTTTAGGAGAGAAGATTGAAGAGTGACAGATATTGGATTACAGTCTCCTGCCAGGATTCTGAGCAGGAGTTTTTCAATGAGATGATAGAGAAAGGGATGAAGGAGCTAGAGCCTGAGAAGGATTTCAACTTAAGACTACTGTTTAGGACAATTAAGAAGAACCAGGCCATAGGAATGCTGAAGCATATCCTGCAGCATGCTGAGGCCCATGACCTCCAAGAGTCTTTGAAGGTGCAGGCTGTCACACAGCCCATATGCTCTGCTTGTGGAGCCTTCAACAAGTTCAGTATGGCAGGCAAAATCTGCTTCAAGTGTGGTGGTCAGGTCTCCATGAAGAGGGATGTCCTGATTGAGCTATTGACAGGAACAGAGAAAGAAAGACCTGCACAACAAATGCAGGATTAACATGTTCACATGTCCTTTCTGTGAGTCAGGAAACGAGCGCACCTGCCTAACTAAGGATATGGTTGGCTAATTCGATAATGGACATTTATTCCGTTCCCATGCTGATCTCAGGTATTCTTTTTGCCCTGATTTCGTGTATCACATGGTTGTTTCGCAGACGTGAGAACATTAACCGCGTATTCTCTTTTTTTACTCTGGCTTTTGCAATAGACAGTCTTGGTACCTTTGCCTGGTTCCAGTTTGGAAAAATAGAACATATTCATATCTGGATACGGATCTTCAATACAGCAGGTTTTCTGATACCAATAGGGCTAATATTATTCTTCTTTGCCTTTACCGGGTATGACAAAAGAATGGATGCCAGAGTTCTGGGAATTAAAGTAAGGCACTTTCAGATTTTCTCTATTCTATTATTCGTAGTTTGCATGATGCTTAATCCATTTACCGAGTTGTTAACTAAAATACCAGATACTCCTAAAGATATATTGGACATTGAAGAAGGCCCTGTTGGGAAATTATTGTATCCTCTTTTTGCTGGAATCTTCTTCTATTTATTGACGATGGTTTTCAAGAGCTATAGAACCACTGATAATAAACCTCAAAAACGTTTCATTCTCATGCTCGCCCTTAGTACAGCAGTGTGGATTCTGATTGGATATGGAGCGGTACTATTTATCTCAAATACTGGTGCGTTGTATCAGTTCATCAGCTATCTCGGAATCGCACTGATGGCAGTATTCTTATTTGTGGCAATCGTAAACTATCAATCAGACAAAGTACACGAGATGAATCTCAACCTCGAACGTAGAGTAAAAGAACGAACCCGTGAACTTGAAGAAAACCAAGTAAAACTTCTGCAGTCAGAAAAGATGGCGGCGCTGGGCAATCTTGTAGCCGGTGTTTCTCATGAGATCAATAATCCTATGGGAGCCATAAACAGCACAAATAGCGGGACATCCAAAATTCTCGAGAAATTGTTAAGCATCATATCAGAAGCTACTTCATTGGATGAGCTTCAAAACGATAAAAAATTCCAGAATTACATCTCATTGATGCAAGAAAACAACAAGGTCTCCTTGCTGGCAGGTGACAAAATAACCAAAATCGTACAGACCCTGAAAAACTTCGCCCGCCTCGATGAGGCAGAATTTCAGCTGGCCGATATTCATCATGGCATCGAGGACACCCTGGTGTTGCTACACCATGAACTAAAATTTCGTATTGAGGTGAAAACAGAATTCGGTGATATTCCCAAGATCTATTGTTATCCCAATCAGTTGAACCAGGTATTTATGAATATCACCATGAATGCTATCCAGTCGATCGAAGAGAAGGGAGAGATCAAGATAAGAACCCATTCAGATGAGACTCACACCTACATTGATATTTCTGATAATGGAAGAGGGATTCCAGCTGAAAATCTCGAGAAAATATTTGATCCCGGATATACAACAAAGTCTTCGGGTGTCGGTACGGGTTTAGGTCTGTCTATCGTATATAACATCATTGAAGCACATAAAGGTAACATCAAGGTAAAGAGCGTTGTCAATGAGGGCAGTACATTTACAATAGAAATCCCAAAGACAGAATATAAGACATAAATTCTTGGTGGGGCAGTCAATCTCGCATCCTCCCAAACAAAACCGCCAGATCTGCAGTATTTATATTGAGTACTTAAGAATGAAATGAAGTAGGTATTGTAGGATTTGCGGATCTTATTTGATGAGATAAAGCTCCTCTTGCGGAGAAGATAAATATTCGACTCCTTTTTCGGTGACAAGTGCCTGTTCATGATCCCACCAGAACAAATATTGATCTTCGTGTTCGCTGGAAGGCGACGGCATATAGATGAAATACTCTAAAACAAAGTGGTGATTGGGCGGGAGCGGTATATCCCACATCCATTCCGGACCGTTTGAGCCAATCCTGGGGCCAAAATAATTCTCGAACTTCCTCTTCCGGGCTCCTTTCCCCATGCCATGGCAGTCGATATTGAGGTGGGTTTTTTCAGGATCAAAACCAGCAGTATAAGCGGAGAAATCGTTCTTCTGGGTAAACAGATGCAATTGTCCGTCCCTAATTACAATCCCTTCCTCTTCGAATTTCACCTTGTAGTTTTTGACTATTTCACGAGGGGTAAGTCCCACCTTGATGGTCTCTGCCAGGATCCTATCGATTTTCTTATATTCTGACCAAAGTTTTTTGATATCTGGAGGAGGTTCAGTCTCTCCCTCACGGAGCACATAGGCGAATCTGCCCTGGCTTGGGGATGCCACAATGTCGCCTCCCTGAATCACAACATTTTCATGGCCCAAAGTCCGTCCCCTCTGCGATACCCCTGTGCCTCTCCGGCGAAAGACAGTCACTCCCACGTCGCGATTCTTGGTCACACCAGGCACGAT
>CBESWG010000017.1:0-64524 GCA_965533275.1 uncultured bacterium
CAGGGAGGGAGAACTCACCAGCAAGAACAGGAAAGACAAAAAAAAAAAAGCCGTTGGGGGGCGCGAAAAGAAAGAGCTTCTGGAGAACTTCAAAGAGGACCCGTCGATTAAAGCATTCGGTTTCGACAACGTCGTTCAACAAACGAAATTGATCTATCCCGACTTTCTGCCGGCGATCACCGGATTTGTGATAGCCGATGATAAATTGTATGTAAAAACCTCACAAAAATATGTGGTTCCTAATGAATTCGTGGTGCTGGATCTCGAGGGAAAGGAACTGGGTCAATTTCAGGTATCAGGTCTGACCGAAACCCCGTATGTCGCCCACCTCAGCAACTCGAACGTGAAGTACTATACCATCAGTCAGGGGAAGATCTATTGTCTGACCTTTGGGGAAGAAGAAACAAAATTCCACGTTCATTCCATAGTAATGGAGTGATCAGCCGGTTCTCGCGCTCTCGTCTTCGCGGCCCTCGATGTACAGGCCCTTGACCTTGGTCACACGGCCGCTTCCGTCTGAGACGAACCTCAACCGGAACCTGAGATATCCCTCCAGGATGAAGGTGTCCTGTGTCAGCGGCCGCAGGCGGTATTCGGGGCGCCCCGGGCGCTGGTAGAAGAGGCTCCCATCCCGCAGCGTGATGCGGCGGGGGCCGTACTCGCCGGCATAGCTTTCGAGCCGGGACAGCGGCACTTCCACGACCTTGCCCTCCGCTGCTATCAGCGTCTTTATCCAGGGGACCGCGTTCCTTGCCATCCGACGGTTGGCTTGGATCTCGAGCGCCTTCTCGAATGCCTGGATCGCTTCAGGGAAGCGCTTCTGCTCCATCTGTGCCAGGCCCAGGCCTTCCCAGGCCTGGATCCGTTGGGGCTCGATATCCAGCATGCGGCCGAAGAGGGCCGCCGCCTCCGCCGTTTTCCCCCTGTTCGTCAGGTACCCTGCAGTCCAGCCCATGCTGGCGACATCGATCAGGTCCGGGAACAGCTCCTGCACCTCGGCCAGCCTGCGCAGGCCTGCATCGGCTCCCCGCTCAAGAAAGGCCTTTTCTACCGAGCGCTGTGCGTTCCTCCCGGGATTGTCATAGCGCTGCTCCTCGAACTCCAGCCACTGCATGCCGTACTGGGGTTCGTCCGTGATGAGCGCCACCAGGGGGTCGGCCAGGGCAAAGGCGTTCTCGCTGTTGGAGAAGAAGACCACGCCCTCGCCCTTATTCTTATAGGCGACGGTAAATCCCCGCAGCTCCCCGTTGTTTCCCCAGTGGAAGAAGCCGTTCTCCGTGGTGCCCGGATGGATCCCCCATCCCCAACCCCAGGACACGTGCTCATCGTGTTCGGTCTCGTCGAATTCCGTGGCCTTGACTTGGGGCGAGAGCATCTGCTGGATGGTCTCGGCGCTCAGTACCGTGTCATTCATGAGTGCGCACAGGTAGCGGGCATAGTCGGTCGGGGTGGTGATGAGGCTCGCGCCTCCGTTTGGAGAGGGATTTTCCCGCAGCGCGATGGCAACGCCGTGGCGGTCGTGGCCGCACGCGCCGTTGGCCTTGTATTCCTCAGTCTCGATATAGCTTGACCGCGTCATTCCCAGCGGCGCGAATATCACCTCTCGGGCGAATTCATTGAGGTCCTTTCCGGTGATCTTCTCGACGACCTTTCCCAGATAGAGGAAGCCCTCTCCCGAGTATCCATAGAGTTCACCGGGCTCCCGGATGAGGCGTGTCCCCCAGTTGGGGAGGCCGGTGGTGTGGGTCAGGACGAGGCGGGCCGTGATCTTCTTATATCGCTCGTCTCCGGCCAGCTTGGGATAGGGGAGATAGTCGACCAGCGGGACGTCCAGGTCGAGCCGTCCTGCTTCGACCAGCGTGAGTGCGGCCGCGGCCGTTATGGTTTTGGTCAGGGAGGCCGCCTCGAAGATCGTCTCCGTGTCGATTGGCTCCCCGGTTTCGGTGCTGCGCACCCCGAAGGCGCCGGTCCAGTAGATCTCACCGCCGCGCACCACGGCGATGGACAGCCCTGGAATTTCGGCCGCCTCCATCAGGCGGGGGATCTCCGCCAGCAGGATGTCCTTGAGTTCTGTCGGGACAGCCTCTTCAGGTGCGGGCGGCCCCGAACAGAAGGCCAGGAACAACGCCAGTATCACTAAGCTGAACAGAGATGGACGGTTCATCGGGATCCTCCTCTTTGAAGGGATCGTCATTTTCTATAACTATTTACGAATCCCACTGCATTTGGTTGCCCGTCCCAGGCAAATCCCGCCACACGATGTTTCAGCCTCATGGGAAGGCGGCCCAGAAAGCATAGCGCTCTGCAGCCGACAGGACGTGTATTGCCGACAAATCCGATGATTTTGCTGGTGATTGGAACGCGGATTGATTATAATTGATTGTCGTCCGCCTGCGGATCGATCGGAGGGTAACCCATGGAAAAAAAAGATAAAAGGATCACCAGGAAAGAGTTCCTCAAAAAATCCTCTGCGGGGATAACAGGGCTGGTCGCCCTCAATGTATTGAAGAAGAATCCCCTGAGTCTCTTTGGAGACAGCGGCGACGCCTTGCAGAAGCGGGCCCTCGGCCGGACCGGGATCGAGCCCACGGTGCTGGGCTACGGAGCCTCCCGCAGCATGGAGCCCACCCTCCTGCTGGAGGCCCTGGGATCCGGGATCAACTTCATCGACACGGGCCTGTCCTACTTCAACGGCAACAACCAGCGCATGATCGGCGACACGCTCCAGGATCTCCGGAAGGACGTGATCATCCAGTCCAAGATCCGGGTCCGGCTTCGGGGCCGCGATTCCAACGAGTACACCTCTGCTGAGATCCGCAAGACCATGGAATCCGACCTTCAGACATGCCTCAAGGCCCTGAGGACGGACACCATCGACATCATGCTCATCCACGATCCTGGTGAGGTGGCTGTCTTGACCAATGAGGCCGTGATGGAATTCTTCGCCGCGGCCAAGAAGAAAGGGATCATCCGGGCACATGGATTTTCCTGCCACAATAAGCTCGCGCTGCTGGAGAGCGCTAATGAGTCCGGGTTCTTCGACATCATCATGCTCCCCTACAATCACAAGGGCTCCTACGTGCATATGAATTCGGGACGATCGGCGGAATGGGATCAGCCCCGGAACGAGGTCGAGCTTAAGAAGGCGTACAAGAACGGCATCGGCATCATAGCCATGAAGACCTGCTCCGCGGGTCCCCATGCCTTTAAGGGGGGCCAGGATTTGTCCTTCCGCGGTGCCCTGGAATGGGTCCTGGATCACGAATTCATCAGCACAGCCGCCGTCGCCATGTCGAACCGGGGTGAGATCCAGGAAAACGTAGAGGCCGCGCGTCCCTGAAATTCGGAATCGTTGTCCTGTTTGACTGAAGGCGGAGCGAAGCCGGATCAATCTAGGGCAAAAGCCCGCGAAGAGAGGGTCAGGAAGGCGGCGGACACGGGATCGAGATCGGAGATCTTTTCGTTCCCGGTCAGGAACCGGCCCTCGATCGTGCCCCTCATTTTTCTAAGGTAGCCGAATTTTACTGGAAACGCCCGCTGAAAACGCCGGACGCAGTGCCGGCTGAAGTATCCGCCATGTTTGCCCACAGACTCCATGAACATCAGAGTACAGTTGGGCCGGATCATATCTTTCAGGGCCTTCTCATGGGGGATCGAACCGTCCAGCTTGTGTTCCAGGATAATGGACATGTAGCGCAGGAGCTTATACACCAGGGGATCAAGCGGGGAGTGGCCGGCTTTTTGAGAGAACAGGGTCCAGTGATCGTTCTCTAGATCCTCGGCGATATCCTGAAGGTCATCCGCAAACTGCAGGAACACGCCGAAGCCGAAGCAGAAGTCCTCCTGTCGCGGCGTGAGTTCTCCTGCCACCAGGTAGCCGTCGGCCAGGACCGAGGTCCCCCCCTTCTCCAGGCTGATGCTCAGGATGTCCTCACGGTCGGCTGCCTCGGAGCCGCGCTGCTGCATCAGGCTTTTGATCTGGCCGTTGTAGATCGACAGCATGGACCGATAGACGCCGGGAAACTCGCTGCGCGGATACTGGCCCTCGACCAGGGCGATCAGGGCCTGCAGCTTTTCCTCCTGGAGGGTCGCAGGGCTCTCCTCTTCGCCCTCCAGCCAGGCCCTCAGCTTGAGGACCAGCCCCAGCTTGTCCGAGATCGAGCGGCCCGCATCATCCAGCACGTTATCCAGGTAGGGATACACCATGCTGTAGCCAAAGATCGCATCCGTGTGAGCCGCCTTGATCCCCAGGTAGAACTGAAGAGTGTTCATGATCCAGACGTTGCGCAGGGCCTGGTAGACCGAGGCTATGCTCAGGTCGGGATCAAATTCGCTCGCAGCACTCAGGAATTGACGCGTGGATTCCACAAATTGGGCATCGTAGACGTTCTCGATCTTCAGGTCGGCACGCTTCAGGATGCGTTGGAAAAAGGGGCGCACCTCGGCAGCGATCGCTTCCATCCGAGTTGGATCGAGGCCATCGTCCTCTGCCGCCGCGGCCTTCTGCTCGGACGACACCCGGTCGATCAGGGCGGACAGGTCCTTTTCGATCTCCCTCTTCTCTGCTGGGAGATATACCCTCTCTAGAGCCCAGGAATCAGCCGGTGTTTCCTGCCAGATTCGAGAGTATTCCCGTACGAAGGCCTCCACACGAGCCTCCAGCGGCCCCAAACTCCGGGAGAGACAGGTCATGAGATCGGTCATGGTGTTTCTTTAGGCTAGTATAAGGCGGCCCTTCAAAATCATCTACGAAAAAATTCACCTTCAGGGGATTATATAAGTTTTTCAAATTTTCTCCATGAGATCCGACTAAACAAATAGGGCTGTGGTGTGTATCGTACGAGAGGTTTGCTGGCTGTGGTGTGTATTTAGCAAAAGGGGGTATGGTGAGGTTACCTTGCCCAGCCAGCACAACAAGGTCCACTCTTACGATAAGCATATCCATGGCGAAAGTCAATCACCCCTGGGGGTGAAATCCCTGCCCTGGTCTTCAGGTTGACAATTTTCGTTGGAATTACCTATAATTGATTGTGTGCTATCTGGGGGCGAACTGGATTCGACGGAGATAATGAGACCGAGGTAGCATGTCGAGGCCCCGTCTCCCTCGCTAAAAAGGCGGACCCTTATAAGTGCCGAACCTATTGCACTTGCTGCCTAATCAGTAGGCATGCCGTTTCTCGGTCGTCTTCCTGCGGCTTCCGGGAAGCGCCGACTCGCAGGATAGTGGGCCAGGTTGACTCCGTGCCCGGTTCACGAAACAACTCGGAGCATGTTTCGGGGTCGCTCTCCCTTTCAGCAGCCTTGAAACGAGAATGAAGAAAGGGATAAGCATGTAGACACCTTCTGTCGAATGTCTTCGGACGCGGGTTCGATTCCCGCCGCCTCCAAATCTATGCACACGTATGAGCGAAACGTGCTGAAATACTTTGTCCGTATCCTGGCGGTCCTGTTCGTACTGCTGTGTCATCTGGTGCCCGCTGCAGCCCTCGGTCCGCAGGAGGATCCATTCCTCCAGCTGTCCGTGGAAGATTTTGCGGATTACAGCCGCGTGACCGTAACCTCAAACCACGCCCTCAGTTCTTCGATCGAAAAGAACGGCATCTATCTCCTGGTGAGGATACGTGCCGATCAGCCGTTCAGGATCCGACGGAGCTCCTTCCGGAGCCGCTTCATCGAGTCGGTCGGCTGGACCCAGGGAGTCGACTTCTATGTTCTGAACATCAAGGTGCGCATGTCCGACTTCAAGCATGCCTCATCCAACCTCACGCGCCCCCATCGGCTGGTCATCGATGTGCTGCCGGAAGGACTGGAAGCCCCACCGAAAGCCGGCCGGGAGGCCGCGCCCGTTCCCAAGAAGGATGCGGAGGCCCAGGCCGCAGAGCGCACCGATCCACCGACCGACACCCCAGCCACAATTCCGACCCAATCCCTCGCACAGGGTTACCGGACCATCATCATCGATCCCGGGCACGGCGGGCTCGAGGTCGGAGCCAAGGGACAGAACGGGACCTTGGAAAAGGACATCACTCTGTCCATCGGCCTGAAGCTCAAAGCCATCATCGAACGCAACCTAGCTTACCGTGTGGTCCTGACCAGAGACGGGGATGTGAATGTCCCCCTGGAACGCCGGGCTGCCATCGCTAACAATGAGCAGGCTTTCCTCTTTGTCAGCATCCATGCCAACGGATTCCCGGGCAGTAAGGCCCGCGGCGCCGAAACTTATTTTCTGAATCTGAATGCCACAGACGAGGAGGCCCGGCGCCTGGCTTTCATGGAGAACAACTCCACAGAGCTCGACCAGATACAGGGCGATACAGAGGACGACATCAAGATGATCCTCTGGGACATGGCCCAAACCAGTTTCCTGAAGCAGAGCAGCGAGATGGCGGAACTGATCCAGAGCGAGCTCAATACACTGCGGGGTACACGGAACCGGGGAGTAAAACAAGCTCCGTTTAAGGTCTTGACAGGAGTTGCTTGCCCGGCGGTTCTGGTGGAGGTCGCCTTCATATCCAATCCAGAGGAAGAGCGCAAACTGCTGACGGATGATTTTCAGGCCGCCGTTGCCCAGGCCATATATTCCGGCCTGGCTAAGTTTATCCGACAAAACGCCAGGGACTAGCGAGTCAGGATGGATATCAAGCGCATCTTTCCCCTTGCTGCATTGTTCGTGCTGCTGGTCGTTTTGGTGGTCCTGTTCTTTATCGGGGGCACGGAAGAACCCCCCATGCTGGATCCGGTCCCGGTTCCGGATGATGCCGGATTGGACTCGGCAGAGCCGCGCGAGACCCGGGTCATCACGCTCTTTTTCCTGTCGGACGAGGACAAACTTCTGCACCCCGAGGTGAGGGAGATCTATGCCCATGAGCTGACCGTATTCGAGGCCAAGCAGGCCATTGAGGAGCTGATCCGGGGGTCCTCGGAGGGTGCCCTGGCGAGCATCCCGCTGGGGACCCGACTCCGGGAGATGTACATCACACGGGAAAGGATCGCTTACGTGGATTTTTCCCGTGAACTCACAGACAATCACGGTTCCGGGACTGCTGCGGAGGCCGCCACCGTTTTTGCGATCGTCAACACACTGACGCGGAACTTTGAGTCCATCGAGCGGGTCTCCATCCTGATCGAAGGGAACGAACGGGAAACCCTCAACGGCCATATCGATCTGACGCGCCCTCTGCTTCCCAGGTCGGATCTCATCGGCAATTGAACTGAACCATGAAGAAACTGCCACGCGTCGTGATCGTCGGATTCCCCAACGTCGGGAAATCCACCCTCTTCAACCGCCTGTTGGGAAAGAAGAAATCCCTGGTCCACTCACAGCCCGGGATGACGCGTGACCAGGTCGTTGCCGAGTGCACGCTCCGGGACAGGCGATTCGTTCTGGTCGACACCGGCGGCTTTTTCGATAGCCAGGAAGATCCCTTCTCATCCCTTGTCAGGGAAAAAGCCTGGGATGCCTCGCAGGAGGCGGACATCCTGCTCTTTGTGCTGGACGGGAAGCGGTCCCTGCTTCCTCCGGAGGAGGATCTGTTTCTGTCCCTGCGGAAGCTCAACAAGCCGCTCTATGTGGTGGTCAACAAGGTGGACACCGAGTCGGAGGAAGACCGCCTCGTGGAGCTTTTTCGGCTTGGTCCCCAGGATTTTGTGGCGGTTTCTGCGGAACACAAGCGGAACCTCGAAGACCTGGAAAATCTCCTTGTGGAATCGCTGCCCGCCAATCTCGAGGAGGGCGAGGATGCGGATATTCCCCCCTTGAAGATCGCCCTGGTCGGGCGCATCAATGTGGGGAAGTCCTCCCTGGTCAACCGCCTGAGTGGTGAAAAACGCCTGATCGTGAGCGAGATCCCGGGGACCACACGGGACTGCACAGACACGTTGATACACCGCAACAAGAAGGCCTACATCCTGGTGGACATGGCCGGGATCCGGAAGATGAGCCGCACCCGCGACCAGAGGGAGAAGGCGGGGATCGTGAAAGCAAAGAAGGACATCCATGAGGCGGATGTCATCTGTCAGGTCTTGGACGCACAGAATTTTCCCACGCGGCAGGACACGGCCATCGCCCACCTGGCCTTGGAATCGGGGAAGCCCCTGATCCTGGCCCTGAACAAATGGGACCTGGTGGATAAGGACAGGCACTCCACCGAAGATTTCAAGCGCATGGCCGCGCAGAAAATGGACTTTGTCTCGTATGCGCCGCTTCTCTTTATTTCTGCCCTATCCGGTCAAAGGATTGTCAAAATCTTGGACACGGCCGACGAAGTGGTCGCGAACGGGCGCAAGCGGGTCCCTACAGCCCGTCTGAATGAATTTCTGACCCTGATCAACACACGGTACCAGGCGCTGACACGCAAGGGAACCAAGATCAAGATCAAATACATGACCCAGCTGCGATCCTCACCACCCACGTTTATTTTATTCTCCCATTCCCGGATCCCCCTGGCCCCAGCCTATGAGAAGTTCTTCATAAATAAGCTGCGCGACACGTTCGGTTTGAAGGGCACTCCGATACGGATCGTGCTGCGCCGGAACTGACCGCGAATGTCGGAATTGAACCGCGACGTGATGGAGCGATCTCGTGACGATTTTTTTTGCCCGCAAAGATCCCAGCACATGAGCGGAGCGTTCGCGACGCCGCCCAACCCCTGGAATTCAGGCGTTTCTTGACTTAATCACCGGAATTGACTATAAAACTCTTTTCAATTAAAATATAAACACTCCAAATAGTAGGAGGTCGTAATGTCTCGACGAAAAATACATACTGCACTCCTGGCCATCCTGGTCGTTGGGCTGGTCTTTGCTACCACAGGATGCGAAAAGCTCAAAGTCAGCAGTCTTCAGGCAAACCACCATTTCACAAGTGCCAATCACCATTTCACCGAACAGCACTACAGACTGGCTATCGAGGAATATGAGAGAGCCCTGCACTACAATCCAGAACTGGTGCAGGCGTATCGGTTCCTGGGCGAAAGCTACAAAAGCCTGTACAAACCCGGTGTTGATAACGAGGCCAACAACGATCGTGCCCAGAAAGCACTGGATGCGCTGACCAAGGCCCTGGAGATCGATCCCAGCAACAAACAGATCATCCATTCCCTGGGTGACATGTACGACAAGATGCGGAATTTCGAAGAAGCGGAAAAACTGTTCCTCGAGATCCTGGAGCAGGAACCCACCAACATGAGCAACTATTATGTCGTGGCCGGGTTCTATAAGCGCTACGCCGGGGAAGACAATGATCTGAAGAGCCGCGCGGAAAAGATGTATCTGCGACGGATCGAGACCGATCCCAATAACCCCGAGGGGTATTCCTACCTGGCTCAGTTCTACGATGAACAGTCTCCAATGCCGGAGTTCGATAAGGCCTATGACGCTCACCTGATGCGGACCGAGATGGATCCCGAGAACCATCTGGTGTGGTACACGCTGGGTGTCAATCGTTTTCAGAAGGTCTACCGGCTCCAGAATGTCCTCCCCAAGGCTGAGAAGGTCAAGATTTCGGACGACAGCGAGGCCGCATTGCTCAAGTCCATGGAGCTGGACAACGCGCATGCGTTCACTTACGCCTATATCAACATGCTGTACCGGAACGTTCACTCCAAGCTCTACCCTGAGAGAGAACAGAGCTTCATCCAGAGAGCCGACACCTGGCTGGAACGATACAGAGAAGTCCGCAAGAGAGGACTGGACCGAGAAAAACTGGAAAAAGAGCTCCAGCGCGGGGAGATTCGTTAGTTTTCCTGCTTAGCTGAGACACACTGGGGTCGAACGCTTCGCGTTTGACCCCTTTTTTTTTGAATAGATATGTTCCTACCCTTGAAGGATGACAATCCCACTTCCCGGGTCCCCGTCTTCACCCTCCTCCTCATTGCCGCAAATGTTGCGGTCTTCATATACCAGGCACTCTCGCCCCAGGGCTTGGGATTCCACGTCGTCAGGATGGGCGCCATCCCCTATGAACTCACTCATTTCACGACACTGCGCGGCCTGCCTCGTCTGGCCCCTCCGCTTACACTCCTGACCTCCATGTTTGTACACGGAGGCCTTTTTCATCTGTTGGGCAACATGCTCTATCTCTGGATTTTCGGCAACAACATCGAGGATCATCTTGGCTCGCTCCGTTTCGGTTTGTTCTATCTCCTGGCCGGCCTGGGTGCTTCTGTGACTCACATCATCCTTCACCCCAATTCCCAACTCCCGATGGTCGGTGCCAGCGGAGCCATCGCGGGGATCCTGGGCGCCTATCTCATCTTGTATCCCGGGGCCAGGGTTCTGACTCTGGTCTTGTTCTGGATCGTCCCGGTCCCCGCCGCGATCCTACTCATGCTCTGGTTTTTCGGCCAGGTCATGAACATCGGCCTGGGAGGGGGGGTCGCCTGGTTCGCGCACATCGGCGGCTTCCTCGCCGGGATGCTCATGATCTCGCGCAGCCGGTGGCGCCGTCCGCCCGTTCCTCCCGTGCCCAACGAATATGTCCATTAGCCGGAAGCAAGCACCGGCTTTCCGAGTATGGGATGTGTTCCCTACCCATGGAGCGGTTGACAGAAGCTTCAAGATTTAGTATATTTCCTCATCAATATAGGTATATTTCTTTCTTAACCTATCCGTTGGATTAGATTCTGAGGTTGGATACGATGAAAACATACGTGCCGAAAAAAGATGAAATCGAGCGACAGTGGTGGCTGATCGATGCAGACGACAAGGTCCTCGGTCGATTGGCGACAACTGTTGCCAGGCTGTTACGCGGGAAAAACAAGCCGCAGTATGTGGATTTCATGGATATAGGAGATTTCGTGGTCGTGATCAACGCTGAAAAGATCAAGGTGACCGGAAATAAACTGGAGCAAAAGAAATACTATTCCCACACCGGGTATCCGGGAGGGATCAAAGAAAAGACCCTCAAAGAGCTTATGGAAACGAAGCCTGAGGATGTGATCCGCAAAGCGGTCTGGGGCATGCTTCCCAAGAACAAGTTGAATCGGGCGGTCCACAAGAAGCTCAAGGTCTACGCAGGCCCTGATCATCCGCATGAAGCCCAACAGCCCCAGGAATACAAGATTTAGGAGGACCCGTGAGCTTAATACAGTATTACGGTACAGGGAAACGAAAAACATCGATCGCCCGCGTGTATCTTCGCCCCGGGAAGGGGGACATCACGCTGTACGTCAATAAAAGACCCAGGCCTTTCGAAGAGTACTTCAGCCTGGAAAGCCATAAGCACACCATCAAGCAGCCCTTGCATTTGACGGAAACCGAGAGCAAGTTTGACCTCTTCATCCGGGCCCACGGCGGCGGTGCCGGCGGTCAAGCCGATGCCATTCGCCTGGGAATCTCCCGGGCCTTGGTGGAATTCAATAAAGAACTCAGGCCGATCCTGAAGGGAGCCGGTCTGCTCACACGCGATTCTCGCGAAAAAGAGCGGAAAAAATTCGGACTGCTCAAAGCCCGAAAGGCCCCTCAGT
Source organism: uncultured bacterium (assembly GCA_965533275.1). GTDB lineage: Bacteria > Acidobacteriota > Aminicenantia > Aminicenantales > Aminicenantaceae > JAUXEH01. The sequence continues at coordinate 11,466 of CBESWG010000017.1, forward strand.
ACCACAAGAGATAACGGAGGAAGAGCGTTGGTTTCAGTAACTATGAAAGAGCTTTTAGAAGCGGGTGTCCACTTCGGTCATCAGACCAAACGGTGGAATCCCAAGATGAAAGAATTCATATTCGGGCAGCGAAATGGGATCTACATCATAGACCTGCAAAAGACCATGAAGGTGTTCAAGGAGGCCATCGCCTTTGTCCGCGACGTGGCGGAGAAGGGAGAGGATATCCTGTTGGTGGGCACCAAGAAACAGGCCCAGGATATCATCAAGGACTATGCGACCCAGTCGGAATCGAGCTTTGTCAATCAGCGCTGGCTGGGCGGGCTCCTTACGAATTTTGATGTCATCCGCGGCAGCGTCGACAAGCTGATCGAATTGGAAGAGATGAAGGATGACGGTCGATGGGATCTGCTCTCGAAAAAAGAACAGTCCCGTCTCGAGAAGGTCTTCCGCAAGCTGTCCAAGAATCTGGGCGGCATCAAGACCATGCAGCGCCGTCCCGGCGCGATGGTGGTGATAGATTCCACGAAAGAGGATATCGCAATCTCGGAAGCCCGGAAACTCGGAGTTCCCATCATAGCCATAGTGGATACAAACGGGGACCCCGAGAACATCACCTATCCCATACCTGGAAATGACGATGCGGTCCGTGCCATAGAGCTGTTTACATCCAAGATCACGGAAGCCATCCTGGAAGGCAAGAAGAGCCGGATGGAAAAGGAACTGCTCGATCAGCAGGCGGCCGAGGAGGCTTCTCAGGCTGAAGCGGTCCAGGAGATGGAAGGTGTCGTGCCCATCGAGCCGGCTGTCGAGGCCGCTCCAATTGCTGAGGTTGCCCCCACAGAGCCTGCTGTTGCGCCTGAGCCCGAACCGGAGCCCGCTCCGGTAGAAGAGCCTCCCGCCCCGGAACCAGTCGTGGAAGAACCCAAGAAAGAAGCGAAAGTAGTGGAGGACGTAGCACCGGCAGAGGAGAAACCTGCAGAAGAAAAGCCCGCGGAGGAAATTCCCGAACCGACTCCGAAGGAGGAGGCCCCGGCAGAAGTTGAGGCTGCTCCCGAGCCTGAAGCCGAGCCAATAGAGCCTGCCGCCGAACCCGAAAAAAAGGAAGAAGCCCCCGCTGAGAAAGCAGAGGAACCCCCCGCAGAAAAGACTGAGCCCACACCCAAGAAGAAGACCGTAAAGGAAAAATAGCCAATGAAGATCACAGCGCAAAAAGTCAACGAACTGCGCCAGTGTACCGGCATCGGAATGATGGAGTGCAAGAAGGCGCTGCTGGAGACCGAAGGTGATATAGAGAAGGCCATCAACGTCCTCAGGAAGAAGGGGATGGCACGGGCCAAGGAAAAGATGAGCCGGAGCACCAGCGACGGCATCGTGGGATCCTATATCCACATGAACGGCCGACTGGGCGTTCTGGTCGAGATCAACTGTGAATCTGATTTTGTCTCCAGGAATGAGGAATTCCAGCAACTGGTGAAGAATGTCGCCATGCATATCGCCGCGGCCAACCCGACCTATGTGTCGTCGGATCAGGTCCCGGCCGAGACCATGGATGAGGAAAAGGACATCATTCGGGCGCAGTTCAAGGATTCCGAGAAGCCCAAAGAGATCATCGAAAAGATCGTAGAGGGAAAACTGGGGAAGTTCTACTCCGAGGTCTGTCTTCTGAATCAGCCCTACGTCAAAGACGACAAGATGACGGTGGAACAGCTTATTGCCACGTTTATCGCAAAATTTGGAGAAAATATTCAAGTGAAACGATTCGCCCGTTTCGCCCTGGACGATTCCTGAGCCACAAACACAAAAATGCCGGAGATAAAGCAACCGTTTAAGAGGATCCTCCTCAAGCTTTCCGGTGAATCTCTCCTTGGCGATCTCCCCTATGGGATCGACCTCGATACCGCCCAATCCATCGCACAAGAGATCAAGGATGTCCACTCCCTGGGCATCGAGATCGCGATCATGATCGGTGGCGGGAACATCTTCCGGGGTATACGCGGGGCCAAGGCGGGGATGGATCGGGCCTCTGCGGACTATATGGGGCTGCTTGCCACCATCATGAACGGCATCGCTCTCCAGGACGCCCTCGAACGCGAAGGCGTCGTCACGCGTCAGATCTCGGCGATCGAAGTCAAGTCGGTTGCCGAGCCATTCCTCCGCCGCCGTGTCATCCGTCATCTCGAGAAACACCGTGTCGTGATCTTCACCGCCGGCATCGGCAGTCCCTATTTCACGACCGATACTGCCGGCGTCCTCCGTGCGCTGGAGATCAGTGCAGATGTGATCCTTAAGGCCACCAAGGTCGATGGCGTGTATTCGGCCGATCCAATGATCGACAAGAGCGCTCAGCTGTACGAAACCGTCCGGTTCGATGAGGTCCTGCAGAAGGGACTCAAAGTCATGGACGCCACCGCCTTCCAGCTCTGCCGCGAACACGACCTGCCCATCGTCGTCTTCAACTTGAGGGGGGAGGGTAACATCAGGAAGGCCTCCCAGGGAGAGAAGATCGGAACCCGTGTCTACTGATAAACCCGGTACTGGGAATTGAATCGACAGGTCGAATTTGTTTGGTAGGGTGAAACATGGTCAAAGAAGAGCTTAAAGAGCTGGAACAAAAGATGAAGGTCTCTGTGGAGCATTTCCGCAAAGATCTGAGCAGGCTTCGGACCGGCCGGGCCAACATCGGCATCTTCGAGGACATCAAAGTGGACTATTACGGGGCGCTGACTCCCGTGAATCAGGTCGCTACCCTGGCTGTCCCGGATCCCACCCTGATCTCCATCCAGCCGTGGGATACCAGCCTGCTTGAGACCATCGATAAGGCTATCCGTGCCGCCGACCTAGGACTGAATCCGATCAACGACGGCAAGATCCTGAAGATCCCCATCCCCCCGCTGGATGAGGAGAGACGCGAGGAGATCGCCAAACACATCCGGAAGCTGATGGAAGATGAAAAAACAGCGCTCCGCATAATGCGGCGTGAGTCGAAAGAGATGATCGAGCTCCTGGAGAAGGAAAAAGAGATCACTGAAGACGATAAATTTTGGGGCTACGATAAGCTCCAGGAGATCACTGGCCAGAGCACGAAGAAGATCGAAGAGATCGCTGCCGCGAAAGAAAAAGAGATCCTGGAACTCTAGGCCGCTCTCTTAAACCAGTTGGGTGTGTTCCCGAACTTGGTGCGGATCACAACTCCCCATCCAATGATGCTCAAAACAAGAGAGAACAGCGCCCCCAGGATGGGGATCATCCCGATCACCGTGACGAGCACAAATCCCACAGTGACCGCAAGGAAGGGAGGCGTGGGCTTGCGGCTGAAAGCCTTGTAGATCAGCTCTCCGAAGAAATAAAAGAGGATGACCTGTCCGAAGATCTTGATGATGACTCCGATGATGATCAATGCGGCCAGGATGGGAAGCCCGATGAGCACCAGCGACAGCAGCGCGGCGAAGACGACGAGCCCGGAAAAGGCCACAATGCCCAATGTGCCGGTCCCGACGATGGGCCAGAAGACCTTGCGGATCTGATCGGATGCGAATGTGATCTGGCGCGGGAATATGGCCAACAGAACCACAGCCAGGATGAACCAGATGAAGGCCATGATCAGGCGGAGAATGATGAGCAGGGGGATCAATGAGGCCCCCGACCGGCCGAAGAGGCCTTGCTGAATGAGCTTACCGATCCCTTCGTCCGCCTTGAAGTAGACGGTATCTCCTTCGATGACGGTTCCCGGAGCCTTGGTCAGGCTCCCGCCGAACGAGACCAGGTCTCCTTCGATGCGGGCGCTGGACTTGAGGGTGATCTCGGTCCCGATCCCCATGACCACTTCGCCCACCTCGCCTTCGACGATGATGGTCCCGCCGATGGCTATGACCGTCTTTTCCACCCTGCCCTTGATGTGGATACTTCCTCCGATGGAGAAGACGTTTTCCTGGGTGTCACCGCTCTCGACCACGATGTCGTTCTTGAGGTTGAAGCCCTGCTGACCAAATAGGGGATAGCTCCCTATGAGCAGCAGGACAAGTGCGATGGTCAGCCCGGCTCGTCTCCGATGTGTCATGATCTTTCTCCGATTGGCAGCAGCCGCCTGAGGCCGAAATAGAGGGATGCCGTGAAGAGGACGGCCATCCCCACCAGTACAGCCTGGAGCTCCGTGCTGGGCAGCCCCGAGATTCGGGTCAGGTTCTCCCAGACAAAGCCGGTGAACTGAGAGAAGACCCTGACGACCAACGTGAGCATTTTGATGAATCTGGCTCCGAACACGGCAACATCGCTCAGGCCGTTCAGGATCGACTGATTAAGCGAGATGAGGAAATTGAGCAGGTTGAGGCCCGAGAAGAGGAACACGAGGAAGAGTGACGTCACGATCAAGGTGGTCCCGATCGATGCGGTCAGCAGAGCGCGTCCCAGGGAGAGCCGCTGTGGGAACAGGCGCTCCATGACCCTTCGAGCAAAATCCTGGGGAACGGTCCAGCGGGGAATTCGATCCGCCGCCTCGGACAGGGCGCTGCGTTCTTGCAGGGCATCGCGGCAGGCCGCGCACTGTTCCAGATGCGTGCGGATGCGGGACGCATCCGGCCCAGGAAGCCCACCTTCCAGGTAGAGGTATATATCGTCTGCGCTGAGGCAGCTCATAGGTTGTCCTCCAGTTTCTTGCGGATCAGTTCCTTTGCCTGGAAAACCCGGTTTTTGACCGTCCCCACAGGAAGATCCTTGATCTCTGCCATCTCTTCGTAGCTCAGGTCGTTGATGTGCCGCCAGATGAACAGCTCCCTGAGGGCGGGAGGCAGCGACTGAAGGGCCTCCTCGACCTGTTGTGTCAGTTCCGCGAGCTCGAAGCTGCGGCACACGGGGAGCTCCTTGGATGCGATCTGGATAGGATGAACCCGGTGGGAGCTGCTCTCCTGCTGGTCGATGGAAAAGGCGTCGATCTTTTTCTTGCGCCAGAAATCGATGATGTAGTTGGAGGCGATCTTGAAGAGCCATGTGCTGAATTTGTAGCGAGGTTGATATGTGTGCAGCGAGGAATAGGTCTTGATGAAGACCTCCTGCGTGAACTCCAGCGCCAGCTCATATTGGCCGAGGGTGCGCCCGATATAGTTCAGGAGCGGCTGCTGGTATTTCTGAATGATCATCTCAAATGCCTCTTTTTCACCGGCGAGGGCTCTCTGGATCAGTTGTTTATCGTCGTCCATGGAGGACCGCCCAGCCCTCAGATGTGTATACGGATTCCGCCAAAAATGGTTTTTGCGGGGCGGGATCTACTTGATGATGTCCACATCCGGGGGGACCTTCAGCGTGAAGATGCTGTCCGACAGTCGGATGCCGGTCTTGATGTCACTGAACACGAACTCCTGGCGGCTTCCTGTCCAGTCAAAGGAGACGGCCCTGTGGATGAGCCAGTCTCGGGCATCGATCTCGAGGAGTATGTAGGTGTCGGCGTCCTCCTCCCGGGGGGTCAGCTTGAGGGTGTGGCTGCCGGCATCTTCCTGTGCGTCCGGATCGAGCTCGACCTGATAGTGTTCCAGGATCCCGTTCGATCCAGAGAGCAGGGCCAGCAGCGCACCCTCCGACCCTTCGGCCTGCAGCGTGCGTTCCAGCAGCTGCTTGTCTTCCGGCCAGTATTCCTGGTACAGGTCGCCCTTGATAAGGAATACCTTGATCTCGGGATCATCGTAATCGAACCTCAACCAGCCCGGTTTGCGGATATAGAGAGTCCCTTTTTCCTGAAGGGGAGTGGATACGGTGGCGGGGTACAGGGTCTGCTGGAACTCGGCCTGGAGGGAGTGGAGGGCACTCATCCGGTTCTCCAAGTTTAATGCGACCTCTTCGGCCGTCTGTGAAAGTCCCCCCGGCCAGCTCAGAAAAAGGAGCAGCAGCACCCACATCGTGTCCTGATTATAGCATATCAATGGTTGCTTGACGAGTTGCAGAGGCAGGCCATGATTTGATATAACGCCTGTGTGCGAGTCGATCTGCTGATAGGACTGACCGGTTATTTTCTACTGCTCCTGTTTGTCGGGATCGTATTTTCCCGTAGAACCCGCAGTCTGGAGGACTACTTCCTGGCATCACGGGACCTCGGTTCCCTGTTCGTCTTCCTGTCCCTGGCCGCATCCTGGATCGGTGCGTCTTCTACACTCGTGACCGTTGATGAGGCATTTTATGGGGGAATAAGCTCGTTCTGGATCATGGGCCTGCCAGCCGTCCTCACCGCCCTGGGATTCGCCCTTTTCTTCGCTGCCCCCATCCGGCGCCTGCCCATCCTCACCCTGCCCGATCTGGTGGAAATGCGCTACGGCCGCCTGGTTCGGAACCTGGCGGCCTTCCTGATCGTCTGGTACATGATCATGCTGGCGGCATCCCAGATGGTCGCACTGGGAAGTTTCCTGGGAACGCTGCTCGAGGTCCCCTATGTCCAGGCCCTGCTGTTGGGCACGGTCGTTGTGGTGGTGTATTCGGTCATCGGCGGATTCTTCTCTGTGGTGCTGACGGACAGCCTGCAGTTCGTACTGCTGATGGGCGGGATCGTCGGGCTCTTTTTTTTCCTGGCCGGAAAGGTGTCTTTTTCTGAGGCCGCGGCCGTGGCCCTGCAGGGAAGGTCGCCGGGATTCTGGAATTTCTTCCAGGGCTGGGAGAGGCATGCTCTGATGGTCGTTTCCTTCGTGTGTGCCTGGACCATCTCTCCCATAGTCTGGCAGCGGATCCAGGCGGCCCGCTCGCCCCGGCATGCCCGGAGGGGTCTCCTGGCAGCGGCGCTGGCCTTCCTGGTCATCTATGCGATGATCGTCGGAATCGGGATCTTGGCGCTCCCCTTGTTCACCGAATCCGAGCTGGACGGGCCGCTGCTGTCTGTCATGGTTTCATCTGTGGGAGCCCTGCTGTCCGGGATACTGTTCGTGGGTGTGGCGGCGGCCATCATGTCCACCCTGGATACGGCCATCAACACGGGTGCGCTGTCCCTTACGCGCGATGTATTCCAGAGGATCCTGCGGCAGGATTCCCGGATGGATGCTCTCAAGCTGGGCCGCGTCTCCACGATCGTGGTGGCTGCCCTGGCCCTCCTCGTCGCCACACGATTCCAGAGTATCCTGCAGGCCCTGGGATTGGCCTCGGAGATCCTGGCGGAGGGATTTTTCATCCCAGGGACCGCGATGCTCTTTCTGCGGCGCAGGGCTCCGAAAGCCGGCCTGCTGAGCGTCGCCCTGGGAGGAGGATATGCCGTACTCGTTTTCCTGTCCGCGGTCGGCTTTGTCCCCCTCTCCCTGCCCGAGTGGCCGTACTCTGTTCCCTATGGGCTGGGCCTGAGCCTGATCGGTTTTCTGATCGGTTTCGTGTGGGACCGGCGGCTCCCCGCGGCCGCTTTACGGCCTGAAACGAATGATATATGATGGGGTCCATGGCACTAGGTCAAAGGGTGCGCCTGTTCCTCATCAGCAGCCTGGGGAAGCTGGTGTACCGGCTCTGGATGTGGTCCACGCGGACCACGGTCTTGGGTGAGGAATCCTACCGGAACCTGCGTGACCGGGGCAGACCCGTGATCCTCATGATCTGGCACGGGCGCCTGTTTATCACTCCCTATTTTTTCCGGAACCAGGGCATCATGCCGATGATCAGCCCCTCCGGCGACGGAGAACTCCTGGTACGGCTTGCCTCGGGTTGGGGATACAAATTTCTGCGCGGCTCGGGATCTCATTCCATGCTCAAGGCCTGGGCTGCCCTGAAGGAAGAGCTGGCCGCTGGAGGTGTTGTAGTCATCGTCCCCGACGGCCCCAAGGGCCCCGGCAAGCAGGTAAAGCCGGGTGCGCTCAAGCTGTCCCAGGTCACCGGGGCCCCCATCGTGCCTTTCAGTTTTTCGGCGGGCAGGCGCAAGATCCTCGGCAGCTGGGACGGATTCCTGCTACCTCGGCCGTTTCAGCGGCTGGTGGCCGTCTTTGGGGAGCCCATAACCGTGGACCCGGATCTCAAGGATGACGCGTTCGAGGGGGAACGCCTCCGTGTAGAGGGCCTCCTCAAGGACCTGGACGAACAGGCGGATCGATATTTTAACGCATTGTGATGCGCGAACATGTGTGCTAGTCTGGAAAGCACAAAGATACTCACGACAACAAAATAAGGAGAGGGAGATGAAATTTAAGGCTTTCTTTTTGGTTTTAGGAATGGCCCTGGTGTCGATGTCTGCGTTCGGCCAGACCCCCGAGGAGATGATAGAGCGGGCGGACGCCCTCTATGCCCAGATGCAGGATATGGAGTCGGCGGAGGAAGCCCTGTCACTCTACAGGGATGCTCTGATCGCTGCGGATAACAAGTATGAGGCCTACTGGAAGATCTCCCGTATCCTGTACTACATCGGCGATCACAAGGAAAAAAAGAAGGAGCGGCAGAACACGTTCGCCCAGGGTGTATACCACGCCGAGAAGGCCATGGCCCTGGAGCCAGAACAGCCGGATGCCTACTACTGGCGAGGCGTCAACAACGGAAAATACGGCGAGACACGAGGCGTCTTGAAGAGCCTTTCCCTCGTAAAGCCGATCAAGAGCGACATGAACAAGGTCATTGAGCTGGACAGGAGCTATGAGGAGGGGGGACCCGACCGTGTGCTGGGTCGCGTCTATCTGAAGCTGCCCGGGTTTGCCGGCGGCAGCAAGGACAAGTCCCTCGAGCACCTGCTCAAGTCGAAGGAATATGGTCCCGAGGATGCGATGACGCGAGCATATCTGGGGGATACGTTCCTGGCAAAGAAAGAGATCGAGAAGGCCCGGGCTGAGCTGGACTACGTCATGAACCTGCCCGACGATCCCCTCTGGGTGACATCGATAAAGCAAAGCAAAGATCTAGCCGAGGAAATTTTACAGGACAAGAAGTTCAGGAAAAAATAGCAGCGGAGCCTTTATTCGGAAAAGACCTGTGCGCTGAAGATCTGGATCTCCGCGCCTTTTTTCCAGGCATCTTCCTCCAATCCAGCTTTCTGGCACCCGTGTTTGAGGTAGGTGTCAAGATCCCAATCCCACTCCACGGGGACCTGAGGGAGGAGGAGGCCCCGGTTCAGCCCCTGGGTGACAATGATCCCGTGCTCTCCCACCACGATCTCGGCGACGTTTTCGATCGTATGAGGGAGGGTGAGGACCGAGATCTCGATCCGGACCTCCGGGAGTTCTTGCAGGGTCAGCGACGGGAAGCGGTGGTCCTGCGTGGCTGCCATGACCGCCGCCTCCATGATCGTGAGGTAGAGGGGGTCCTGCGGCATGGGATAGCCGATGCAGCCGCGCAGCTCCTCTTGGCGCTTGAGTGTGACGAAGGCACCCCGCTCTTCCTTGAGCACGCCTTCCTCCACGGACACGGGAGGCGGTTTCCCGATCTCGAGATGATAGCGGATGGCATCGCGGGCCAGCTTGAGCAGGAATCTCTGCTGGTCTATGTCGAGCCGTGGATCGATCATGTCTTCCCCCTCTCCAGTTTCATGCTTCTTTTTTGATCTTCACGGGCAGGAGACGGAACGTGCCGTCATAGTCGAAAACCGAAGCTGACATGGTGGGCTTTTTCTCCGTTCGGCTGCGGATATCCAGGAAGACCTTGCCCACAGAACTGGGACCCAACACGCCATCGCCTTTTTCTTCGCTGAGGTCGAGGCTGAAGAACCCCAGGAAGGACTCTTGAAGAAGGTCTTGAAGTCGGCGCATCCTCTCGGGCGGCGCGGCAAATACGCCTACGGCCGATAGAATATTCTCCACGAAAAATCGCTGGCCTTTTTTGTGCCCACAGAGGATTCCCTCGCTTGCCGGGGATATCAAAGACAGGGCCTCGATCTGGAGCAGGGCCTGGCGTGATAGATAGACATCCATGGGCCTCATTATATCAGATCACTAGGATTCACGAAACAATTCCGGTTGTTGGTCGATAAACGATCCGTGATGATCCATATAATTTCTAAAAAATTGAAACTAATCTCCGAAACGTCCGTATATAGATATGTTCCACATATTTAGAAAAACTATGAACAGGGAGTCAACTCGATGCTGACGCGATCAGAAGAGCTTATCCTGCTGGCCGTATGGCGCCTGAACCACAAGGCGTACAGTGTGGAGATCCGGGGGGATCTCAAAGCCGTGACCGGCAGGCCCTGGTCCTTTGGGGCCGTCTACATGCCCCTGGACCGGCTGGTGAAACGCGGGCTGCTGGAGTCGTATCTGGCGGATCCGACCAGCGAACGGGGGGGCCGCAGCAAGCGGATCTACAGCCTGACGGTCAAGGGCCGGTCTGCCCTGGAAGAGATCCGCATGATCCAGGAAACGGCCTGGAAAGGCCTGCCTCGCCGGATCACCGAGGATACCTGATGGGAACCGGCCGGGATCCCCAACACCCTCCCGGTTTCGGTGAGTGGCTGTTGAAGCGGCTTTTTCCCGATGCTGAGGACCAGACCGCGGCTGGCGACTTTGCTGAGACCTACCGGGAGATCCTTAAAAGCAAGGGAAGGGCTGCGGCTCAGCTCTGGTATTGGGCCCAGATCCTGCTGTCGGTGAAGGCCCTCATCGTTGGCAAAACGTATTGGAGTGCAATCATGTTCAAGAAGAATCTGGTCATCGCCTTTCGGAATTTCATGCAGCAGAAGGGTTATACCGTAATCAACTTGTTCGGGTTGACGGCGGGCATCGCCAGCTGTCTGGTGATATTTTTGGTCGTGACCCATGAAATGAGCTACGACGGCCTCCGATCGGATGCGGAGCGTGTCTTCCGGGTCGCGGTCCGCTCAGAGGGAGCGCCGGCCGAGGTCGGCTCCGCCACCATCTGTGCACCCGTGGCCCAGGTCCTGAAAGACAGCTTCCCCGAGGTCGAGGCGGTGGGCCGAATCCTGCCAGTCGACGGTGGTCTGGTGGGCAAGGGCGAGGTGAAATTCTATGAAGACTCCTGCTGGCTCGCGGATGAAGAGCTGTTTGAGATCCTGAGCATCCCCTTTGTCGAGGGACGGCAAGCCGGCTCGCTGGATCGGCCCCGGACCGCAGTGATCAGCCGGAAGATGGCGGACAAGTATTTCGGGAATGCCTCGGCGCTGGGGCAAACCCTCTCGATCGGCAAGGGAGACTATGAGGTCACTGGGGTGGTGGAGGACGCGCCTGTCAATTCCCACCTGAAGTACGACTATTTTGTGTCCCTGAAACGGCTGGAAGGCCGCTATCCCTTCGAGGAGTGGTTTCTCGCCAATCTCTATATCTACATCAAGGTAAGGCCCCGCATCGACATGGTCAACTTTTCCGCCAGGGTTGCGGCCATCGTAGAGGATTACGTCCCTGAGGAGAGATTGGATGAAGGGGATGAAAAGATCACCTACTTCCTTCAGCCGATTACGGGAATACATCTGCATCGCCAGCTGCGCTCCGAGATGAAGCCGGGCCTGAATCCGGTCTATCTTTACGTATTCTCCGCGGTCGGTATTCTGATCCTGCTGATCGCCTGCATAAATTTCATCAACCTGAGCACGGCCCGCTCCCTGAGGCGCGCACGGGATGTGGGTGTGCGCAAGGTCATCGGGGCCCGCCGAGACCAGTTGATCCGTCAGTTCCTTGGGGAGTCACTGCTGATTGTTGTTTTGGCCCTGGTCGGCGCACTACTCCTGGTCTGGACGGTCCTCCCCGGATTGACGGGGCTGACCGGGATCGCCTTCTCCGCCTCTGCGCTGGCCCGGCTCGATGTCGTGATATTTCTGATCCTGCTAGTGGGTCTTGTCTCCTTTGCGGCCGGGGGGTATCCGGCCCTGTTCCTGTCTTCATTCCAGCCGGTTCGGGTGCTCAAGTACGATCTTCGCCTGGGTAACCGGGGCGCCGGGCTCCGCAAGGGCCTGGTAGTCGGACAGTTTGCCATTTCCATCGCCCTGATCGCGGGGACGCTGGGGGTTTTCCGGCAGGTCGACTTTATGAAGAATCAGAGCCTGGGATTGGAGCAGAGCCGGAAGCTGGTCCTTCCCGTACGCGAGCGGGTGGGCCTGGACAAGGACTACGAGACGGTCAAGGCGGCATTCCGTCAGGAAGCGGGTGTTATTGGAGCCACGGCGTCTGCTAATGTGCCGGGTCAGCAGACCCCTCGCTGGACCACAGAGACGGTCGTCGAAGGAGAGACATGGAGCCAAGACCTCAACTACCTCTATGTGGATCCGGATTTTCAGGAAATGTTTCAGATCCGGATGGCGGCGGGGAGATTTTTCAGCCCCGAGATGTCGACCGACCTTGAGCAGGCCTTTGTCCTGAATCTCGCTGCGGTTCGGGCCTTTGGCTGGCCTACCGCGGAGGAGGCTATTGGTGCGCAGCTGAAAACCATTTTTGAGGGGACGGTCATCGGGGTGATCGATGATTTTCACTACAGGGGGCTGCAGTCTGAGATCGAACCCCTTGCTTTGGTGTGGAGCCCCGGCCGGTTCGACCACATCGTGCTGGATCTGGAAACATCCAACCTGTCTGCGGTCCTGGCCTCGGTTGAAGCGGGCTGGGATCGATTATATCCCAATCATCCCTGCGAGTTCTATTTCCTCGATTCTTCCTTCAATCAGCAGTACCTCTCGGAGGAACGACTGGGACGCATGCTCTCGGTGTTTACGGCTCTGGGGATCGTGATCGCATGTCTGGGACTTTTTGGGCTGGCCTCTTTCACGGTCGAACAGAGGACCAAGGAGATCGGGATCCGCAAGGTGCTCGGGGCTTCGGGTGCGGAGATCATAGTTTTGCTTACCAGAGAATTTGCCAAGTGGGTCCTGGTCGCCAACCTGATCGCCTGGCCCCTGACCTATATCGCCATGGGCCGGTGGCTGCAGGGATTTGCGTATCGGGCCCCTCTGGATGTCGGAGTTTATCTGGCCTCCGCGGGAACTGCCCTGGGAGTCGCCCTGCTCACGATCAGCTATCAAGCCATCAAGGCCGCCTCGGCCGACCCAGTGGGCGCCCTGAAATACGAGTAGCGGTCCCTTCTGTGTACCACTCAGGGGGCCTGCGCCTGGTCCACTTCGCGAATCGGGACTTATCCCCCAAGTAAAAGCGGCGGTATGCCTGCACAGCGTCCCCTTCGACCCTGTATTCCTCTGGCATGACCTGAGCAAACTCCGTGAGCCCAGGATCGGCTATGGCAGGGGGCTCCAACCCGCGTGCGATCCGGGCAGACCTGTGATCTGCTGGGGCCTTGAAGCGATAGAGATACTCGTCGTTCAGCGCGAGGGCCAGGCGGCGCAGCCAGACCCAATTGGAGAGCGAACGGCCGGCCCACAGGGCGCAGGGATGGTTGCCATGCGTGGATTTATAGGGAGATGCGCCCCCGTTCTGATTCACAACCGTACAGAGCATCTGGGTACTTTCCAGGATCATCTTTATCACATGCTGATCGGCGTGGTACCGTGCACACCTCTGGATGTCCGTGTCGAGTACGAAAATGTTCACCTGTATAGACCCTTCCTCTATTATACTATTGTTTTCAAAATCTCTCTCATGGCATTTTTGCGTCATGAGTTCCCTAGCCTGATCGAAGGCAGAAGCCATGGGGCTGTCATTGAAATATCATCATATCTTCATATTTCCTTAACACATTTGCAGGCAGCTCGATGTATGTTGTCATCATACTATCTAAGATCGAGGGGATGAGATGGGCCCTGTGAAATCTTTTGCACGGACGTTGCATTTTGATGACAAATGGGATCACTCTCCGTTTTATCATTCTGATGTCAGCGAGCTTTTGGGGGCCAAAAAGGTGGGCTTTTTATAAAAGGAGGGGGGGATGGATCAACCTGAGGTTTTGGCGGCCGCTTTCACCATTCAACTGTCTTCTGTAGATATATTTCAAGCCTTGATGCCTTTGTTGGGGATGGGTGCCGTTCTGCTTTTTTTCCTGGTGGTATGCGGGATCTATGGCCTTTGCCGAGGCGAAAAAAAACAGCAAACATAGGAGAATATTTCGCAGCCTTGGTACGCACGACATCCGGCTTCCGCAAACAGGTGGCACTGTATCTGCTGAGAAACACTGTAAGCCCCCAGACATCGGTTTGAATAATTGGGAAACGAGTGCGGTATGGTACAGTGTAGAGAGTGAGGCCTTAGGGGAGATAATGTTGCGAAAGACTCTGGTCTGTGCGGGAAGTTCGATTGCTATCTGGTGTATTCTAGCTTCGATTCCATTCCCGCATGAGATTGCAGAAGGCACACGTTACCTGCCCCTTGAAAATTCGGTCCTCTCGGAGGTAGACAAAGGCCAGCTTTCGGAAGCGCTCAAACTGAAAAACGATTTTGGTGAAATAATCTGGCCTGGATTCTCAGAGGCGGTCATTCCCTTCCTGATCTACAACGAAGAATGGCAGTTCCTGGTCGGCCATCCGGATCCGCCCCTTGACTCATGGGAGAAGGTGAATGAGGACCTCTTCGAGGGCAGCACATATTTCCGCCAGACTCCCGCCCAGCACGTGGCGTTCCTGCTGCATGAGGCCATGCATGCGTTTCAAGCGATGGAGTTTTCCCAACGGTTCGAGCGCGCCCTGTCCGCCTATGGTTGTGAGAAAGATTACCCCTTTGAAGATGAGGCCTTCAGCAATGTCTGGAATGAGGAGGGCCTTATCCTGGCTAAGGCATATGCGCAGAAAGACCTGAAAGAGATGAAGGTCCTCGCTCTGCAGTTCCTGGAGCACAGGGAAAAGAGGCGGGCATCCGCGGGCCTCGCCGCCGAACTGCTTGCGTTCGAGAGGGACCTGGAATGGCTGGAGGGCTTGGGCAAATACGCCGAGATCCGCTTTGCAGAGCTGGCCTCCCGTGAGATACAAGATGAGAAGAAGGCCAAGGGCTACCGTGTTGCCTTTAACCGGGCACGCGCAGATATGAGCTCCCGGCTCCCCCGGTTGGGTGAGCAGTCCGGCGATCTGCGTTTTTACCTGAGCGGAGCGGTCCAGGCCATACTGCTCGACCGGCTGCAGCCGGAGTGGAAAGTGGAGTATAAAAAGTCGGATTCCTCTCTAGAGAAGCTGCTGGCCCAAGCGGTGGGGTGGCCAGACAGGTGAGGGCCGTCCCAACCGACTTCGTGTGATTCAGCTCATATCAGCCCGATGACCGGGGCCAGCACCGTGATCATCAGCCAGATGATCAATATCCCTGCGATGTTCAACCGGAATCCGTAGCGCATCATCTGTGGGAGTGGGATCATCCCCGATCCGTAGATGATGGCATTGGGCGGGGTGGCCACGGGCAGCATGAAGGCGAAGCTGCAGCCGATGGCGGAGCCCAGGACCGGAGGGAGGGGATCGATGCCGGCGGCCTGGGAGATGGCAATGATGATGGGGATGATCATGTTGGCCGAGGCCGTGTTGGAGGTGAGCTCGGTGAGGAACACGCTCAGGGAGATCGCCAGGAGGCTGATCAGGATCGGGCCTGCCGAGTCCCCACCCAGTGTGATGAAGGACCTCCCGATGGCATCGGCAAGCCCCGTCTCGAACATCTGAAATCCCAGGGACAGGCCACCGCCGAAGAGGAGCAGGGTTCCCCAGTCGATCCGCATGGCGTCCTTGAGCCCCAGCGTGAAGATCCCCCTGCGGGGATCCACGGGCAGGGCAAACAGGAGGAGGGCCCCGATGATGGCGGCCACTGCCTCCGGGAACCGGGTGTGCAGCCAGAGATAGAGCCCGGAATCCCGCCCCAGGAAGAGGGACACCACTCCGGGCAGGACCCAGAGGCAGACAGTCACGGAAAACGCCAGCAGCACGTTTTTCTGGGCCCTGGTCAGGCCCTTGGGCTGTGGGGGGGCTTCGATGAGTGTGACCTCCGTATCCGATGTCAGCTCTGTTTCCTTGACGCGTGACCTCATCAGGAAAAAGAGGGCCGCATACATGGGGATTAGCACCAGAGAGCCGGCCAGCATCCACTGGAAGAAATTGATGTGATATCCGGCCAGCTTCTCGAGCATCCCGATGGCGATGAGATTCGGTGGGCTGCCGATGGGAGTACCCACCCCTCCGATGGAGGCGGCATAGGCCAGGGTTAGGAGCAGGATTACCCGGTAGGGCGTACGGCTTCCGTTTCCGCTGCCTTTTTCGATCGCGTCCAGGACGCCCAGGGCGATGGGGAACATCATGGCGGTGGTGGCGGTGTTGCTGAGCCACATCGAGAGCACGAGGGACACGAGACCCATGGCAAAGAGGATGCGGATCTTGCTGCCGGCGATGGACCTGTGCGAGAGCACAGCATAGGCGAGCTTCTGGTCCAGCCCGTGCACACACATGGCCCGCGCCAGCACGAAACTGCCCATGAACAGGAAGATGATGGGATTCGCGAAGGGCGCCAGGGCCTCAGAGGCGGGGGCGACGCCGAGTGCCGTTAACAGGACCGGGATCAGCAGGGCGGTCATGGGGATCGGGATGCACTCGGTCACCCACCAGACCACGACCAGCAGGAAGATCGCCAGGAGCCGGTGGGCGTCGGGAGTTTCATTTAAGACGGGAGCGGCTAGTGCCAGGATAAAGAGGGCTGGGCCCAGCAGGAATCCTACCAGCTTGCGCCTTGCCATGGATCACTTCCCTATGTTTTCGGGCTTCACGGCCCAGAGCATGAGCCCATATCCCCTCTGAAAGAAGAAGAGCCGGTCCAGCCGGGACAGGAGCCAGAGCAGGGGGTAGATCAGAGAATACACTCTGAACATTCCTTTGCGGCGGGTAAATTCCTCGGCTGTGGACGGCCGGATATGACCGTCCCTCAGGTCCGGAGCAGGCTCGGCGGATCCGTAGAGCCGGATATACAGGAAATTGAGAACAAGCTCCATGGCCTCGGTGATGAAGCCGGAGAAGCGTCTGTATTTCACGGCGTACAGGCCGGCTTCCTCCAGCATGCTCTGGAGGTTCTTCGGTGTGTATCCTTCCCGCTTGTGCCCGTAAAACTCAAGCTTCATACCCAACAGGGGGCGGAGCCTGTTCAGGAAAAAGGGAAATCCGGTGCGGGGTGTGGCCAGGAGCAGCTTCCCTCCCTTTTTCAGGATGCGCCGGATCTCGAACAGGCAGGCCTGGTCATCGTCCAGGTGTTCCAGGTAATCGAGGCTCACGACCAGGTCCAGGGACTCGTCCAGGAAAGGCAGTTGGCCCTCTGTGATCTGGAGCAGATTTTTTTCCAGTAGGGTTTGTGAGGTTTTCAGGTTAACGGAATCCAGGTCTGCGCTCACCCAGGTCCCGCCCTTCTGACGCAGGAAATAGCTGAGAATCCCCTGAGCACAGCCCAGGTCGAGCACTCTGTCCGTGGGTGCCACGGAGAGGTGCTTCTTGAGGATCCCAATCTTTTCCTTTTTTTTCAGGGATTTGCCGACCAGGCGGAGCTGCCAGTGTGTGTCCTGCATCGGCGCCATTATATGGATATTTTCCTGAAAAGACAATATGACCTCAGTGGTGACCCTTGACGGGGTTGTATCAAGGCCATAAGATAAAAGTATGAAGGTCGAAACAGTTGTCGTGGGAGCTTTGGAGACCAACTGCTATCTGGTCTATTGCGAGAATACCCTAGAGTGTGCCGTAGTCGATCCGGGCGCAGATCCCGGGAAGATCATCCGCACCATCGCTGAGAAGGAAGTCAAGCCCGTGGTGCTGGTCAACACGCACGGACATGTCGATCATGTCGGGGCCAACAAGGACATCAAGGACCACTATGATGTCCCTTTGCTCATCCATAATGAGGATATGCCCATGCTTCAGAACGTACTCCTCTCCGAGATCGCGTTTCTGTTGGGATCCCAGGCGTCCCCGGATCCGGATTCCTTCCTGAACGAGGGGGATGAGGTCCATTTCGGGGAAGCCAGTCTTCGCGTTCTGCACACTCCCGGCCACTCACGCGGGAGCGTCAGCCTGCAGGGCGAGGGAATACTGCTCTCCGGCGACACGCTGTTTTGCGGCGGGGTGGGGCGGACCGATCTTCCGGGCGGATCCTGGGATGAGCTGGTCCGGTCCATCCAGGAGAAGATATTTACCCTGGATGGAAAGACCCATGTCTATCCCGGACACGGACCCTCCACGTCCGTCCAGCAGGAGAAGGACGCGAATCCTTACTTGAGATGAAAAACCCTCCCTCAAGTCCCGAGGGGATCAGGCAGGCTTTCCTCGAGTATCTGTCTGTGGAGAAGGGCCTCTCCCCCAACACCGTCTCTTCCTATGACCGGGACCTCCGGAAGCTTTTTCTTTTTTTCGAGAAGGAAAAGATTCCGTGGAAAAAGGCCGAGGAGGATCACCTGGTCAGGTTCATCCAGCACCAGAGCCGGGCCGGTCTTTCTGCCCGCTCCATCGCCCGGCTGGTATCGACGATCCGGGCTTTCTACCGCTTCCTGGTCCTGGACGGCGCGGTCAAGGGTGATCCCACGGTCAACCTCACGACTCCCAAGCTGTGGTTCAAGCTTCCCACTTACCTGCAGGTCGAGGAGGTGGAACGCCTGCTGAGCCAGCCATCCGGAGATGACCCGCGCAGCGTGCGGGACCGGGCCATGCTGGAACTGCTCTATGCCTCGGGGCTTCGGGTCTCGGAGCTGATCTTGCTTCGACTGCCCGACCTGAACCTGGAGGATGGCTTCCTCATCTGCAAGGGAAAGGGGGGAAAGGAGCGCATCGTTCCCCTGGGCGGGTCTGCAGCAGAAGCGATCGAGATCTATCTCGGTCAGGCCCGGGCGCATTTCTTGAAGCCCGGGGGCGAGTCACCCTATGTCTTTCTGACCGGGCGAGGAGGGCCCTTTACCCGGCAGGGCTTCTGGAAACGGCTTAAGAAGTATGCCGTGCAGGCGGGACTGGGCCCGAAGATCAGCCCCCACATCCTCCGCCATTCGTTCGCCACCCACTTGCTGGAAAGGGGCGCGGATCTTCGTTCAGTCCAGCTGATGCTGGGCCACAGCCAGATCACGACCACCCAGATCTACACCCATGTCAGCCGCAGCAGGCTGCGCCGAGTTTATGATCGGTTTCACCCTCGCGCCTGAGCGTCCGCCCGGATCTCATCCAGGAAGGCTGCGGCACGACGCAGGTGGGGGATCACGATGGAACCTCCCACCACAAGCGCAACATTGAAAGCCTCGTAGAGCTGGGCATCGGTCACTCCAAGTTCGGCGCAGCTCTGCAGGTGGTAGTTGACACAATCGTTGCAGCGCAGGACCATGGAGGCCACCAGACCGAGGAGCTCCTTGGTCTGGGCAGAGAGGGCACCTTCTTTGTAGGCGTGTTTATCCAGGGCAAAGAAACGCTTGATCTCCAGGTTTCCGCTGTCCAGGATGCGGTCGTTCATCTTTTGCCGGAATTCCTCGAATTCCCGAATGGAATCTCCCATTGATCCTCCTGTGATCGGCTTGGGTTCCTCCATGTTACTTGTTTCCAAGCAGGGCGTAAAGGCGCCTGCGGTGTCGGTGCCAGAAAAACTTGATAACTAAGCCTTTCTGTATTGACAGGGCTCCCGCGGCCTGCTATCTTAACTATTGAGTTTAGTAAGTATACTCATAAGTTTAATCATTATACTGAGGGGTACAATATGGCGACGCGAGATTTGAGGAAGGAACGGGCGCAGCAGAGGATGGCGGAAAACCGGAAATTTATCCTTTCTGCGGCGGAGAAGGTCTTTTCCAAGAACGGCTACAGCCACACCTCTGTAGACGATATCGCCCGTGAAGCCCAGTTTTCCAAGGCTACGCTGTATCGCTACTACCGGAGTAAAAGAGAGATCTTTGCGGGAGTGATCCTGGAGTCTTTCCAGGAGGCATTGCACGGCTTCCTGCAAATCCAAAAGAAGAGCGCAGATGCCGAGACCAAGCTCCGGGAAATAATCCATTTCACGCTGTCGTATTACAAGAAGAAGGAGAGCTTCGCCCGCATCTTCCTGATGGAGAGGAGCGCCATGAAGAAGGCCCTGAACCTGGACATCCACGAACACATGATGCCGACGATCGACCAAGAGGCCTTGCCTCAGGAGTTCAAGCAGGTCATCATGTCTTTCCATCAGGGAATGGCCTCCATCCTTCAAGAAGGCATGGACTCGGGACAGTTCCGGTGCATGGACCCCTCGGAAGCGGGCTATATCCTGGGGGCCCTGCTGCGCGGATTTCATTTCAAAGGTTTTGTCCAGGAGAGGTCCTACACGGTCGAGGAAAGCACGGACATGCTGCATCGCTTCTTCATGCACGGCATCCAGGCTTCAGCCCGACCAAATGAAAAAGGAGAATGCGCATGAAGCGTATAACACAACTCGCACTGACCGGGGCATTGGCTGTCTGCGTCCTCGGTGGTAGCCCCTTCGCACAGGACACGGCTACACAGGAATCTGCGGGCACGCGACCCACACAGCAAACGCTGACTCTGACCCTGGAGGAGAGCATCGAGCTGGCCCTGTCCCAGAATCCCTTTCATCTGGCTACGGCCAAACGGGTGGATGGGGCAAGGGCCCAGAAACGCGAAGCGCGGGCCGGGTTCTTTCCCTCGCTCAACGCTCAGGGTCTGTCCACACTGGATGAGAAGGTATTCGAGCTGGAGTTCCCGTCATTTGATCCGAGTTTACCTCCCCAGCGGGTGGAGATCGATTTCACCAGGGATTATCAGTTCGCTCTCGCCCTCAACATTCCGCTTTTCACCAGCGGCCGCCTGACCTCGGGCTACCGGATGGCCGACTACAACCTCAAGTCCACCCAGGAATCGGAGAGGCAGTCCCGGCATTCGACTATCTTCAGCACCAAGAGTGCCTTCTACGGTGTTCTCCTGATGCAGGAATACGTACGGGTTGCGGAGATGGCCATCGCGGACGCGCAGAAGCTGTACGATTTAGTGAGCAAGCAGCACGAGGTCGGTCTGGCGTCACGCTTCGACCTCCTCCGTTCCGAGGTGCGTGTGGTCAATATGAAGCCCCAGGTGATCTCGGCTAAAAACAACCTGAGGATCATGGAGCTCAACCTGAAAAATATCCTGGGCCTGGACCTGGATACTCCGGTCGAGCTTGATGGAGAGCTGCTTTTCAAGCCTGTCGAGCTGAGCCTCCAGGACCTCCTGGAGACGGCTATGCTCAGCCGGCCTGAGTTGGCTCAGGTCCGATTTCAGAAAGGCGTTGCCGGTGAGAGCTACAAGATCGCGCGCTCCGGGGCGCTCCCAACGGTAGCGCTTTCGGGCCAGTTCAATTGGTGGGCCGACAAGCTGAAGTTCGGAAGCGATGTGTGGCAGGACTACTACACCGTGAATCTGGTCTTCAACATTCCCCTGTTTAACGGGATGGCCAACCTGGCCCGCATGGGGCAGGCCAAGGCCGCCCTCAATGAGATCGAATTCAATGAGCAGGGACTGGTCGACAGACTGCGGTTCGAGGTCCATCAATCGGTCTTAAAGGTGGAGGAAGCGCGCGAGTCGCTCCTCTCGCAGGAAAAGAACGTCGAGCAGGCCGAGGAGAGTAACCGCATCGCCGAGCTGAATTTTGCCGAGGGCTTGATAACGGTATTGGATATCGGGCAGGCACAGACTGCTCTCACGCAGGCCCGCGCAAATTATTCTCAGGCGCTTTTTAACTACATGATGGCGCTGGCAGAGGTAGATAGAGCCACCGGGGTGGAGAAAACTTCGGTGTTTGGAGGGAGTCGATGAATAAGAAAACATTGGGGAAGCTGGGAATTTTCTTTGGAGCTGTATTGATGATACTTGCCTGTCAGCCCGCTGAACAGCAGGAGGACGCTGCCTCCGGGCAGACGTTCGGAGCGGCCCAGGTCAAGGTTTTCAAGGTACGCACACAGAAGATATCGGAAAATCTTGTATACACGGGTGTGATAGAGGCCAAGAAAAAGATCGTCATCAATCCCGATATCGGAGGCAAGATTGCCGGAATCCATGTCGAGGAGGGCGATCGTGTCCGCAAGGGCCAGGTCTTGGCCGAACTCGACACTCGAGCCATCCGCCTCCAGTTGGAGCAGGCAGAAGCACAGCAGGCTGTGGCCGAGGCCAGCTTCAGGGACGCCCGGAACAATCTGGAGCGGTGGGAACGGCTGCGCAAGGAGAGTGCTGTATCCGAGCAGCAGTACGAACAGGTCAAGCTCGCACACGATGCCGCGCAGTCTCAACTGCAGCAGGCCGGAGCAACCGTGAATCTTGCCAAGTACAATCTGGATGTCTCCATCATGGAGGCCCCCTTCGACGGGATCGTAGCAGCGAAAAATGCCGAAGTCGGAGACGTCGTGAACCCTCTGATGGGCGGATTCGGGGCGGCCTCTGGAGTGCTTACCCTGATGGATTTTTCCACGGTGAAGATCTCGGTGGAGGTGTCCCAGAAGGATATCGTACGCATCGCCAAGGGCCAGACAGCCTACGTGAGGGTGACCGCCTATCCCGATAAGGTCTTCGAGGGGCGCGTGAGCGTTGTCAACCTGGCGGCCGATCCCCTGAGCAAAAAATTCGGCGTCGAAGTCCAGGTGAGCAATCCCGATCTGCAGCTTAAACCCAACACCTTCGGCGATGTCGCGCTGGAGGTCAGCTCTCATGAGAACGCACTTGTCATCCCTCAGCAGGCCGTCCTGGAGGATAGCTTCGTCTATGTGGCGGAGAACGGTAAGGCCCTGAAGCGGGAGATCACGATCGGCCTGCAGGACAATGCCCTGCTGGAGGTTATCCAGGGCCTGAGTGAAGGAGAGCTGGTCGTGGTCGAGGGCAACTACGGCCTGGACGAAGGCGCCGAGATCGAGGTCAAAGAGGTCCTCTAATGAAGATACCCGAGTTTTCCGTCAACCGCAGGGTCACAACGGCCATGCTGGCCATGATCCTGGTGGTCCTGGGATCGCTGTCCTTTACGCGCCTGGGACTGGATTTTTTCCCCGACCTGGAGTTCCCGACCGTATCCATCATCACGACCTATACCGGGGTTTCTTCGGAGGACTTGGAGAATACCATCACGCGTCCCCTGGAACAGGTGGTCAATTCTGTCGGAAGGGTCAAAAAGGTCACGTCCACCACCTCGGAGGGCGTTTCCCTGATCATGGTGGAATTCGAGTGGGGGACCAACCTGGATTTTGCCGCCCAGGACATACGGGACCAGATCGGGCTGTACCGCAACTTCATCCCTGAGGAGGCATCCGACCCCCTCACGGTCAAGTTCAATATCGCGATGTGGCCCGTCGTTTTCTGGGGAGTCACATCGGACATGCCTGCCTCGGAACTCAAGGAGCTGGTGGAAGACGAGGTCGCCATGCGTCTGGAACGGATCGAGGGAGTGGCCTCGGCCCAGGTCTTCTCCACCGATGTCCGGGAGATCCTGGTGGATGTGGACCGGGCTGCACTGGAATCGTTGATGCTGTCCCTGGACCAGATCCTCATGGCCCTGCGCCTGGAAAACCTGAACCTGCCCGCCGGGTATCTCACGGAGCGACATTCCGAGTTCCTGGTGCGAACCATGGGGGAATTCGACACCCTCGAGGACATCGAGAACACTCTGGTGGGATCCACCCAGGCAGGCGATCCCGTCTTTCTCCGGGACGTCGCCGAGGTCAAGGACACCATGAAGGATTCCCGCTTCATAGCCCGCGTTCAGCGGGAACCCGGTGTATACCTCTTCGTGAGCAAGCGTTCCGGGGCCAACAGCGTCATCACGGCCGAGGCGGCCAAGGAGGAGCTGGAGAGGATCAAATCCACGCTCCCCCCGGATGTCAATTTCTACATCGCCATGGACCAGTCAGACATGATCCAGCAGGTCGTGCAGCGCACAGGAAACAATGCCCTGATGGGGGGGATCCTGGCGATCTTCTTCATCTTCATCTTCCTGCGCGACTGGAGGCCTACCCTGACCATTGCCCTGGCGATCCCTCTGTCGGTCATCACCACCTTCATCGCGTTCTATGCGGCGGGATACACGCTGAACCTGCTGACCATGGGAGGGCTCGCACTCGGGATCGGGATGCTGGTGGACAACGCCGTGGTCGTGATCGAGAACATTTTCCGTCACCTGGAGGAAGGAGCCTCACGGCTCGAAGCGGCCAAGAAGGGCGCCTCTGAAGTGGGAATGGCGATCACCGCCTCCACCCTGACCACCATCGCCGTGTTCTTCCCCATGATGTTCGCCACCGGGATCACGGGCAAACTCACGCGCGGCCTGGCGCTGGCCATCGCCTTCTCCCTCCTGGCTTCGCTGTTCGTGGCCCTGACCATCATCCCCATGACGGCCTCGCTCCTGTTCAAGGAACAGAGGTATCGGTCTGACAAGGATGGGAAGACGAAACACCGGAGGTTCACGGGCCTGCGCGACCGGTACCGCAGATGGCTTCACTGGGCGCTGCAGAGGCGCGGCCGTGTGCTAGTCGGCGTCGTCCTCGTCCTGATTGCTTCCTTCTCTCTGATGCCTTTCATCGGCATGGAGTTCATGCCCGCGTCGGACCGGGACATGCTGGTCCTCAAGGTCATCATGCCGGTGGGCACGGCCATGGAGGAGACCGACCGGGTTGTCAAAGAGGTCGAGGCGCTGATGGAGCAGCACCCGTATGTGGACATCATCACGGCCCAGGTCGGCTCCCAAGCCGAGGAAAATCCCGCGGATTCGGCCTCGGAATTTTCGACGTCGGGGCCCCATGAGGGCCTGCTCTGGGTGGGACTGATCAGCCAGGACGAGAGGCCGATATCCGATCTCGACATCCTGGAGGAGATCCGCAGCAGCCTGCCCAAACTCAAGGACGTCCGGTTCGAGGCCCTGGACATGGGCCAGATGATGATGGGAGGGACCGCCGCGCCCATCGAGATCAAGATCTTTGGCAAGGAGATCCCTCTCCTCAAGCAGATCGCCGACGATATTGTGGCGAACATCCGGGATGTCGAAGGGCTGCGGGATGTGGCGCACACGTTCTCCGAGGGAAAGCCCGAGTACCAGATCCGCATCGACCGGGGCCGGGCCTCCCGCCTGGGGCTGACCGTAGGCCAGATCGGGAACGCCGTAAAGACCGCATCCCTGGGCCAGGTCGCGACCCGCTATCGGGAGGGTGACGAAGAGACCGATGTCCGTGTGCGATTTAAAGAGCAGTTCCGCAGCGACCTGGAGGGGATCCGCAACATCCCCATCATGACGCCGATGGGCGTCATGGTCCGTCTGGATCAGGTGGCGACCATCGCCCAGGCGGAGGGACCGATCCGGATCACACGCGAGGATCAGGCCCGGATCGTCACGGTCGGCGCCAACATCGCCGAGAGGGACCTGAACAGCATCATGCTGGACGTGATCGACCGGACCTCCGACATTCAGCGGAACCTGCCCAGTGGATACTTCCTCGAATTCGGCGGACAGTTCCAGGAGATGCAGAGCGCGTTCCTGATCATGATCGGGGTTTTCGCCCTGGCGATCCTCCTGGTCTATATGATCATGGCCTCCCAGTTCGAATCCTTCAAATATCCCCTGGTCATCATGTTTACGGTCCCTCTCTCCCTGATCGGCGTGGTCCTGGGGCTTTTGATCGCCAACATGACGGTAAGCCTGGTCTCCCTGATAGGATTTGTCATGCTGGCCGGGATCGCAGTTAACAACGGGATCGTGATGGTGGACTACATCAACCAGCTCAAGGAGAGGGGAGTGGAGAAGAAGGAGGCCATCCTGCAGGCCTGTTCGGTCCGGCTGCGGCCGGTCCTGATCACGGCCCTGACCACGATCATGGGAATGGTCCCCATGGCGATCAGCACCTCTGCCGGCTCGGAGATGCGGGCCCCCATGGCCGTCACCGTCATAGGCGGCCTGGCGGCCACCACCATCCTGACGCTGTTCGTTGTCCCGATCATCTACAGCCTGTTCGACCGGGTTTCCTTCAACCCAAAGAAGGAGAAGGCCTAGGCCTTGAAGCGCAGCAGGGCACCGATGTGCCCATAGCCGTCCAGCTGGGAGGGAGGATTGATGTGTTTGACCTCGCAGCTCGTGTTGAGAGCCGTTGCCACGGCCTCTTCGACAAGATCTACCAGGGGGTTGGTCTCGATCTGACAGGAGGGGCAGACCGCCTCGTCCTCGAAGAGGAACCTGCAGCGCGGGCAGCTGCGGCCTGGAGTTGAGTAGCTGCGCGATACCAGGAGGGTCTGTACCTCGCCTCGGTTGAGTTTCCGCAGCGTATATCCCAGTCCGCACACCGCCAGGCCATCCCTCTCGACCTCGGTCACGAATCTCTGCACGAACTCGTCCTTTTCCCTTCTTTTGAGAAGATCTTTGGCGGCTAGAGCCGCCTCCAATATCCGGGAGGACGAGTCCCCGGGCTTGGCCTTGACCCGTTTCTTGAGTTTTTTCTGGACGTAGGGGTGCAGCAGGGGCTCCACTTCAAGATAGTGTTCGTCGTTGCAGCCCAGGAAAAGCCAGTCAAAGGTGTCGTCCTTCATGATGCGGAAGGTGATTTTTGCGATCTGTTTCAGGAAGTCGTGCACACGGGAGGCGCGGTGACGCTCGATGCGGTTGGAGCTGTAGCCCTCCAAGCCGCCCTCTCGAACTTTGCCGGGCACGTCCCCCGTATAACTCTCCAGGAGCGAGATCTCTCCCATGAAGATCTCGTACCACCTCGCCTCTTTTCCATCGAACGTGAGCAAGCAGGTCCGGTGGTACTCGCTGAGGATGGCTGACAGGGGGCGCAAATAGGGATTGCGGTCAAAGATCAGCAGGTTGCGTGGTGACTTCACAAGGTTGAATTCCTGCCAATAACCGCCTCCACTGCAGGAGAAAAGCCCCAGCCCCACAAAAGGGTAGGAGGGCAGCGTACGGGAGCAGAAGGACTTGATCTCATCGAGATCCCGATTGAGGGATTCCTTCTTGCTCTTGGGGAGGGACAGCTGGTCCAGCCTCAACCTGCCGGCATTGATCAGGTTCTTGAGGGATAGCTGGATCTCTTTTTTGGACATCCGGTTCTTGCTTGTATCCAGGAAGAACGAAGTTGTGAGAAACTCTTTGTTTTGAAATCCCGCCAGTGTCTCCAATTGGTCCCGTCCCAAAAGTTTCATATGTCCTCCTTGTTTAGATCGAAACATGCGCACAGCTGTAGAGTCAAACTCATGCATGTGGGTAGGGGTGAAATAAAATAGGGAAGAATCCTGTCACTTGACTCTATTAAAATACGTCGATCTCAGCATTTGTCAAGGCCATCCAGTCCTCCCCCATATGTGTTCCCACCCTCCCACAGAGCTGTGAGCCCACAGTCTAACAGTCCACGGCGGTTGACTCGGATAGTGGTTGCGCATATAATATCGGTTCAGAATCGAACGCCAATTCCGGTGCGGAAGTGGCGGAACTGGTAGACGCGTAAGCCTCAGGAGTTTATGGCCCAAAAGGCCGTGGGGGTTCGACTCCCCCCTTCCGCACCATCCTTCCAACCTCCCCCGCCTACTCAGCCTGATCTGTCCTCAAGGACGGCAGGTTTTGTGGCCGGATGGGGGCATGTTATAATGATCTAGACGCCATCCGCCGGAGAGGCGGCTGCGGCGCCGGGCCCGTTTGAACAGACTCAGGGAGTCATCGAGTGATATACAAGGCATTTGCGATCATTCTGGCCATAGTATTCGTCGGCATGTCACATGTGGATGCCACCCCTGGGGGCCAGCTGGCGGATCGGTACCGCAGTTGGATCGAGGAGGAGGTGGTTTACATCATCTCTCCCGCGGAAAGGGAGGTCTTCCTTCAGCTCAAAACGGATCGGGAGCGTGAGCTCTTCATCCAGGCCTTCTGGGATCATCGCGATCCCACGCCAGGGGACCGTGACAACGAGGCACGGCGGGAACACTATAGCCGCATCGCGTATGTCGAGCAGTACTTCGGCCGGGATTCCCCCCAGCGGGGGTGGAAAACGGATCAGGGTCGGATGTACATCATGCTGGGAGAGCCCAATGACATCCAGCGCTTCGAAGGCATGGCCCAGGTCCATCCCACGGAGCTTTGGTTCTACCAGGGATTGACTGACCGGGGGCTGCCACCCGCGTTCTATCTGGTCTTCTATCAGGATCGAGGCATCGGGGAGTACCGACTGTACTCGCCCCTGGCTGACGGGCCGCAGGCGCTGCTGACATCCTATGCGGGAGATCCCCTGGACTACCTGGCGGCCTATGATCAGCTTCGGGAGCATGCCCCCGAGCTCTCGGGTGCGTCCCTGAGCCTGCTTCCCGGCGAGGGCGCGCTCCAGCAGGGGCGGCCCTCCCTGTCCTCGGACCTGCTGGTCAACCGGATCGAATCCACTCCGCAGCGCGAGGTGGAGGACCGCTACGCACGAAAATTCCTCGAATACAAAGACATTGTTGAGGTGGAATATTCCACGAACTATATTGAGAGCGAGTCTCTGGTGAAGCTCTGGGAAGACGCATCCGGCCTCCAGTTCGTTCACTATGCGATCGAGCCGGAGCGCCTCTCGGTTCACGCTCAGGGAGACCGTTACAGCACTGTGCTGACATTGAACGGGACGGTCACCGATGAGGACGAAAACGTGATCCATCAGTTCGAGAAGACCATCCCCCTCCAATTTGATGGAGAACAGATCAAAAGCATCCGTTCACGTCCCGTGAGCATCCGGGACATGCTTCCGCTCATTCCCGGCCAGTTCCGCCTGTCGGTGCTGGTCAAGAATGAGGCCTCCAAAGAATTTGCTACACTGGAAAGCCGCCTCTCGATCCCTGATGAGGGCAGCGCGCTGAGGCTAACCTCCCCACTCCTGGGCTACCGCATGCGCGAGAACCGTCCGCCTCAGGGGCAGCTGCGGCCGTTTCAATCGGGACGCTTCCAGGTCTATTTCCAGGCCAATCGACTGTTCACACAGCAAGACATGCTGGTCCTGGCATTCCAGGTCCTGGGGCTGGAGGAGGCGGATAGTACACGGAGTGAGATCCGGTATACCGTGTTCCGGGACCAGGAGCGGATCAGGGAGATCACGCGCCGTCCGGCCGACTACCCGGACCTCCCGGACATAACGGAAGGCATCCCTCTGCAGGACCTCCCGCCGGCACACTACGAGATCCACATCCAATTCCTGGTGGACGGCCGTGAAGTCCTCCGGCGGTCCGAGGAATTCGGCATCACGCATGCCCCCAGTCTCCCCCGTCCCTGGACCTACAGCAAGCTGCTGGCGGCTGCCGGTCACCCGGTCTATGCTTTCATCATCGGTTCGCAGTATTTCCGCAGCGGCAGCCTGGCGCAGGCACGCACACACCTGGAGACGGCTTATGTCACGGAATCCGGAGACCCTCTCTATGCACTTTCACTGGCTCGAGTCTACCTGGCCCAGGAAGAATACGACCGGGTTCCGCCTCTGCTTTCACCCCTTCTCGAACGGGAGGGAGCTGCTTCTTTCGAGGTCTTCTATGCTCTGGGGCGTGCCCTGCAGGGCATGGGAGATCTGGCACGCGCCGCCGAGGTGTATGAGCAGGCCCTGAAAAGTGTGGGCGTGAACACGATTCTCCTGAATGCCCTGGGAGAATGCCAGTACCGGAGAGGGCGAGCGCAGGCGGCCCTGGCTGCCTGGGAAAGATCTCTGGAGATCGATGCTGAACAGCCCGCCATCGCGAGGCTGGTGGAGTCCATCAAGGAGAAGCGATGAGGGCCGCGCGTTTCCTGTGTGGACTGAGCCTGGTTCTGATGAGCGTTGTCTCCTGCTATTACTACCGCCTGGAACAGAAGCTGGATCCAATGAATCGAGACTGGCTCCAGCGTGTGAGCTATGTCATATCGTCCAAAGAGCGGAAGGTCTTCCTGAGCCTTCCCGATGCGGAGAGGGCGGCATTCAGGGAAGAATTCTGGCTGAGCCGGGATCCCGATCCCACAACCGAAGATAATGAGTTCAAGACGGAGTACTTCTTCCGCTTGGAGAGGGCGGACGAACTGTTCTTCGGTGAAGGGGGGGAGGGATACCTTACAGACCGGGGCCGCATCTATGTGCTCTACGGCCCCCCCACGGACCGCTCCAATACGCCGCCTGACGATACCGGGAGGTCCAGTGAGATCTGGTACTATGGGAACGTCCCTGTCGTATTTGTGGACGAATTTCCCACCGGTCGCCTCACCCTGGCCACGTTCGACCTGTCTCCGCTCCGGCATCTGAACATCAAATACATGCACGAGTTCGGCCGGACCCCCGACCAGGCGGAGCTGTTTTCACGCGATTCGGGAGGCGAACTGAGTTTCGATTGGGATGTGAGGATCGAACAGACCGCCGGCACCGATCAGGTGGAAGGAGAGGTGGAGGTCATGGTCCCCCTCCTGTACGTCTGGTTCTCGGCTGAAAGTGGGAAGATGGAGACATCCCTTGACCTGCGCCTGGAGATCAGGAATCCTGCTGATGAGCTCATCTGGGAGCATGATGAGGTCTTCCGGCTCGAATTAGAGGAGGAAGCCCTGCAGGAGGATCCGAGGATGGTATACCGGATGAAGGTCGCAGTCCTCATCGAGGAGGCCGCTCCGCTGCTGCGTCAGGGAACGAGCAGGCTCCTTGCCGTGTTGATCAACCGGACCGGTGGGGCGACGGCCCGCAAGGTTAAGGCGTTCAAGCTGGACTGAAGTCCAGGCGAGTTAGAAGTAGTATCCCAGCGAGAGCCGGAATTCCCGCACACCTTTGAGGTTGACTCCCTGGCCGTAGCTGGGGTTGAGGATGCGCTCGCCCTCGGCGCTGTCTTCTGCCGAGGGAAGCCAGTAGCCCCCGTCGTTCAGATCATAGAGGTGATAGCGGGCTCCCATCGTGTTGAAGACGTCCAGCGCGGCCTTGATCCGGCCGATGCCTGTCCGAAAGTCCTTTTCCAGCCTCAGGTTGAGGTTGCTGTAGGAGTCGTACCTGCGCGTTCCATAGGGTTCGGTGTAGACCTGTGTGGGCAGGACAAAGGCTCCGTTCGCTTCCGCCCAGTCGGAAGGTGCGGTCACGGTCACATCCCGCGCCCAGATGTATCCGCGCAGATAGGAGTAATAAAAACTCAGGTAGAAGTCATAGGGGAAGCGGTAGGTGCCCATGAGGCTTATGGTCAGAGGGATGTCGTAATCCAGCGGCGAATCCTGAGCCTGGTTGACGAAATAGTTGGGGCTGTTGGCTGCGCGTGAGAATGGTGTACCGTACAGGGGCCCCACGCCCAGGTTGCCGACCGTCTTGCTGTAGACCAGCGATCCCATGAGCTGCCAGTTGTGGGACATCCTCTTCCGGAATACAAACTCCAGGCCCTTGTAGTTCCTGTTCAGCTCACTGACGTTGTTCAGGCGGTAGAACAGAGGGGGTGCCGTATCCGAGGGATAGTACAGGGTGAGGTCGGAATTGGCATAGTCATCGGAGCCGGATGGGACCACGGTGTCGAAGGGGATCCACCATCCTTCCGTGTCCTTGGTCGTAGTGTACCACTCGATACCGGTGTCCATATTGTAGAGGACGTCTTCGATGGCCCTCCTTTTTTGCTTGGTGACGTAATTCACTCGGATGGAAAAGTCCTTGAGGGGCTCGCTCTCGATACCCAGCATGTACTCGTCGACGTAGGGCGACTTGACATCCTTCGCGACCGTGTTGAACCAATACTCCGGATGGTAGATGCGATAGTCTTCCGGGAAGGGGAAGAAGGCATCTCCGCTGTTCACTTCCTGATTGCCGTCCACATCGAACCAGTAGAATTCGTGCTTGCGGCCGAAATAAGCGGGGGCCAGGGGCACGACGCTCTGGGCCCTGAGCTGTTCATGGTAGCGGGAATAGGAACCCTTGATCAACATCCTGCCGTTGCCGAGGACATCGATGACCATCCCCAGGCGGGGTGACAGGCTGTTCCAGGCGAGGGCCTTGTCCCATTCTGGAAAGGTGCCGTTGGAGTAGGGATTGATCCCGGTCACGGGCTCGATGAACACCTCCCCCAACTCGAATCCTATGGGATTAGCGCTGAGTGCCTTGAGCCCCTCCCGGATGTCGGCCGTGTTGCGGTCGAACCGGATCCCGAGGTTGAAGCTCACACGCCCGGCGACGGTGACCGTGTCTTGGACAAAAAGGCCCAGCCGCTGTATGTCGATCCCGGTGAGGAGGCTCTTCTGCGCTTGGCCCAACAGGGAAAAGGCCACCCTTCCGGTTCCCACCTCTTCTCCCGAGGAATTTTCGATGAGCCCAAAATAATAGGGATCGCCGTTGTTGTAATATACGATGAGATTGTCCGATTTCCAGGCGTCCCACTCGCTGGACAAACTGTCGTAATCAATGCCCAGCTTGAATTTCTGGTTCCCGCCCAGGACCCGGTCGTTGAAGTGGACCAGGGTGGCACTGCCCATGAACCGGGTCACCTTCTGCATGTTGTTGGCGGAGCCGCTCCCCCAGGAATAACCCGTGGCCTCATCGATATAGCTCGGCTTGTCGGCACCGGCTTCGTTGAGAAGGAGCTTCGAGTCTTGGATGACATAGCTGGCCTTGATGTCAGCAAAAGTCTTACGGTTCATGGCATAATTGAGCCAGCCCGTGAGGAGGATATTCTTGCTGGGGGCGAACCGCGCTGAGGCCTCCTGGGGCAGTCGGAAGGAGGAATAATCGGAATAGGCGGGAGAGCTCCGGTGTACATAGGAGGCGGTCCCGATGAATTTGATCTGTTGCTGATACTTCCCCGTCAACCGGAAAAATGCAGACTTGTCTGAGTATTTGCCCTGGTAGTCGGGGTGATCCACTCCGAGTGGATCCGTCCAGGGCGAGAAGGTAGTATTCTTCTTCTCTGTGGCGTATCTTATGTTGGTGTAGAATCGGAGAAGGTCCCCGTACATAGTGCCGTACAGCGAGAGGGATGTGTCCCAAAGGTAGGCCCGACTGGCCGGGAGGCTCATGTTCTGGGCGGCCAGGTCCTGAGGCGAATCCAGGCTTCCGATGAGGGTTGAATTCGTGTGGTTCAGCAGCAGTTCCCCCCGGACGCCCGGCCCTCCCGAACGGGTCACGATATTGATGTATCCGGCTTCGGTGCTGGGGACCTCTGCCGGGTGTCCCGTCGTCTCCACTTCGATCTCGTACGCGAGGTCATAGTTGACCCTTGGGGCTGAGGAGGAGGCCAGCGGATCAGGCAGCATCAGGCTGTCGGTGATGTAGATAGCATCCCGTTCGGATCCGCCGGTGATGACTGTTGCCTGGGGATAGCCCATCAGATCGGGGAACACACCCGCCGCGGTGCTGATGGCTTCCCTCAGGTCTCGCTGGAAGGGGATGTGTGTCAGTGTGGCATGGTCGATGATGGTGGCGGCTTTCGTTCCCTGCTCATCGATTGTAGGTACGGCCATGTCCAGGGCGATCTCCTCTTCGATCGCGGTCATCTCCATGCGCACGGTGAGGTTGATCGTCCGGCCCGCATGCACGATAATGTCATCGATCTTGGCCGTCTTGAAGCCCGGCATTTCCAGTGTGAGCTGATAGGCCCCGGGCAGGAGGGCCCCGAACTGGAACACACCGGTGTCCGAGGTGATATAGGTCTTGATGCCCATGATCTTGTCTGACCTCAGGTAGATAGATGCCCCGGGGAGAGGCAGCCCCTGCTGGTCAGTGAGCTTGCCGCGCAGGACGCCGGTAGGACCCTGCGCCCAGGAAATCACGGCCATGAAACAGAGCAGGATGAGCATGGATGCATGCCGTATCAGGTGTGTTTTCAATCGCATTTTCCGATATACTCCCAGGAAGAAATATTAACAGGTCTATATTCTTAATACAAGGTCACGCCCGTTTCCGTTTCACTTGGCGGGAGACTAAAAAATGAGATGTCCCGGCCGGAGGGTCGGCATCTCCCTCCGACCGGGGTCGAGTGGCTATGACTTGCTGCCGATTTTCACATATGTCTCGAACCACTCCAGCCAGCGGTTCCACATGTCCATATAAGTCTCTATGCAGCGGGGGCCGTGCGATTCGAACGGATAGATGTAGAGGACGGCGGTCTTGCCCAGGCCGGTCAGCGCCTGGATCAGCCGCTCGGATTGGATCAGGAACGTGCCCGTGTTGTTGTCCTGGGCTCCGTGGTACATGAGCAGCGGCGTGTTGATGTGGTCAGCCTGGAAAAAGGGCGACATCTCCAGATACACATCCTGTGCCTCCCAGATCAACCGGCGCTCGCGCTGGAAGGTCATGGGAGTCAGTGTTCGGTTATAGGCCCCGTCGCCTGCGATGCCCGCCTTGAAGAAGGGGGTGCGGGCCAGGATGTTGGCCGTAGCAAAGGCTCCGTAGCTGTGGCCTCCGTGGCCGAGACGGTCCACATCCACGTAGCCCAGGGCATCCACCTTGCGGATGGCGGCGTACATGGAGTCCACCAGGTGGGCGATGAAGTTGTTGTTGGCGGCGTTCCCCTTGCCGATGATGGGGATATCCGGGACCACGACCGCATAACCCTGGGTGAGCCAGATGTCAGAGGCGTTGCGCGTATTCAGGCGGGGGAACGCGTTGTGATTGCGGCTGCGTGCGGCCGCCCGGGCATAATCCTTGAAAGATGCGTACTCCCGGGGATACGTCCAGAATACAGCGGGGACGCGCTGGCCGTCCCTGTAGTCGGGCGGAAGCGCGATCGTGGCCTGGATCGTCAGTCCGTCCCTCCGGGTGAACTCGAAGGCTTCCCTCCGGCACGCGGCCAGTTGAGGAAACGGGTTTGTGTTGTCTGTCAGCCGGGTCAGGCTGCCGCCCGCCTCCCAGAGATAGCTGTTGGGGAATTCAGTCCGTGATTCTCGGCTGATCACAAGGGCCTTGAGGTCTCTGTCCAGGGGGACCAGCGGC
Source organism: uncultured bacterium (assembly GCA_965533275.1). Taxonomy (GTDB): domain Bacteria; phylum Acidobacteriota; class Aminicenantia; order Aminicenantales; family Aminicenantaceae; genus JAUXEH01. The sequence continues at coordinate 46,101 of CBESWG010000017.1, forward strand.
TGTTCGAAACGGTCCGCCATGCCCTCGAAGATCCGCTGTGTCGTGCCGTTCTCGATCTCCACCCGGTCGATGAAGGGCCGGGGTTTGAAGTCCTCCTTGTAGCCAGGTCCCTGAAGATAAACGGCCCGCTCCCTGCTTGACGTCAGAGCATAGGTCACGCCGTTGGATGAGGCCCGGGTGAGGATATCCCCCGGGAGCTTGGCAGGATCATCCGTCTCCACATCCGCAAGCAGGATGTGCTTCCGGGGTGGAGATTGGGTGAGGTCGAAGGCCACGATGTCGGTGCCGGTCTGGCCGTCTTCCCCCCGGCCGGAATGGCGGGCGAAGGCGTACCTTCCGGACTGGGAATAGGAGACCCGGCTGAACCGCTTTAGGCTCGTGACCAGGGCCCTGGCATCCCCCATGTCAAAGGGAGGAGTCAGAAGTACCAGGCGGTCTTTCCTCTCCTCCTGTTCCTCGTCCTGGTCGTCCCCGTCCTTTTCTCCCTTGCTCCGAGGCTCTCTCCAGAGAAGGGACAATCCCTTACCGTCGGGACGCCAGGTCACATCCCGCGGCAGGTCGGCTGTGGGATTTGGTCCTCCGGAGGAGCGGCCCTCCTGCAGCGGGGTCTTGCGGATAGTGGAGAGGACGCGGCCACTGAGGTCCATGACCACAAGCTCTTTGCCGTAGCTCTGGTAGCTCGTGATGTAGGAGAGAGGCTCCACGAGTTTTTCAGCCAGGATGTAGTCTCCATCCGGACTGAGTGCAACGCTCAGATACATGCCGGGTTCACCGATGGGCCGCGGCTCCTTCCCGGGCATGAGGAGCGCGATCTGTGAGGTCGTATAATACAGGAACATCTGTTTGTCGTGGGGAGTGCGGAGCAGGAAGGGATAGGTCGAGGAGGGGGAGGCCTTCTCGCGTGTGCGCCGGATGAGTGGTGCATCAGGGACCGCTGGAGGCAGGGGCTCGGGTCCCCTGTCGAGGGGGACGAGGAGCGTGAGGATCCCACCATCTGGGGTCCACTGAAGCCGCTGCGAGGCGGAGGGGGCCCCGCGGCCGAAGCCGCGGCCGGCCGGGAGGGAGGCCATGACCCAGGCGGGGCTGAGACTCCGTGTCCTCCCGTCCCGGACATCCGCGAGCCAGACCTGTGTTCCTTGTGGAAGGTGGGCCAGGAAAACAAGCTGCTTGCCGTCGGGGGACCACGTCATATCCGAGATGAAGGTGTTCTCGGGGATCTCTGCCTCCCAGCTCGTCTTCCGGCCGAGCGAGAAGAACTTCACGCCGGTCGTACCGTAGGTGGACAGTCTCCACTCCCGGTTTACATCAGGGCAGATTTCGAGCATGCCCAACCTGAGCGTCCGCTGTGTCATGAGCTTCAGCGTGGAGAACTCACCGTTTACCGGGATCATAAAATGTTCCCCATCCGGGCCCAGCGCATTCAGTGTGTCGAAGTGCATGTCTGCGGTCAGGATGTCCTGGACTTCCTGCGGCGGCAGGAGATATTTTTCCTCGAATTTTGGTGTACCCTCCTCAGCCTGCAGGGACGGGGTCAGCAGGATCAATACAGCTGCCAGGACCAGAAGGGCGGCAGCCGGCGAGCTCATGTGGATTCTTCTCTTCATGTCCATCTCCTTTTTAATTACTTAATATTCCGTAGTATCACGGCCCGACCGGCGCTGGTTCACTCGGTGTCATTAACGGATGCTTGGTTGTGTCCGGAATAAACGCTCCCATCCAGCATGCCCGACCGGGAGCTTATGAGCGTGGTGCCCACCAGGTCTCCCGTGACGTTGCATACGGTGTGGCCAATGTCCAGGATCGGCCAGAGGGAGGCGAGGAGGGGGATCAGGGTCAGGGGCATGTTCAGGGTCTGCAGCAGGACGCCGGACATCACGATCCCGCCGCCCTTGATGCCGGCCGTTCCGATGGAAAGCGCCAGGCCCAGGAAAATGAACTGGAAGAGCAGTGCGGGGGTAAGCGGAATGTCGTACAGGTGCGATGCAAACACGGCGATCACCCCGATGGCGGCCGCCATGCCGTTCATGTTGATGGTGGCCCCGAGGGGCAGAGTGAATCCCCAGACCTTTTCCGGGATACCCAGGTTGTCTTCTGCGACCGCCATGGACACCGGCAGCGTGGCGCTGCTCGAGGTCGTGCTCCCGGCCACCAGCATGGCCGGTGCGATGTTGCGGTAGAATCGGAGCGGAGCCAGCCTCCCCAGGAAGATGAGGATAGCCGGGTAGATCACCACCAGGAGGATGAGGAGTGTGGCATAGTCCGCGATCAGGAACCGGCCCACCTCGGCCAGCATTTCGGTCCCCAGCGAGGCCACCATGTTGGCGACCAGGGCCAGGATCCCATAGGGAGCCGTTTTCATGACGAATTCGGTGATGGTGATCATGAGTTCGGCGCCATCGTTGAAAAACTTGACGAGGCCGCGGGCCTTTGTCCCCATGGCCAGCAGCCCCATGCCCACGATGATGGAAAACACGATGATCTGGAGCATGTGCCCCTCTGTCATCGCCTTGATGGGATTGTCCGGGAACCAGGAGACCAGGTTGTCGATCAGGTTGAAGTCGGCGGCCTGGACCGGGGCCTCCTCTCCCATGGTCAGGAGCCCGGTGGCCCCCTGACCGGGCTTGACGATCAGGGCCGTTACGGTGCCCAGCGCTGCCGCGATCAGTGAAGACAGGCCGTAGTACAGGATGATCATGCCGCCCAGCGAGCGAAAGGATCTCAGGTCTTCCAGCCTCGTCATCCCGCTTATCAGTGTGAAGAATGTCAGGGGAACGATGAGCATCTTGAGGAGCCGGATGAAGATGTCTCCGATCGGCTTGATGGCGGCAGCCCGGGGGCCGAGCGCATAGCCCAGGATGACACCCAGGAGGATACAGATAAAGATCTGCAGGTAGAGGGGCCGCCTGAACCACCACCTCATGAGGAGGGGGCTCCTGTGGCGGCTTGACGCGTGCTACAGCAAAAGTCCAAAGGCGATTCCCCTTCTATTTTGTTCCGTTCGCTCCGTAGTAGATGCCGTTGAACAAGAACTTGAATGTCCCGTGAGGCTGTGCGCGGAATGTGATCTCGGGGCCGAACATGAACAACCGTCCGCGTCCAATCCGGGCCTCAAGCACTACCTGCCCGCCCTTCAAATACTCTTGGCCGAGAGCCAGTCCGCTTCGAAGGGGAGGCGTGATGTCATCGAACCAGGCGACCGGGAGGACCGTCTGATCCGAGCTTTTGGCCGTGGAGCGAAAAACAGGGCTGCGGTTGAAGAAGACATCAACCTCTGGAGGCATTCCGTGAGCCAGGGGATGCGTGTTGTCTACCCGTACACGCAGGACAGACCCAGGCACGAAATACTTGGTGGCGGAGAGATTCTTCTCCTTGCCGTCATCCCCTTTTTCGGTTAGCGCGCTTGCGATCGGCAGGCCCAAGTGGGTGGCCAGGCCTGTGGAGCTCCCTATGGTGAGGATGGAGCCCCCTAGTTCCATGAATTCCTTAAGCTGCGGGATGGTCTTTTCGGCGGTGATGCTCCCCAGCATGTGCCTGTATTCCTCGGGTATCGATTCAGGATCGGTGCTGCCATACCGCGAGGTCCGGCTGGATGTGCCGGGACGGGCCGCGGGTATGCCCCCACGGACGAAGATAAGGACATCGAAGCTCTCCTTGAGGTCCCCGGCATCCAGTTCGGGCGCATACACGACCTTGAAATCGAATTCGAACCGCTCCAGGATCCAGCGGATCCAACCAGAATCCATGGAGCCTCCATAGCGGTCCCACAGCCCGATCTGGACAGGCTTGAGATTCATGTTTGTTCCGGGAGGCTGCGAGGCCACGGCTGCGAAGTCGAGGCCGATGTCCCGGGACAGTTCCCGGATCCGGGCTGCGGTCGAAGCGCCGGCAGGGATGTAGAAGGTGCCGGCCGGGAAGCGCAGATCGTCGTGAGAGATGGCCTGAGTGAGCCAGCTGACCTTCTCTCCGGCCTTGAGCAGGCGGTTGACGGCCGTAAAGGCGTCGTTGACCTGATGGCTCAGGAGGTAGCCGGCGGGTCGGGCGCTGCCTTCGATGCGGCCCGCCTCCGGGATGAACATGTCCTCGAGTTCCTCAAAGGGCCCGTCGAATGCGTCGAGGATGCGATCGAATTCCACGCCCATCTGATAGGCCAACGTGTAGCCGGCGCTGTCATAGGGAGCGCGGAGGGGACCGCCGGGATAGGCACGGTCCTCGGGATATACCTGCGGCTCGAACATGTCGATGACGTGGGGGCGGAAGGCCTGAGCGGTCTTGACCACCAGCGAGCCCCGTGGGTAGTCATTGCCTTCTACCGAAAAATCCTTTGTGGCATGCAATACGGATACACCGTTCTTGATCAGGGCATTGGCGAACTTGCCGGCCGTGAGGAAGTCGGGCTGGTCTGCGGACAGGATGTAGCCGCGGGGATCGCGGCTCGCGGGAGCATGGAGCACATCATGGAAGAGCTCGACCGGGTATCCCCGGGAGCGGCCGCTCCCGGTCATCTCGGCCTTTCTCTCCTTGAGGGCTGCCTTGACCGCCTCGATCCGGCGTGGGTTGATGGTCCAGGAATCCCGGCTTCCGCGCTCGATGGAGTTTTTTCCCATGCGGTAGATGTTGAACAGGAAGTCTTCCTTGAGCTTGGCCGCCAGGTCCAGGATGGCCCGGTTGGCGGTCTGGGAGTAGTCTATGGATTGGCGGAGGTGCCACTCCTGCGGCTCGATGGGATAGGGATAAGATCCGCTGCGCAGGTGTTTATCCGGGATGAAGGGCACCTCCATTGGGGTGGGGCTTCCGATCATCTCGGTCAGGATGCCGATCATGTTGTGGAAATACGGCGTGCAGCGCAGGCAGCCGTTCCACCAGGTCTGGTATCCGGCCCCCTCCCGCATGACTGCGCCGGGTTTGTCCTCGGCGGCGAAGCGGCTGTGCATGGCGTTTCCCACGGTGGTGATCCCCATGACAAGGAGCGGATCGAAGTTGTAGCTGTGCGGCTCCCGGAAGGGAGGCGCGAACAGCACGGCTCCGGCCGGCCCGGTCTGGTGGTGGTTGTACACGATCTGAGGGTACCATTCCCGGTAGAGGATGCGGGCGACGACTTCACTCTCCTTCTGGCTGACCAGCATGAAATCCCGGTTGTTATCGTGGCCCACGTACTTCTGGTACAGCCGGGGCAGCCCGCGGTAGGATCTCTTCTCCGGATCGGATTCCTTCATGTACCACTCGCTCACCATATCCATGCCGTCGGGATTCGTGAAGGTTGCCAGGAGGATGACGTTGTCCAGGATGCGCAGCGTCTCCCGGTCGCTTCTGCTGGCCATCTGAAAGGCCAGCTCGATCTCCTGCTGCGCGCCGACCACTTCGGTGGCGTGCAGCCCCCCGTCGATCCAGACCACAGCGCGGCCTTCCTGTGCCAGAGCTTGGGCCTTGTCATCTGTCAGGCCCTCGGCTAAAGCGAGTTTTCGTGCGATCTCCTGGAAGCGGTCCAGGTTCTTGTGATTCTCAGGGGACGTGATGATGGCCATGACCATGGTCCGGCCTTCCTCCGTGGTCCCGATCTCCTGCAGTACGATGCGATCGGACTCTCCTGCCAGTTTTTCCCAATAGGCTTTAGCCTGTGTGTAGGAAGCCAGGAAATAGTCGTCGCCTATGTTGTAACCGAAAAATTCCTTGGGGGTCGTGATCCCGGCCTGGCCCGATAGGGGGACTCCGCTCAGGCCTACCATCAACAGGGTCAGGCAAAATAGGGACAGTATCAGGGTTCGATGTGAGAGCCGCATATGTTCCTCCGTTTCTCTTCGTGTATTTGAGCGTCCGCTGCTCTGCCGCTCCTCCCGTAGCACTCTCACCGCGGGAGCTGGATCACAGCGTACGGACTACAACCTGGATCTTGTCGACCGCTTCCCTAAGGTTTTCCAGCGAGTTGGCATAGGAGATGCGGATATGGCCTCTCCCTCTGGCGCCGAAATGCTCACCGGCCACAGTGGCCACGCCGGCCTCTTCCAACAGCCGTTGGGAAAGCTCGTTTCCGGAAAGCCCGGTTCCCTGTATCGAAGGGAAGAGGTAGAAGCTGCCCGCGGGCTTCGTGCATGAGAAGCCTGGGAGCCTGTTCACGGCATCCGCGATGAAATCGCGGCGCTTCCGGAATTCCTCCACCATGGCCAGTGAGGGGCCCTGATCGCCCTGAAGCGCCGTCACTCCGCCCCACTGGGAAAATGTGTTCGTGGAAGTGATCATGTACTGATGGTAACGCAGCATCGGGTCGATGAGCGTCTGCGGCCCCATTGCGAAGCCCAGCCTCCAACCGGTCATGGAATAGAACTTTGAGAGGCCGTTCAAGATGATCGTGCGCTCTCGCAGCCCGTCGACCGATGCCGCACAAGTATGGAGGGCAGGAGGGTAGATGATCTTCTCATAGATCTCGTCGCTCACCACCACGAGGTCGTGCTCCACGGCCAGGCGAGCGAGCCGTGCGAGTACATCCGGCCCGATCACTCCTCCCGTGGGATTGGAGGGGCTGGCCAGGACCAGCATGCGCGTGCGCGGCGTGATCAGGCTTGCGACCTCCTCGGGATCGGGCTGGAAGCCCGCTCCAGCGAACAGAGAGTAGCTGATAGGCTCTGCCAGGGCCGTGAAGGCATCCGGGGCATAGTTGACCCAGCGGGGATCCGGGATGAGGACCTGGTCTCCTGGATCGAGGAGAGCATTGACAGCCAGGAAGATGCCCTCGGCGACTCCGTTGGTGATCACGATCTCCGCGCCCGGGTCATAGGACAGCCCGTATTCGGACCTGTATTTGTCAGCGACCGCACGGCGCAGCTCGATGATGCCCGCGTTGGCCGCATAGTGGTGCTTTCCTTCTCGGAGTGCCCGGATGGCGGCTTCGACGATGTGAGGCGGTGTGTCGAAATCGGGCCGACCGATCTCCAGGTGGATGATCTTGCGCCCTGTCCGCTCCAGTTCGCGGGCCCGGTCGAACATCACACGGATCTGCTGTTTGGGTAGGCGGCGAGCTGAGATGGACTGCATGGATACGGCCTTCCGGCAGCGGCAGCGGTGTAAGGGCCGCCACTGGCTTCGGAATTCAGACAATGATACATATCACAGGCGGTGGGGGATGTCAAAATCGAAGGAGCCGGATCAGCCTTTGCTTCCGATGGCGGCATAGTTTACCGGTGAAAACAGCAGCTGGTTGAGCTTGTCCAGATTTTTGTTCAGCAGGGCGGAAGCTTCGTTCTCGGATGGGAGGGTCTGCAGGGCCTGCTCGTCCAGGGTGGAGGAGTAGCGGATCTCTACCTGGTCGAAACCGGCGCTTCCCAGCAGGAATTCCAGCGCCCGGGGGTGGATCGGCTGTTGGTGGGTCATGTCCAGGAAGTACACGTGGACCAGCGCGAAAACCGATGTCGGGTTGAGGGTTTCGAGGACCAGGTGTGTGGAAGGAGCGAGTTTTGCGAACGCTAGGTCGACCAGGCGCCTGAGGTAGTCGGGCCGCAGGTGCTCCACAACCTGCGAGGAGAAGATGCCGCCCAGGCTGCCGTCCGGGTAAGCAGCCAGGGACTCCAGGATGTCTCCTCTGCGGCACTCGAGTCCCCGCTCCCGGCAGGCTGCGATCATCTGTTCGTTGAGGTCAATGCCTTCGCACGGGATATTGTTCTGTGAGAGCAGCTCCAGAAACTCTCCCCGCCCGCATCCCAGGTCCAGGACGGTCCGGTCTGTCTGGAAGAAGGGCAGGAAGCCCTCCTGCTGGGCCTTGACATCCTGGTCGGATCCCCGGTGCCGGTTTTCGAATCCGGCGTAGGGGATGTCTTCCAGGGGGGCGGCCAGAGATCGGACTGCGGCGGGAGTGGGGAGCTCTTGCTCCTCTAGGGTTGCGAGCAGCCTCTGCAGCTGCTCCCGCAGCTGGACGTAGTTCTTCATGAGCAGCACGGCGTCATCGCAGCCGGCCCTCAGCTTGTCGATGCGCCACTCCAGGCTTTTGAAGATCATGTTCACATGGTTGCTGCCCAGGGCATCCCATTCCCTGTCCCTGGCCTCCATGAGCTCGTCCTGGGTCCGGGCCAGGTCCAGCTGTGCGGCGATGGTATCCTGGCTGAGCTCAAGCTGGCTCTGCATGGCCGACTGGAGCCTTTGCAGAGCGGCCGCCAGTTCTGTGATGCTGTCCGGTGGGGGAGACTCATCGACCTTTCCCGGACGCCCGAACATAGGGGTTTTTCTGCGGGAGTCGGGGGCGTTTTGACCCTTTTGAGGGGATTCTTTCAGGAGAGAGGGGGACGGATATTCCTTCAGCGTGTCGTGAAGGGCAGCAAGGGCCTGGCTTTTATCCTTGAGCAGTTGGAGCTTTTGTGACAGCTCCTTTTCTTTTTCCAGTCTTTTATGGGAAAAGCTTTCCAGCGTGCGCTTCATACAATCCCGGGAGGAGCGAAGCTAATCCTTGTCCGCAGATTTATCTTCGTCGCCGTCCTGTTCTTTTTCATCTTTTGACATGGATTTTTTGAAGTTCGTGATGCCCTGGCCCAATGATTTTCCAAGCTCGGGCAGGCGGCGGGCACCAAAGATGATCACGACGATCGCCAGGATCAGGAGCATTTCCGGCAAGCCGAGTGGTCCGAATAAAAACATGAATACCTCCACAAATACCTTTCCCACGGTACTCGAGTCCCTGCTAAAAGTCAAGATTCCTCTTATCCCCGGGCCCGGTCGTGCTATACTATGCTGTTTACTATGAAAGATATACGGAACTTTTCGATCATCGCCCACATCGACCATGGCAAGTCGACCCTGGCCGACCGCCTGCTGGTGAAGACGGGGGCGGTCTCTGAGCGGGAGTTTCGTGACCAGGTCCTGGACACCATGGAGCTCGAGCGGGAGCGGGGCATCACCATCAAGGCCCAGACGGCACGACTCCGGTATGCCTCACCCGATGGGCGGGAGTACATACTCAACCTGATCGACACGCCGGGTCATGTCGATTTCTCCTATGAGGTTTCCCGCAGCCTCGCCGCCTGTGAGGGGGCGCTCCTGGTCATCGATGCCTCTCAGGGGATAGAGGCCCAGACCCTGGCGAACACCTACCTGGCTCTCCAGAACGACCTGGTGCTCATTCCGGTCCTCAATAAGATTGATCTCCCGCAGGCCGAGCCCGAATCCGTGATGGAACAGGTGGAACACATCATCGGGATCGATGCAGAGGACTCGCTCCTGGTCAGCGCCAAACTGGGGACAGGTGTGGATCAAGTGCTCGAGCGCATCGTGGACCAAATCCCGGCACCGCAGGGCGATCCCGGGGCTCCGCTCAAGGCCCTGCTCTTCGATTCCTGGTTCGATACCTACCGCGGTGTGGTTATCCTGGCCCGCGTCTATGACGGGGAGCTTACGGTCGGGGACCGGATCGAGCTGATGTCGCTGAACGCTGCCTATGAGGTCGAGGAAGTGGGATTCCTGACCCCCAAACTCCAGAAGAGCGACCGCATCATGGCTGGAGAGGTGGGCTATGTGATGGCAGGGATCAAAGAGCTGGGCCATGCCCGCATCGGAGACACCATCACGCATGTCCGCCGCCAGACACCCACCCCGCTCCCTGGATTCAAGGAGGCCAAGCCCATGGTATTCTGCGGCATGTATCCGACGGCCGCCTCCGGAGTGGCAACGTTACGCAAGGCATTGGAAAAGCTGCGGCTGACCGATTTCTCCTTCCGCTTCGATCCCGAAAACTCACCGGCCCTGGGGATGGGCTTCCGCTGCGGCTTCCTGGGACTCCTGCACCGGGAGATCATCCAGGAGCGCCTGGAGCGGGAGTTCGATCTGAGTGTGCTCACGACGGCGCCCAACGTGAGCTTCAGGGTGACCCGGATGGACGGCTCTGTGATCGAGATCGAAAGCCCCGCCCAGCTGCCACCCGCTTCCGAGTTCCAGTCCATCGCCGAGCCTGTCCTTGAGGCCATGATCCTGACTCCCGACCGCTATCTGGGCGCGGTGCTTAAGCTCCTGGAGAAACGGCGGGGAGAGCAGAAGAAGATGGAATACATCTCCAGCCAGCGCATCTTCCTCACCTACCTCCTTCCCTTAAACGAGATTGTGTTCGATTTCTATGACCAGCTGAAGTCCCTTTCTCAAGGTTATGCATCCCTGGACTACGAGTTTGCCGGCTTTCGGGAGGCGGACCTGGTCCGGCTCGACATCATCATCAACCGGGAGCCCGTCGATGCGCTGTCCCTGATCGTGCACCGGGAAAAAGCCTATGCCCTGGGCCGAAACCTGGTCCAGAAGCTGAAGGAAACCATCCCCCGCCAGCAGTATGAGGTGTCCCTGCAGGCTGCCCTGGGCAAGCGCGTGATCGCGCGCGAGTCTGTCAAGGCCTATCGGAAGGATGTGCTGGCGAAGCTCTACGGCGGAGATTACACAAGGAAGATGAAACTCCTCGAAAAACAGAAGGCCGGCAAGAGGCGCATGAAAAAAGTAGGCCAGGTGGAGATCCCGCAGGAAGCCTTCATGGTGCTCCTCAAGATCAAGTGAGCCGCCTGAATGCGGCCCCTGAGCCCCTCCGCCCGATTCTGATCTCCCCAACTTCTTTACTCCCGGGGTGCGAATCGTTATAGTGAAGCAGAGGTCTATCATGAAGCCGACGATCGAGTGGAAACAGGACCGGGTCGTGATGATCGATCAGCGCCGACTCCCCGGGGAAGAGGTGTATGTGGAGTGCCGGGATCACGAGCGGGTGGCCCGGGCCATCGAGACCATGGTCATCCGGGGCGCCCCCGCCATCGGCGTGGCGGCCGCTTACGGAATCGTGCTGGGGGTCCTCAACTGGCCGGATGGGAGCGAATGGGATGACGGATTTGCCCAGATCTACCGGAGGCTGGAGGAGACCCGTCCCACGGCACGCAACCTGTTCTGGGCCCTGGAGCAGATGAAGGCCACCTTCGAAGCTCACCGGGACTCCGGGCTCGAGGGGCTCCAGAAGGCCCTGCTGGACCGGGCGCAGGCCATCGACAGGGAAGACGTAGAGATGTGCCGGAGGATCGGTGAATGGGGCAAAACGTTCGTTCAGGCTGGGCAGACCATCCTGACCCACTGCAATGCCGGGGGGCTGGCCACGGCCGGCTATGGGACGGCCCTTGGTGTGGTGCGTGCCGCATTTGCGGAACATCCGGATATCCAGGTCTATGCCGACGAGACCCGCCCACTCCTCCAGGGTGCCCGCCTGACCTGCTGGGAGCTGGAAAAGGACGGTATCCCGGTAGTGCTGATCACGGATAACATGGCGGGCTTTCTCATGCAGCGGGGCGAGATCTCGCTGGTGGTGACCGGGGCCGACCGGATCGCAAGCAACGGGGACACGGCCAACAAGATCGGCACCTATACCGCGGCGGTCCTGGCCCGGGAAAACGGCATCCCCTTTTACATCGCCGCGCCCATGAACACGATCGACTTCTCCCTGACCGGGGGAGGCCAGATCCCCATCGAGGAGCGCCACCCGGACGAGGTGCGCCGAGTCGGAGACTGCCTCATCTCACCCCCCCAGGTCCGAGTGAAGAATCCGGCCTTTGATGTAACGCCCGCCCGCTTCATCACGGCAATCATCACGGAACGCGGAATCGCCTTCCCGCCTTTCGAGGATTCACTGGAGGCCCTGCGGGGCTCCGAATAGGACACAGCCATGCGGATCCTGGGAATAGAGACATCTTGCGATGAGACCTCCGCGAGCGTGGTGGATCAGGACCTCCGCCTGCACAGCAATGTGGTGCTCTCTCAGGATGAGGTCCATGCGCCGTATGGGGGGATCGTTCCGGAACTGGCGTCCCGGCAACACATCCGTTCCATCGCGTTCGTGGTGAACGAAAGCCTGGAGAGGGCCGGTTTGGCTGTCGGTGAGGTGGATGCTTTTGCCGTGACCCAGGGACCAGGGCTGATCGGCTCCCTCTTGGTCGGGCTCTCCTTTGCCAAGGGGCTGGCCTATGCTCAAGACAGGCCCCTGGTCCCGGTCGATCACCTGGAATCCCATGTTTATTCTGCCTTTATCGAGAACCGCGGCATCACCTATCCTATCCTGGCCCTCCTGGTCTCGGGGGGACACACCTCGCTCTATGTTGTGGAGGAACCCCTGCAATTCCGGGTGATCGCCAAGACGCGGGACGATGCCGCCGGCGAAGCCCTGGATAAGATCGCCAAGTTCCTGGAGTTGGGCTATCCCGGCGGCCCCATCATCGACCGGATGGCGGGGGAGGGCGATCCGGATCGCTTCGCCTTTGCACGGCCGCACATGTCCGACGGCAGTCTGGACTTCAGCTTCAGCGGATTCAAGACCGCAGGTTTACGTCTGATCCGGAAGCTGGGCCTCACCCGGTCGCACGCTGATTTCCTGGATTTTATCGCCAGCTTCGAGGCGGCCGTGATCAGGACCCTGCTGCACAACCTGGAGCGGGCCCTCAACGATTTCGATCCGAACTCCCTGATCCTGTGTGGAGGAGTCGCGCGGAACACAAAGCTGCGGGCCCAGTTCCTGGATCTGGCGTCCCGACAGGGTGTCCCCGGCTACGTCCCTTCCCCCGAGCTGTGTACGGACAACGCGGCCATGGTGGCCGCCCTGGCTCATGAGAAGCTGGCCCAGGGGTTCCCCCGGGAACTTGACCTGACCCTCAACGCCTACCCGCGGCGGTGAACACAGTGGCTGCGTCGGTGGGATCAGCTCTGCTCCCGGAATAGAGGGGCTATTTCAGGAAGGTCCGGGCACCCGCGAAGCGGGGCCGGAAATAGGAGGAGTTCAGGGAGTCCACCCGGATGCGTTTGTCCTTCCCCGGAGCGTGGATAAAACTCTCTCCCCCGGTATAGATCCCCACGTGGGTCACGCGTTGACTGTTGGAGGTGCGGAAAAAGACCAGGTCGCCGCGGCCCAACTGTCCCTCTGAAACGTGCGTGCCCGTGAAAAACTGGGCATGGGATGTGCGGGGCAGGTTCAGGCCCACCAGGTTGTAGACGGCCATGGTCAGACCGCTGCAGTCGAAACCGTTCTCGGGGGTTGTGCCCCCCCATTGATAGGGTATGCCCAAGAAGCTCTCCGCCCGGATCACGATCTCGTTTCGCAGATAGCCCGTCCCGAGCTCCGGCTCCTTCGCTACAGCCAAGGTCTCTGGACTGACGATATAGAACTCTGCGATGACTCCTCGGGCCCGGGCCCGCTCCGCCATTTCCTCTGCCGAGCTCCTGTCTGAAAAATCCCCGAAACGCACCTTGTAAAGCCCGGATTCGTGTTTGAAGTAGTAGACATTGAGCCCGAATTCCGTCAGGGACCGGGCGAGGCGGACGGCATTGCCCAGGTCCCGGAATGCCCCGACCTGGATGGTGAATCCAGCACGGGAACGTTCCGTTTCAGGAGCCGGGGCCTCGGTGGTCACACGAGGTTGGCGGGCGCAGGCTCCGGCCAGGAGCAGGATCAGTATGATGGCCCCCCAGCTCAGGATCGTGGCGCTGTGACCGGAGAGCCGTGTGGATGGACGGGTAGAGCGGACTTCGTCTTCCCGGCCATACCCTGTGTCGATCATGGCTCCTTCACATCTCGCGTGTATGTTTTCAACACTTGATTAGTCGCAGCTCAACCGGCCGGGTTGGCATTCTCCTGCCGGCTTCATATCCCCCAGGACCTCTGCAGGATTTCTCGATTGTCGCTGAGAAGGGAGATGTAAACACATTCCAGTTCCACCATTTCTCGGTCTGATTTATGCAGCCATTCGGAGAGCCAGGCGAACCGCAGGGCCAGGACAAAATCGAAGAGATGCTCCGCACCCTGTTGAGGTATGAAGCCAGCCTGATAGAGCCGCTTCAGGAAAGTTAACACGAGGTCGCCGGTCAATCCCTGGGGCAGCTCCATTCCGATGCAGCCGATCAGATTGGCGGTATCGTAGAGGTCGCGCTTGCGGCCCAGGAATTCCCAGTCGATGACAGCGGCGATGCCATTCTCCGACCAGACAACGTTCAGGGGATGATAGTCTCCGTGGCAGAAAGAAACGGGCAGTTCTTCATGAACCGGAAAAAAGCCCGCCTGGAGGCGGACGAAAACCGGTTCCACACGCCGGAGGATGTCCGGATCGTGCTGCCCGAGGCTTTCCTTGAATTCTCCGATGAAAGATGGCAGAGAAAAGGGCTGTTCGTGAGAGAATCCTGGGATATCCCCGGAGGCGTTCCTCAGGGAACACAGGAAATCGGCCAGGACACGGCCCCTCCACCCGTCGAACACATAGTCGGGCCGATCGAGCTCGATGCCTTCCACAAAGGGAATGACCTGCCAATCTCCCTCGGGTAGGTTTGCGATGGAGTCCCGGTTCAGGCTGGGCAGGTAGGCCTGCAGGCAGGGGACACCGTGCCGATGGAGGTGGTCCAGTGTCTCCGCGATGAGGCGTTTATGCGGGACCATTTCGGGAGAGAAGCGTTCCACGATATAGAGCCGGCCGCTCATGTCCTCCAAGACCATGCGATAGGCACAGCGTTCCGGGCTGCCGGCGATATCGATGTCGGGTCGCGGCCGCCGCAAGCTGAGGCCCCAGGCCTGGGTGACGGCCTCCAGGACCTCCCTTGTGATCTCCGCTTCGGGGTGAGTCAGGCTTTCTGCGGCCATCTCAATTTCGCGGTGTTACCACAAGCTCGAAGGGTATCCCTTCGGGGGACTCCGGGGGAGCGTCCTGGAGCGTGATCCGGAGCAGAAAGAGGTTGGTGTTCCGATAACGGTATAGAGGTGGGTCCGCGTACTGGAGGGATTCCCGGCGATCGGACACGCGCCCGGAGAACAGGGGCACATCGAAGAGATCCAGTTTGGCCGCGGTCTCCCCCTTCCCCGGTCCGAAGGTGAGCTTGAGGGAGCGGAGCGGCCTCCAGGATGTAAAATACAGGTCATAGGAGCGGTTCCAGCCGGTCAGCTCGAAGGTCCCCGGGCCGGTCATGCGGATGTTGTGATCCTGGGTATAGAATGCGAGCCTCTCGCCGGAGCTGAAGGCCGCGTTCTGGGAGGACAGCAACACAGGGCGGGGAAAGAGGCAGAAGGCCGCGAAAAAGAGTATGAGGCAGATCCAGACACAGGCTGTCTGAAAGGAACGGCCCTGTGGGACCCTGAGGTCTCCCTTGACAGCATATCCAACGGCGAAGGCGAGGATCAGGCCCAGCCATACATAGTTGGGGATGTGCGCCAGATTGTCGAGCTTCAGGAACGAAGGAAGGAGGTCGGGGAGGTAGAAGTGGAGGTTGCTGAGAGAGATAAACAATTCGGATCCCCGGAAGGCGTATTTGTGTGTGGTGGGCTGATAGAGGAACGAGGGATTCCGGAGCAGCAGGAATACCAACGCGAAGCTCAGGATCACGGATCCTCTGAACAGCAGAGTGTACACCCTCTTGCGGTTGTGGAGGAGGAAATATCCTATTGCGACAACCGCCATCCAGGAGAGGGGAGTCAGCACTCGGGCCTGCGGGCTGGACCCCTGCCTGTGGGCGAAAAAGGCATAGTTAAAGAGAAAGGGACCGGCCAGGAGGACGAAGGTGATCAGGCTGGCACGGGCACGTCGAAACATCTCGATGAAACCGGCCAGGGCGAACAGGTACCAGGGGGCGTAGAGGAGCAGCCCGTCCCTCTGATCCAGGAAGTAGTCCAAGAAGGAATCGATGCGCAGCATGAGGGGCGTGTCCCGCATGACGTCCTGGAAATTCTGAATCTTGTCCGGGGTCAGGACGCCCTCGTAGATGGCAATGGGATTGAATGTCCCGTAGAGATGATAGACGTAGAAGTAGAATGCGGCCAGGCCGGCCAGGGGGAAGGCCAGGAACAGGAGGATCCGACTCCCTGCTTTGTGGTTGCGGAGGAATAAATAGGCGGCGATGAGCAGCAGGGGCCAGAAGATCATGTTGTATTTGAGCCCGAAGAAGGGGAACAGGGCCAGCAGGAATCCGCTGAGGGCATACTCGAAGCGGGTGGGAGGATCGGGGCCCGTGGCCTTGCGGAAGATGTAGACGGAAAACAGCGTGATAGGGATGGCCGGATAGACATGGAACGCGAAAAAGAAAACGGGCACGGTGAAGGAATAGAGGAACCATAGGAGCAGAGACAGTTTTTCATTCCGCCAGAGCTGAGTGAAAAGCAGATAGACCTGGATCCCCAAAAGTGCCGCCCAAAGGGTCAGGCTGCTCCGGATCAGGAAAATGAGTACACGTCCCTTGAAAAGCTGGCTCAAGGCATACCAGGGGAGGACGAGGGCCGATACCCCTGGCTGGTTGATCGGGTAGATGTGGCCTTCTCCCTTGTGGCCGAAGCGGGCGTAAGCCCGGAGCCTCACATTGGGATAGAGCTCGGGGGGATAGAAATGGACATGGTCCCCCTCTCCGTATTGATCGGAGAGGTTGATGTCCATATCCTGGTACAGGCTGTCTGTTGTCAGGAGGTAGTAGGGCTCGTCTCCAGAAAATGCACGCCCCCCGGAGACCAGGATGGCGGCACCCAGATTATAGGTCAGGAAGGCCGCAAGGAAGAGCACCCAGAGCCGCTTTTTCTGCGACATGCGCGAGAACCGCTCAACAACACCTTCGCAGATTTGACGGCCCTTGAGATGGCGGTGATACTGGAGCCCCTTGAGGACCAGAAAGCCCGCCAGCATGGCTGCGGTCAACAGGCGGAGGCGGTCGAGGAAGTCGGCTGCCGTGAGGTAGTGATTCAACATCAATGGGATGAACAGGCCCATTGCGGCCGGAGTGAGACAGGCCAGGTTCTCCTTCTGCAGGGTTTCGAGCTTTACATGTAGGAGACTTTGTTCGGCCCGCGGCAGCACGAGCCAGAACAGGATCAGCGCAGAGGCAGCCGCTATGAACCAGACCAGGACGAAGGTGGCCTGAGGTTGAAAACCGTGCTCGAGGATAGAGTAGCCCATCCCCGCGTCTTTATAGGCATACAGGCAGAAACTCAAACCCAAGGCGAGGAGTCCCAGGAGGGAGAAGGAGAGGTATCGCTCGGCCGTTTTCATGCGTTTTAAATTGCCGCATACACAGTAACGCACTTCCTCCCCAAACTCAAGCCAGGGGAGAGCCTTAACGGGAGTGATCCATGACATTTTGAACGCAAGTATGGTAATATAGCCCTACCCGGGACCGAATATAAGCATGGATATTTCCGTTGTCCTCATCACCTACAATGAAGCCGACCGGCTGGAGGCCGCGCTCAAGAGCGTGGAGGGGATCGCCGATGAGATCGTGATCGTTGACAGTCACAGCACAGACGATACGGCCCAGGTCGCCAAAAAATATACCGACCGTTTCTTCCTTCGGGAGTGGACGAACTACGCCGATCAAAAGAACCATGCCAATTCCCGAGCATCCTTTCCCTGGATCCTCTCTCTCGATGCGGACGAGCGGCTCTCCCAGGAACTCCGGCAGGAACTCCTCGAGTTGAAGCGGGAGGAGCCTTCTACAGCCGCATTCTCCATGCCCCGGAAGGCCTATTATCTGGGTCGGTGGATCCGTCACTCCGGCTGGTTCCCAGACCGCAAGATCCGGCTGTTCAGGAACGATTCGGCCCGCTGGGAGGGAGAGTTCGTGCACGAGAGCCTGGAGGTCGAGGGCGGCGTGCAGCGGCTGAAGGGCGTGCTGCAGCATTTCACCTACCGTGACCTTCGTGACCATGTCCACCGAGTGGACACCTACGCCGGGCTGGGGGCGCAGAGGTTGTACTCCCAACAGAAGAAATGCCGCTGGTACCACCTGGCGGTCCTGCCAAGTTTCGGGTTCCTCCGGACCTATGTGTGGAAGGCCGGTTTCCTGGATGGACCGGCCGGATTCGTCATCGCTGTCATGCAGGGGTACGGCGTTTTCCTCCGGTATGCCAAGCTGCGCGAGATATGGAAGAAGGGAGAGAGGATTGAGCCTTTTCCTCATTGATGCCGGCCGGCAGAAGCCTGGCGCCTCTGCATCTTATTACGCCGCGCAGGAACTGGAACGACTGGGGATGCTGTTTCGCTACTATGTCCCAGAGCCCTCTCCGCTTCACAGTGCGGCCAGGGACGCGGAACTTCCCGTCGAGACGCTGCGCACGCGGTCCGAGAAAGACATGCTGGGGATGTGGCGGCTGGCGCGCGCCATGAAGCGTTCAGACTGCAGCCTGGTGCATTCCCATGATCTGGCTTCTCTGCCCCTGGCCGCCGCCGCCGCCGCCCGGGCAAAGGTCCCGCTGCTGGTCGCCACATGGGATGATTCCGAATCTGGAAGTGCCGTTCTCTCGTCCCGAAACAGGTTTCTCCGCGCTCTCGACTTGATCATCGTCCGCGAAGAGGCTGCCAGAGACACGTTGACCGATCAGGGATTCGCTTCCGAGGCGATCCGGATCATCCCTCAGGGTCGGGATTTTTCCCCCTTCACCCAGCCAGGGGAGCAGGAGTTTCTGTGCCGGGAGCTCGGTCGGGGTGCG
>CBESWG010000018.1:0-63803 GCA_965533275.1 uncultured bacterium
CCCCGGGCTCAAGGGCCAGGAAGCCGCGGCTGCGCAAGGCGCTGGTCGTCACACAGTTCGCCCTATCTGTTTTGCTTCTGATAGGGACGGCCTCTGTATATCAACAGGTGCATTTCATGCGCCACAAGGACATGGGGCTCAACACGGACCAGGTGATCAACCTGGAACTGCGGGGCGGCGTGCGCGGCAACTACCAGACCATCAAAACCCGCCTGCTCCAGCGCTCCGATATCCGGGCCGTATCCGCGACGAATGGTTCCTTCTTCAAGCGGTTCGGGACCAAAGGCGTCAGTTGGGAGGGCAGGGATCCCGACATCGACGGATTTTTTGCCATCCATTCGGTGGACTACGACTATGCAGACATCTTCGATATTGAGATGACACAGGGGCGCTACTTCTCACGGGAGTATCCCACGGATGAGGATGAAGCCTTCATTGTGAACGAGGCAGCCGCGGCCTATATGGGACTAAAAGACCCGCTGGGACAGAGGATCCACTGCCCTCTCCCCTTTGACGAGGGCCGGGATGGGCTCATCATCGGCGTGGTCAAAGATTTCCACTTCCGCTCCCTGCACGAGGAGATCCAACCCCTGATCCTGGCGGTCGCTCCCGGCTGGTTCACTGACATGTACATCCGATTGAAGTCGGACGACCTGAGGGCCACGGTCGGGTTCATCGAAACCACCCTGAAGGAACTGGCCCCTGATTTTCCCCTGGAGTACAGCTTCCTCGACGAGGACATCGACCGCCTCTATAAAGAGGAGGGCCGCATCGGGTCCCTGGTGCGCATTGGAGCGCTGGTCGCCATATTCATAGCCGGCCTAGGGCTCTTCGGCCTGGCATCCTTCTCGGCCGAACAGAGGACCAAGGAGATCGGAGTGCGTAAAGTCCTGGGCTCTTCCGTTCGGGAGATCGTGTTACTGCTGACCCGGGAGTTCTCAGTCTGGGTTGCGCTGGCCAACCTCATCGCATGGCCCTTGGCCTATTTCGCTGTGAGCGCCTGGCTCAAGAGCTTCGCGTACCGCATCGATATCGGGATCGCCACATTCCTCCTGACCGGGCTGGCAACCCTGGCCATCGCCATGATCTCCGTGGCATATCAATCCATCCGGGCCGCGCGCGCGAATCCGGTGGACTCGCTGAGGTACGAATGAAAAAAA
The DNA here is from genome assembly GCA_965533275.1 of uncultured bacterium. Classification (GTDB taxonomy): domain Bacteria; phylum Acidobacteriota; class Aminicenantia; order Aminicenantales; family Aminicenantaceae; genus JAUXEH01. Next base: position 1,161 of record CBESWG010000018.1, read on the forward strand.
AGGAGCAACCTTCCCGAACTGTCTCCTGGCTTCTGGCCCGCATGTCTCGCTATGAGCGCAGCTATCTGCTGAACGGCGACCTGGAGGAAGAGTTTGTTGAACTGACTAGATCACAGGGAACCCGCCCCGCTCACCGCTGGTTCCGCAGGCAGGTGCTGAGGTCTTTCCCGGCCTACATACATCACTCCCTCATCTGGAGGATTCTTATGTTTCAGAATTATCTCAAGACAGCTTGGCGGCAGCTCCTGCGTCACAGAGCCTTCTCCTTCATCAATGTCGCTGGCATGGCCTTAGGAATGGCCGTCTGCATCTCCATCTTTCTCTGGGTCTGGGACGAGATGAGTTTCGACCGCTTCCATGAAAACGCAGACAAGATCAGCCGGATCAACCTCTTGGCCCAGGGCCAGATGTGGCCCGTCACGGCTATCCCTCTGGGGCCGGCACTAGAAAATGATTATCCCGAGATCGAGATCTCAGCTCGCTACAGAGGGACTGCAGGTCTCATCGCCCATGAAGACATGAAGTTCGAAGAAAATGGTGCATATGCGGATCCCGCCTTCCTGAAGATGTTCAGCTTCCCCCTGCTGGAGGGGAATCCCGACACCGCCCTTTCCCCTCCGGACGCGATCCTCCTCACACAGGAGCTGGCCGCGAAAGTCTTCGGAGAGGGCGATCCCGTTGGAAGGCACATCCTCATGGATGGCTCGCAAGACCTCCAGGTAACGGGAGTCCTGGCGGACATCCCCTCCAACTCGAGCCTCAGGTTCGAGTTTCTCCGGCCTTTTGAGGACTTCTCCCGGAACGATGGCGATCCCGAAAATTTCGGCCGGTTTCAGATCGAGACCTATGTACAGCTCCGTGCGGACACATCCCTCAAGGACGCGGAAGAGAAGATGTACGGCTATCTCGAATCTCACGAGCTGTTCGGCGATCCCAAGCTCAAGTTGGAGGCCCTGATCCGCATTCATCTGTACGGTGCATTTTCCGAAGGGGATGCCCGTACCATCACCGTCTTTACGCTCATTGCCATATTTATCCTGGCCATGGCTTGCCTCAACTTCACGAACCTCTCCACGGCCCGGGCATCCCAACGTGCCCGAGAAATCGGCATGCGTAAGGTGACAGGGGCCCGAAGGCAAGACCTGATCAAGCAGTTCCTGAGCGAGTCCACCCTCCTTTCTCTGGTGGCTTTCGCCGCGGCCCTGGCACTGGTGGCTGTGGCCCTACCGGCCTTCAATTCTCTCACCGGAAAAGGGCTGCGCCTTGGCCAACTTCAGAATCCCGGCCTGCTCCTGAGGCTGCTAGCATTGGCGTTGGCCTCCGGGATCCTGGCTGGCATCTACCCCGCCCTGCTGCTCTCATCCTTCAGCCCCGTCCGCATCTTGAGGGGAGCCCTGACAAAGCGGGCCCGGCGGCCAGCGCGGTTCACGCTCCGCCAGGGCCTTGTGGTGTTTCAGTTCGCCGTCACCATCTTCCTGATCACGGCTACTCTGATAATGTCGAGCCAGCTGAGCTACATCTTCAACTCCGACCTGGGTATGGACCGGGAACACGTGATCTATCTTCCCCTGCGAGGATTTGCGGGCGGCCAGTACACCGCCCTGAAGAGCGAGCTGTTGGCCAATCCCCGTATTCTTCAGGTTACAGCCTCGGATCAGCTCCCCATGGAGATCGGACACACGCATTCCGGCTTCGAATGGGAGGGGAAGGAGCCGGAGGACGAGGGGGAATTCCAGCGTGCCTCTGTGGATTTCGATTATTTCACTACACTTGGCATGGAGATCCTGGAGGGCAGGAGATTTTCGCCTGAATTCGCCACCGATTCTTCGCAGGCCTACGTGCTGAACGAGGAGGCCGTCCGCAGGATCGGGATGGATGCTCCTCTGGGAAAACGCTTCGCTGCCCCTGCCCGTGATGGGCTGAGGGAGGGGCAGATCGTCGGCGTGGTCAAGGACTTCCATTTCCAGCCCCTCCAGACAGAGATCAGGCCGCTGATCCTTCTGATCGATCCGCAGCGATATTCCTATGTATTCCTGCGTTTCAGCCCCGCAGGCGGCGAACTTTCCTCCCTCGTCGGCTATCTGGAAGGGGTGTGGAACCGGTACTCGCCCGATTTTCCCTTCACCTACCGCTTCCTGGACGAGTCCTATGGGCGGATGTACCGCGGAGAGCAGAGGACAGGGAGCGTTTTTCGTTATTTTTCCATGCTGGCGATCCTGGTGTCGTGCCTGGGCCTGTTCGGGCTGGCCGCCCAGGTCTCTGAACAGCGGACCAAAGAAATAGGGATCCGCAAGGTTCTGGGGGCCTCGGTTCCCGAGATCACGAGGCTGCTATCCTGGGAGTTTGTGAGGGGAGTTCTGTTCGCCAACCTGATCGCCTGGCCGGTCGCCTACATCGCCATGTCAAAGTGGCTGGACAACTTCGCCTATCACACCGAAATTAGCCTGTGGATATTTCCGGGAGCAGCGGCCCTGGCACTGCTTACCGCCCTCCTGACCGTGAGTTTTCAGACTGTCCGGGCGGCCATAACCGATCCGGTGGACTCGCTGAGGAACGAATAGGTCTGCATACATTTAAACTTGCTTTCCCGCCTGATTCCGGGATAATGGGCCTACCTATCACACGAACAGGAGGCCCAGATGCCCGGAAGATCCAGGACCCAGAAAACAACAATCTGCACACTCTTGCTGACGCCACTATTCACGCTGATCCTACTCTTATGTGTTCCTGTTCTCGCTGCACAGGAACCTCAAGCGGAGACAGAGGGCTATACCCTCGAACAGCGGCTCTCACGTTTGGTCGATACGCTGGAGCAGGAGCGGCGGGAGCGCCATGTGCCGGGGATGGCCCTGGCCGTCGTCAAGGATGACAAGATCATCCTGACCCATGGATTCGGTTGGGCGGACATCGCAGAGCAGAGGCCGGCAACACCGGAAACCAACTTTGCCATCGGTTCCGCTACCAAGGCGTTCAACACGGCCCTGATCGGAATGCTGGCAGACGAGGGCAGAATGGCGTGGGACGATCCGATAGCGAAACACCTCCCGTACTTCGAGCTGAATCTCAAAGGCGCCGATGAGGGAGCACAGGCCACGATCCGCGACCTCCTCTGCCACCGCACGGGTTTCATGCGCATGAACCTGATTTGGCTCAACAGCGGCGTGACACGTGAAGAGGCCCTGCGGCTGGCCGCACAAGCCGAGCCCATGGCACCGTTTCGTAAGCGCTTCAACTACACCAACATCATGTACCTGGCATCCGGAGAGGCCGCGGCCAAAGCAGGTGGAAAAGAATGGGACACCCTGATTGAGGAAAGGATCTTCACACCGCTGGGCATGGATCGGACGAATTCTTCGGTTCGTCCCGGGCGCGAGGATCCGCGCCAGGCGACCGGATACCTGTGGGATGATGCCAGCCAAAGTCACAAGCCCCTGGGCCTCAGGGACATGGACAACATCGGGGCTGCCGGAGTCATCAATTCCAATGTGCTGGACATGGCCAACTGGGTACGATTCCACCTGGGAAAGGGCACTTTCAACGGAAAGCGACTCCTGAGCGAAGAAAACCACCAGGAAACCTGGGCTCCCCAATTCGAGCTGGGCACTGGCATGGCCTACGGCATGGGCTGGTTCGTCCGGAAGTGGAAAGGACAGCTCATGATCGAACACGGGGGCGGAGTCGACGGCTTCAACGCCCAGGTGGGATTGCTGCCTGAATCCGACCTCGGTTTTGTGCTCTTGACCAACCGCCAGTCATCGGGCATCCCTCAGGCCTCTCTGGGGATCGTCTGGGAGGCGCTGCTTGGGGATAAACCTTCCCTGCCCACAGTGGAGGAGGTTCTGCGGATCCGCAAGTCGGATGAAGCCTCGGCAGCGATCCAGGCCTTGGGGAACTTCCGCCTCACAGGGACAGTCAGCCGGCTCCAGTCAGGCTTGAACGGGAAGATCGCCTGGACAGCGGCCGGATACGACCGTTTTCTACAAGATCAGGACTTCGGACGATTCGGACACATCAGCCTGGCACTCAATCCGGAGCGGGCCGCCATGGCAAACACCATCTTCGTGTTTCAGGAGCTGTACGGGCGCTTCTACACACAGGCCCGCCTGCAGCATCCCGCGGCCCTTTTCGGCGACTGGCGCGAGTTCTTCGAGACCATGGAGGTCACGGAGGAAAAGGAACAGAACGGGCGCAGGGTCTACGTTTTAAAGCTCACGGCCCGAGGCGTGCCCCCATACACGGTGACAGTGGATGGAGATACAGGCGACCTGCTTAACGCCAACACCCGATGGATGCGCCCCGGCTCCGATGCACAAATGGCGGAGATCTTCATCTACGAGGACTTTCGCGAGCTCCACGGGCTGCGCATCCCTTTCAAGATCACGGCCATCACTCCCTACCACGGCAGCATCGTGATGCAGTTCGAAGACATTGCGACAGGGCTAGATGTGGACAACGCTCTCTTCAAACTTAATCCTGAGCACAAGGAGTGACGCCGGGGACGGAGATCGGGGATCGGGATTTGACAATATAAGCTTTAGCTGATATAGTGAGCCGAGAATCATGGCCGAAAAAATCAGAACACTGGACAAAAAGAAAATGATCAAAATACTCCTGGGCGTGGCCGCGGGCGCGGTCATCGGTTTCCTCTACTACCGTTTCATCGGGTGCGCCAGCGGCACATGCAAGATCGCCAGCAACCCCTACATATCCACCATCTACTGGGCCGTGATCGGCGGATTTCTGGCCAGCTCGTTCTAGGCTCTATTTCCTCTTCAAAATCCTTCCCGAATCCCGCATAATAAACGAAAGGCTGGAGTCAGCCGTAGTAGTACCTCGGTCGGAGTATGCGAGCCGGGGACATTGTGGAGATCGGGAGGGCTTATGATAACTTCTTTGAGTCCAGCAGGAAATCCCATGCTCAGGACCGTGTCTCTCCTGATCATCTTTGGATTCATGACCGTGAGCCTTGCACCTCAAGAGCCAGCCAAAACCTCTGCAAAAGATGCGGCCCTTCTCAGGCAGGTCATGCAGAAGACTGGTGACTACTGCGAGCGTCTCAAGGCCGTGGCCCTGGATTTTATCTGCCGCGAGAACATCAAAGAACAAACGTATTTCTACAACAAGAAGAGCTCCTACAGGCGTTCCAATGTCACTGGAGATATGGTCTTCGGCACTCAACTCCAGCTGAGGAGGATCCAGGACAAGAGTTTTGTCTACGATTACCAGATGATCCGCAAGGAGGAGGAACGCTATGAAAAGCGGGACCTCCTGGAGGAGAACGGGAAGAAGAAGGAAAAGAAGGACGCCCAGCTCGAGCTTCAGCGCTACTTTGCCCAGTACTTAGTGTACGGCCCGGTGGGATTCCTGAGCAACTACTGGCAGCAGTACTTCGACTACACCATCTCGGGGCGGGAGGAGGTGGAGGGCCACAGCGCACTCGTGATCACGGCCACTCCCACGGAAGAGCGGGAAGAAAACTACAGCTTCGGCAGGATCTGGGTGGATGCGTCGGACTTCAGCGTGTTGAAGATCGAGTGGGACCCCCGTTCCATCCCGGGCTATTCAGAAGAGCTTGACTCCACCATCGGAAACCTACGGCGGGAGATCACCTGGAGCGTGACCTATGGGATCGAGAAGAACGGGATCCGCTTCCCCGGCTTTCAGAAGCTCGAAGAGGTCCTCATCAACCACACCGGCAACCGCAGCACCAAATACAAGGTGGATATTGCTTACGACCATTACCAGTTCTTTATCGTCGAAACCGAGATCAAATATTAGACTATTTCTTTTTGGTGAGGCAGGTTTTGATCTTTTCCGCGGCGGCATCCCTGCGTGAGGGATCGAGTTCGGCCGCTTGTGTAAAATCCGCGATGGCCCGATCGTACTCCTTTTTCGCCATCCAGATGATCCCACGGCTGAAAAAGGCGGAGGCGTATTCCGGATTGAGTACGATCGCGGCCGTCAAATCCTCGATGGCGGCATCCAGGTCGCCCTCCTGAGCATATGCGCTGGCGCGGTTAAAGTAGGCCGTAAAATGGTCCGGTTCAAGATTCAAGGCTCGAGAATAGTCGGCGATGGCATCGTAGAGATTTCCCAGGTCCATGTGCGCGTTCCCCCGGTTGACCAGGGCATCGACATATTCGGGATTCACGTCCAGGGCCCGGGAATAGGCCGCGATCGCACCCTCCAGGTCTCCGACAGCCTGCCTCTCCACACCCAGATTGTACAGAGGAGCGGCGCTGGGATTTTTCTTGGCAGTTGAAGCACAGTGGAACAGGCCCATGGAGACAAAAACCATGATGCCGGGGAGGATGGAGGTATACCTCATGCCGCTCTTTTTCATGTTCCCTGAAAAACGCTGATCTAGGTATCATTCTAGGAAGGTTCCTGGGGGGCTGTCAAATGAGCCGGGTTTTGTTCCCGGCCCATAGAAGCATCTTTCTGTAAATTGTGTTTTACTTGAGCAGCGATCTCAATGAAAATGGGAGCATGCAAATACGATCTATTTATCCAAGTTTCATCATCATATTCTGCCTGGGCCTTTTCTCGATGGCGTCATGCAGGAAGCCTGAGGGGCCATCGCTGCCCCTGCGATTCTCGCTGGAGCCGATTCCAGGGCGGCTGATCGCAGAAGGGGGGAAGACCCGGATAGACAGCCCGGCCGCACTGCAGGATCCCGACCACTTCGTCTGGGGAGGGAGCGTCGTTCAGGCCGAGGACGGGCGTTTCCATATGTTCTATGCGATCTTCGATGCGGGCCCCCAAAATCCCCCCTTCAGCGATGCCTGGCTTCTGAGCTCCCAGATCGCGCATGCCGTATCCGATCGGCCGGACAGGGACTTCGTATTCCAGAGGATCATTCTGCGCGGTGCTCTCCATGACGGCCAGCCGGATGCCTGGGATGCCCAGGGCGTGCACAATCCCCACATCCGGAAGTTCGACGGCGCCTACTATCTATACTACATCGGCTCCCGCGACCCCGGGCCTCAGCCAGAGGGCTCGCCGGGGGCCGCTCTGCGCAAGCGGGACCGCATCCAGCAGGTCCAGATGATCGGAGTGATCGCCTGCACATCCATCCAAGACCTGGTCGCAGGAAATTTTGTGCGTCCGGAAACACCGCTGCTGGAGCCGCGCACGCGGGTCAAAGAGCGAGATGTGATCGATCCCTCGCCGCGCGGTACACAGGCCCTGCCGGACAACCTGATCGTGGTGAATCCCTCCGTCGTATACCGCCCCTCCGATGGAAAATACCTCATGTACTTCAAGGGTAACCTTTACGACCCGAACTGGCGGGGTGTACACGGCGTCGCGATCGGAGACTCCCCCACCGGACCTTTCCAGGCGCAGGACGAGTATGTCTTCGATGTTCGAATGCCCGACGGCAGGCTGGCCAAGGCCGAGGACCCCTACGTGTGGTATCACAATGAATCTGGAGTGTTTTACGCCGTGTTCAAGGATTTCAGTGGGCGTGTCACCGGATCCGAGCCCGGCCTGGCCCTCATGACTTCGCCGGACGGCATCCGGTGGAATATTGCTGAAGACGCGCTTTTTTCTCCACTCGAGCTAAAGTTCGAGGACGGGACAGCCATCGAGATCGCACACCTGGAGAGGCCCCAGCTGCTGATCGACGCACAGGGAATCCCACAAGCCTTCTATGCGGCGTGCTCCCTGGATCCGGTGGGGAGGAAGACGGATGGCAGCACGTTCAACGTCCAAATGCGTGTTGCGGTAGGGAGTGTGCGTGACTAGTCCGGCCGGGAAGCTTCCAGACGCTTTTCCAGGTCCATGGGCAGGATGACCGTGAAGGTCGTGCCCTTGCCGCTCTCGCTCTCGACCTTGATCTCCCCCAGGTGGTCCTGGATGATCTGGTAACAGATCGACAGACCCAGTCCCGTTCCCACGCCCACGCCCTTGGTGGTGTATCCGGGATCGAAGATCCTGTCCAGCCTTTCCTGGGGGATGCCCTCGCCCGAATCCTTGATCTCGACAAAGACCTTGCTATCCTGGGCATAGGTGGTGATGGAGATCTCGCCCTTTTCCTTGATGGCCTGCTTGGCGTTGATGAAAATATTCAGGAACACCTGGTTCAGATGCCCAGGAAAACAGGAGATCCCGGGGATGTCGCCGTAGTTCTTGTGCAGGGTGATGTTGTGTTTGATCTCGTGGTGGATGATGGCTAGGGTGTCTTCCAGGCCCTCGTTGATGTCGGCTTCCTTGAGCTCCGCCTCATCCAGCCGGGCAAAGCTCCGCAAGCGCTTCACGATGTCAATAACCCTGTCCGTCCCCGAGGCGATGACCTTGTTGGCATCGTCCACAATCTGGAGGGAGGACAAGATCCTGGCCTTTTCCTCTCTGTTCTCCGCCAGGCAGGACTCCAACTCGGCCTTCACCTTTTCCACCGCCCGCACCAGTGTGTTGTGCATGCTGCTGATGGCACCCACCGGGGTGTTGATCTCGTGCGCCACTCCCGCCACGAGGCTGCCCAGGGATGCCATCTTGCTGGACTGAACCAGCTGGGTCTGTTTCTCCCGGACCTCCCGGGTCCGCTCCTCGACCTTGTGTTCGAGCGTCCGGCTGTATTCCTCCAGTTCGGCCTTGGCCTCTTCCAGCTTTTGAGACTTGTCCTCGAGCTCCTGGGAATAGATAACGAGCCGCCGGCTGTTCTCCGTGAAACGATGATACAAGATGTGCCCCAGCGACACGATGAATATGAACGTCCCGACCGGCATGAGCCAGACCCCGGTCGGGGCGCCGAACATGTCGTGCAGGGATAAGATGGAAGAAACTCCTATCCCCACCAGCATTACCCGGGCCTCATATTTCCCCTTTATGGCTGCCAGCAAACCGGCAATGAGGAGGGTGAGGGTATCCAACGCCCAGAGGGCACGGAAGGGGCCCATCAATTTTGGGGTGATCATGATGCCGGTGATATCCAGGGCCATCGCGATGGGAAGAGCGATCAGATGGAACTGCCACAGCCTGCGGATGAAGTTTTTGTAGCCCGGGCCGATGATCTGTTCCGCAAAAGCCACTAGGGCGGCCGGGAATATAAAATAGGCGGTGAACACTGCAAAGTACCAGAAGACCGGCGCATGTACGATCCAGGTCAGCGCATAAACACGTCCCAGATAGGCGAGTCCCGCAAATACAGCGAATGTCCCGAAGCTAATGGCCGCATAGGGCTTCCGATTCTTTCGATCCAGGCAGGTCAACAGAACAAAAAATCCGACAATTATGCAGAAAACGCCTATGGTAAATTCCCCGAGGCTGTGCTGGATCAGATAGGGGATCAGGCTTTCCCTGTCCCCTATGAATACCGAGCCTTCGATGCCGTTGATGCTGGGAAGTGGCGTGAACAGGCGAATGAACAGGTTCCCTCCCTGATAGTCCGGAGGGAGGAAGATACGATGGGAGACAAAAGAATCGAAGCGGCTGGCCAGCGCGGGCTGCATGTCCCCGTAACTGGAGACCAGCCGGTTCTCCAGATAGACCTGAAAGTGAAGATAGACCCTGGGCAGAAAAAGAATGGGTTCGTTCCAATATTCTTCGGGGAGCCGGATCTTGAGCCAGAGAAATGTCTCGCCATGGGGGGGAGGCAGGGCAGTGATCCTGGGGACCGGTGACCACTCGGGGCTCTGCAGGTCCAGGTAGGTCCAGGCCGGGATCCCATCCGCATCGAAGGGGGAATCCCCCCAGCGAGCCTCCCAGCCCTCCGTCAGGAAATAGGGAGGAGCGTTGGCCTCAGTGAGATAGGGACGGACGCTGCAGGCGGTCACGGCCAGCAGACCAAGGATCAGGAAAGCGAGTGCATGTTTTTTGATCTGTTCCCTCCGCTTAGACTAAGCATATATCACTGACCCCGAGGACGTCAATTCTTAACCTCAGGGACATTCTTTCCGTATACATGAAGAGATCGTGAATGAGGAGGCTGGACTCGACGTCATCCGCGCCGAGACGTTCCTGCCGGTCCAGAACATCTATATCTGTAAACCTCGCTAGGACAAACGAGAGCGCCTCGGCCTTCTAAAACCAGCGTTCAGTTGCTTTTTTCTCGCAATCCATATCTAATGATACGGTGATTCTGCCACAAGAGAGGAGAGACCAAAATGATCAGGAAATACCATCTAAGCCACCTGGCGATCCTATGCCTGGCTGTAGCATTGATCCTGCCCACAGCATATGCGCAGGCCCAGAAATATGATGCCCTGCTCGGCGTCTGGGATGCGGAGACCGATGGGGCCCAGTACACCTTCGCTTTCACATTCAAGCTGGTAGACGGCGAGCTGGCAGGCACCTTCGAAGGCCAGAGCGGCGAGGTCGAGATGCAGAACCTGACCTTCGAGGACAACAAGGTCACATTCACGGTAGAGATCGACGCCGGCGGCCAGGGCATGGTCATCGATTTCGAGGCCACCATCGACGGGGACAGCCTCGAGGGTCAACTCTCCATGGAGTTCGGAGAGGCCACCATCACAGGCACCAGGCGCAAATAGTCTCGCTTCCTCTTCTGGCGACGGGACCTTGGACGCGCGAATCCATGCGACAGTTTCCCAATCCAAAAAACTATTGGTTTTTTGGGGGGAAATGATAATATTAGATTCTTCATCACCAAAATAGCCCTTTTTAAGGAGGTTTGCCCATGAGATCCTTATCTCCCCTGAATTTCAGCCTGGTGTGCATCCTGGTCGGTGTGCTTCTGTGCGGCGCTATGTATGCCGAGGCCGCGCAGAAAGTGCCCATCGATTTCGACAGGAACCACAGCTACACCTTCACGGCCAAGTACCTGAAGGATGTGGCTGGGGCCTACCCCAACATCACCAAGCTCTTGGAGATAGGCGAAAGCACTATGGGGCGTCCCATCTACGTGCTGGTCGTCTCCAACATGAAGACGGGAACCACGATAGATGCCCACGTACCCCTTCGCAACATGCGCAAGGAGGGCGTCAAGAACGTGCCGCCCGGGCAGCCCTACCAGGGCAAACCGGGTCACCTGATCACGGGCGCCACACACGGCAACGAATTCACGGGTACCGAGGTGTGCCTCTACACCATCGACAAGCTCGTCTCAGGCTACGGGCCTGACGAAACGATCACCGGCCTGGTCGACGACAAGACCTTCTACATCCTGCCCATCGTGAATCCGGACGGCGTTTTCAACAGCCTGGAAAAGGGCATCTCCCAGAGGCAGAACTCCATGAATAAGGACGATGACGGCGACGGCCGCATCAACGAAGACGGCTGGGACGACCTCAACGGCGACGGCAAGATCACCTACTTCCGGTACAAAAACGACAACGGCCGCTTCTATATAGACGACGAAGATCCCCGGATCATGGTCCAGCTGCAGCGCGGCGAGAAGACCGAGAAGCAGCGCTACATGGTGGTCATGGAGGACAAGGACAACGACGGCGACGGCAAGCGGGGCGAAGATCCTGAACGCGGGATCGACCTCAACCGCAACTTCGGCGAGGGTTGGTTCAAGGACGACGGGTTTGCAGGCGGCTCGGGAGACTACCCCTTTTCGGCCCCGGAGACACGCGCCATCGCCGAGTTCCTGACCAACCACACCAACGTTCTCATAGGGCAGAACTTCCACACAATGGGTGGGTTCACCTACAGGGCCATGGGCACGGCCCCGCACCCGCGGCTCCATCCCAAGGACGTGGCGGTCTTCGATTTCATCATGGGGAAAAAATACCTCGAGATCATCGGACAGGAGGTCCCCGCCGCCTGGCAGGATCCCCAGGACCTGGCCAAGTTCAAGGCGGAGCTCAAGGAGACCTCCAAGAACAAATACGCCGTACAGCGCGGATATGTGCTCCCGCGCGGCTGGCGTGTGAGCTACAGCGAGGACCAGGACCGGCGCTATTCCTACGGCATGGCCACGGACTGGATGTACGCCCAGTACGGGATCTTCGCCGTGACCACCGAGCTCTGGAACCCGGCCCAGGACATCCCGGGACTGCCCAAGATCGAGGGCGAGAACGCTCGCATCCAGAGGGAACGCGAAGTTATGAAATACCTCGATGCCAACAACGGCGGCAAGCTCTTCGTGCCCTGGAAGGCATACAAACACCCGAAGTTGGGCGAGGGTGAGATCGGGGGCATGCTCCCGGTTTACCGCAACAACGCCTTCCCAGGCGAGCCTCTACGCAAGGTATGCGAGGACCACTGGCAGTTCGAGCTCTTCCGGGCCGGCCTGCTGCCCGAGGTGGTGATCACAAGCGCCAAGGCCGAGGTGCTCTATGAGGCCGGCAGCGCCAAGGAGGCCACGGTTTCGCAGGACGGCGACAACGTGACCATCCAAAAGGGCAAGTCCAAGGGCAATCTGAAGGTCGTCAAGATCACGGCCAACATCGCCAACCAGGGCAAGCTGGCCACACACATCGGGCGAGGCTCGCAGCTGTCCGGCAACCGCGAGGATATCGTCTGGCTGCTCGGGGATCGCGACAAGATCACCTTCCTGCAGGGCACGGCCTATCAGCAGATGGGCGTCCTGGAGGGCACACAGCAGATCCCGGGATACCAGGCTGGCCGGAGCGCACCCGCGGCCCCTCAGCAGGGGCAGATGCAGCGGAGGCGCATGATGTACCCACCGGGATACCCCATGCCCATGCGATTCGGGGGGGGGAGGCCCACGATCACGAAGGCCTCGGGCAAAGGAGCCACACGGACGGCCACCTGGATCGTGGCCGTTGAGGGCAACGCCCCTCTCAAAGTGGTGGTGACCTCCCAGAAGGGCGGCACCAAGGTCAAAGAGATCAAGGTTCAATAGAGGAGGGCACGATGAAAACAAAAAACATCATTCAGAAGATCACGATCCTGACCCTAGCCCTCTTCGTTTTGCCGGCCTTTTCCGGCACGGCTGTGGCGCAGAAGAAGCTGCAGAAGAGCCCGGGGGGCTATCATGGCGAACTGGACTTTCCCATCAGCTGGAGCCGGTACTACTCCTACGCCGAGTGGACCAAGATCATGCACGACATCCAGAAGAAATACCCCCAGCTGGCCGACATCGAGAGCATCGGCAAGAGCCGCATGGGCCGAGACCAGTACCTCCTGACCATCACCGCTAAGTCGACCGGCAAACACTCTGAAAAGCCGGCCATGTGGATCGATGGAGCCGTGCACGGCAACGAGGTCAACGGCATCACCTGCTCGCTCTATGTCACCTGGTATCTGCTCACGCGCTACGACTATGATCCCTATGTTCATGAGCTGCTCAACCGCACCACCTTCTACATCCTGCCGGGCCTCAACGTGGATGCCAACGAATCCTATGCGGCGTATCCCAACACGCCGAATAATCCACGCGAGCCCTTCCGGCCCGAAGACAACGACGGGGACGGCCTCTACGACGAGGACCGCACAGAGGATGTGGACGGCGACGGCGAGCTCTCCAACATGTATATCGAAGACCCCGACGGGACGCTCAAGCTCTCGGCCGACAAGCGGCGCTTCGTCCCCATCGACGGCCCCGAAGAAGAGGTGCTGCGCTTCCGCCGCCTCGGGGGCGAGGGCTATGACAACGACGGTGACGGCCTCATCAACGAGGACGACATCGGCGGACCGGATCCCAACCGCAACTATCCTTCAGGCTGGAACCTCCAGGCCGGGAATCCCTACACCATGTCCGAGAACTGCACGCGGAACGCCTACACCTTCCAGCTGGGGCATCCCAACATCTTCGCCAGCTTCCATTACCACAACACAGGGCGGCTGATCATGTTCGCCCGCCCGCCGACGAGGCCCATGACGCCGCAGCAGGCCCAACAGCAGCAGCAGACGCAGGCACGTTTCGATCAGTTCCTGGAGGAGATGCGCAAGACCAACAAGTATGCCCAGGCCTTCAACCTGCAGGTTCTGCCGGGATACGAGGAAGACATGCGCGCGCTCACGGCGATCATGACCACGGGATCCCGCATCATGCGCGACTACCGCGCCACTCCCACGGGAGGATCGGGCCAGGCCCAGGCATCCTCCTACGACATGCTCGGGGCCTACGCCATCCTGATCGAGCTCTGGGGCACGCCGACCCAGTTCGCCGACACCGACGGGGACGGCCGGGTCTCAGACGAGGAGATGCTCAAATGGATCGACATCGAACTCATGGGAGAAGGCTGGATCGAGCCCCACAAGGTCGACCATCCGGACCTCGGCGAGATCTGGATCGGAGGCTCACCCCGGAAACACGTCCGACGCACCCCACCCGCCCGCTATGTCGAACAGGAAGCGGAGAGGAACGCCCTGTTCGTTCTCTACTGCGCCAGCCAGTTCCCCGAAGTGGAATTCACGGACGTGAAGGTCACGGCGGCTTCACACGATCTCTACTGGATCGAGGTGGCGGTCACGAACGACCATGAGTATCCCACGGCCTCGGACCGGGCGATCAAGCTCAAGCGATCCCGCCAGGACAAGATCACGGTGAGCGGCTCCAGCAACATCGAGGTGCTCGGAGTCCCCAAGGGCAAGGGCACCATCGACCGCAGCAACACCAGCCCTCAGACCGAGATGATCGCCAAAGGCGGCACCGAGTTCCGGCTCAACGGCAACCAGACGCAGCGCTTCAGTACGCTGGTCAAGATGGACGGAAGCCAGGGCTATGTGGAGTTTTTTGTCGATTCCCAGCACGGCGGCAAGGTAAAGAAGCGCGTCAACCTGAAGATCGGAAACTGACCGAAGCCCAGAAGGGCTGAAGGCCGATCAGTAAGGACAGGCCAAAGATCGTTTCTAGGGCCTTAGCGAGGTTTACTTTTTGATGGCCAGGTCTCTTTCGATCTGGCCGATGTAAATCTGGATCTGCCGTTTCCAGTCCGCATCCTCTGTCCGTTCGTGGATCTTTCTGAGAGCCAGGAGGTGGGCGGTCGCCAGGGCATCTTCCCGGGAGACCTCAACATCCGGCTCCACCCCTATGCCTTCCCAGTTGGTCTTGGAGATGGGATTGATGGCCCGGCCGATGGGGACGACGAGCACGAACTGATCGTTCACAGGCATCTGGTTCACGGGATGCGCACCCCCTCCTGTTGTCTCTCCCACGATGGTCGCCCGCTCGAGGTTTTGCATGTTGTAGGTGAACTCCTCCGCGCCGGAAAACGTGCGGCTCGAAGTCAGCACGTAGAGATCTGTGTCCGGGTATCGTTTCCCGGGAAGTTCCTCGAGCGTCCAGAACTCGTCGGTCCGGTCGGACGGCCGCCAGTAGAGGCTGTTGAGGTGCACCGGCTCGGACCCGAAAAAATAGGAGCATAGGAACTGGACCATGCGGGGGGAGCCGCCGCCGTTGCTGCGCAGGTCGAAGATCACGGCGTCGGAGCCTGCTAGCATACCCATAGCTGCGGCAGCGGTGTCCTGCGCATAAGCTGTATCCGAAAAGAACCGGAGGTCCAGGCAGCCGACATTCCCGGCCAGCCGTTCGATCTTCTCGAATCCGAAGTTGACACGCCGCTCCCGCTCGACGCGCCGCCGCTGCAGTTCCGCACTATCCCCGCCGCCTCGAAGCAGTGCCGCAGCGGTCTCGGGATCGTATCTGACCCTCAGGTGCAGGTCGTGGCTGATCTCGCGCAGGTCCCCCTGCAGCCGGCTAGCCAGGGAGGCGGGCATGGTGAAGCTGTCGTATCCGCCCTGCCCAAATTTCTGCCGGATGACGAGAGCCATCTCCGCGCCCTTATCGGGATACACGTAGTTGTCTTCGAGCAGCTCCGCGATCTTATCGACCACGTCCTTCTTGGCCGCTGCCTCCAGCCCGGGACGCACACTTTGGGCGGCATCCTGGGGCTGGATCCATCCCGAGGCCGCGAACAGAAGGATCGCAATACAGAGAAAAAGGCACTTCCGGCTTGTATTTTTCATTTCATCCCGCCTTCGTCCGGTGATATAATCGTTCATACGGATAAGGTGCCGTGATGGTTGCAAGCAGGGGAATATCGACTGACAAGGATTGTATATGAGAGGGAGGGCCGTGGTGCCATGAGCCAGGACAAGATCAAGACGACCAAGAATATCACCCTGCACTGGCGGAACTTTATCATCGTGATCCTGGCGATCCTTGTGATCGGGATCCTCATCGGCCTCATCATCACTCCCCACCCCGACTTTCAGAACAAGTCCGAACCCGAGGACGCCATCAAGCAAGCCAGCTACTCAGGCTTGAGCTTCTTCCCATATGCCGCCAGTTCCTCACGCACAACGTAACGGATCGTCGTCTTATCTTCTGTTCGGAATGGAACACTCCTGTACGACTCAGAAACACAAAACTGTGTTGAAAATCATAATCCAAGATTCTCCTCGAGGGGCCGTGGGGAGAAACACGGTTTTGGCATGGATAATGCAGGATAAGGCACACGGAGACACGTATGCTCAAAAACTACCTAAAGGTCGCTCTGAGGAATTTCATAAAACGAAAATCCTATTCACTGATCACGGTGACCGGGCTGGCCCTCGGGCTCACCGCCTGCATCCTGATCTCGCTGTACCTCAAACAGGAGCTGAGCTACGACTGCTTCCACGAAAATGCCGACCGCATCTACAGGTTGGCAGTTGAAACAGAGCGCCCCGAGAGTGTCGAACTCACCGCCAATACCCCCTTCCCTGTGGCAGAGGCCTTCAAACAAGATTATCCTGGAGTCGAATCCGTGGCCCGGCTCTACAGCTGGAGTTCCGTCCTGGTGCAGCACAAGGACCTCCGCTTCGTGGAGGAGGGCTGGTACTTCATGGATCCCGAATTCTTCACCCTCTTTTCCTTCCCTTTTCTCGAGGGGGATCCAGCCCGCGCACTGGACTCTCCCGAATCGCTCGTGATCTCCGCCTCGATGGCCGACAAATATTTCGGTGATTCTGATCCCATCGGACAGACCCTCCGCATGGAGGGCAAACACGAGTTCCAAGTCACCGGGGTGGTCGCCGACATCCCCGTGAACTCCCACATTCACTTCAGCTTTGCCGCCTCCTTCAACTATGTGACCGACGAGCTGGTCGGCTATTCCATGAACGAGTGGGGCGCCTTCTCCGATCTCTGCACCTATGTTCTGCTGCCTTCGGGGATGCGACCTGCCGACCTTTCCCGCCGGATCGAGGGCTTCATGATGAGGCACGGGGACTATCCCCCCGGGCTTGATCGTCGAGTATTCCTGCAGCCCCTGACCTCCATCCATCTCAAATCCCATCTGGACGGCGAACTCGAGCCGAACACTCATATCTCCAACCTGATCATCCTCGGCACCATCGGACTTTTTCTCCTGCTAATCGCCTGCATCAACTATGTCAATCTGGCCACCGCCTCCTCGGCCAGGCGGGCCCGCGAGGTGGGCCTGCGCAAGGTCCTGGGAGCGGAAAAGGCCAGGCTGATCCGGCAGTTCCTGACTGAGTCGATCCTGATCGCAATGCTGGCCCTCCTGCTTTCTCTGTTCCTGGTCGAGCTGACACTGCCAACGTTTTCGGCCCTAGTAGGCACGCCCATCGACATGATCTATGCAAAAGACATCGGCTTCTTGATAGGGATCGCGCTCCTGACCCTGGTCGTGGGCATGCTTTCCGGGCTCTATCCGGCACTGTTCCTCTCCGGATACCAGCCAGTCAAGGTCCTCAAGGGCACGCCTTATGGGGGTCGCGGCTCCGTACACCAGGGCTGGCTGCGCAAGGGCCTGGTGGTGGCCCAGTTCGCCCTCTCAATCCTCCTCATCGTGGGCACCCTGCTCGTCAATCAGCAGCTCCGCTACCTGCGCGACGCCCGCATGGGCTTCGACAAAGAACACATGGTGATGCTGCCCATCTTCCAGGCCCAACAGTTCTTCGACGAGAGCGTCAACGAAGATTATGAGACCGTCAAATACGCGATCCAGACCAATCCAGCGGTTTCCACGGCCACGGCCTGTTTCAAGGCGCCCCTGGCACAGTACGCCATCAACGTCAGCGTCTATCCGGATGGTGCACAGGGGGAGAACCGCTACGTCTTCAACCTCAACTTCGTCGACTTCGACTTCGTCGACACCTTCGGACTGGAGCTGATCGCCGGGCGGAACTTCTCCAAAGAGTTCGCCACCGACTATCACGAGGCCTTCATCCTCAACGAAGCCGCAGTCAGGAGGATGGGATACCCCTCGGTGGAGGAGGCCATCGGGAAGAAATTCACCATCGGCATCGGGGAAATGGAAGGCACGGTGATCGGCGTATCCCGCGACTACCACATCGCGTCCCTCCGGGAAAACATCGAACCGCTGATCCTGCTGCACTGGCCCAGCCTGTTCTCCCAGGTCGCCGTCAAGGTCAACGGCCAGAACATCCCTGCCGCCCTGGCCCACCTGGAAGATACCTGGAACACCTTCCGGCCAGACAGCCCGTTCCGGTACTCCTTCCTGGACGAGAACATCGGCCTTATCTATGCCCAGGAGGCCCAGACCTCGGCCATCGTCCGCACGTTCTCGCTCATCGCGGTCTTCATCGCCTGCCTGGGCCTGTTCGGGCTGGCTTCGTTTACAGCAGAAAAGCGCACCAAGGAGATCGGCGTGCGCAAGGTCCTGGGCGCCTCCGTCTCCCGGATCACTTACATGCTCTCGACCGAGTTCACCAAGTGGGTTCTGCTGGCCAATGTCGTGGCCTGGCCGCTGGCCTACTGGGCCATGCACAGCTGGCTCTCCGGCTTCGCCTTTCGCACGCGGATCGGGATCCTCCCCTTCCTGCTGGCCGCTGCCGCCTCACTCGTTATCGCGCTGCTCACGGTGAGCCTCCAGGCCGTTAGGGCCGCCGCGGCCGATCCCATCAAATCCCTCCGCCACGAGTGATCTCTTCCCAATTCGGGGTCGGACCATGAAATGTTATTGAATTTAATCAATTTACGACCTTAAACCTGCAATAATTTCGGCTTAAACTGAGCTTTTTGGGGCGAAAAAGCGGCATTTAAGCAAAAATTGAAGGGTAGAAACAGCGACTCAAGTGCGGGCTTTAATAAAGAAAGCCTGGACATTTTCCGAGGGCGTTTCCGGTGCCAGGATGCAGCCGCTGCTGAGCACGAAGCGGCGGCATCCAGCGGCTTCGACAGCGGCGAGCACACGAGACACCGCAACATCCACATCGCCAGGGCTCCCGTTGAGCAGGGTACTTACCGGGTCGATGTTCCCCCACAGGGCGACCTGGTCCCCGGCCAGAGCAAAGGCCTCACCGATTTCTACCAGATGGTCGATCTCCAGCACATGGGCTCCGCTTTCCGCCATGGGAGGAAGGATGTGTGTGGTATCGCCGCAAATATGAAGGGAAAGGACTTTATCCGTTCTTTCTTTGAGAGAAGTAAACAGCTTCTTCTCCCAGGGGAAAGCTACTGAGGAGTACAGATCCGGACCGAGGAGGCCTGCCGGGGAATCCCCGGTGCTCAACATGTCGGCCCCGCAGGAGGCCATGGCCTCTGCAAAGGCGAGGGCGTGTTCCAGGCATTTTTCCATGAGATCCGCCACAAAGGGCCGGTCCTCGATGACACGAGTCATGAATGAGGTCATGCCCACGGCCTGACAGGCCAGGGAAAAGGGCGACTGATCAAAACAGCCCACGACAAAAGTATCTGATCCAAGGGATTCTACTACACGAGCCAACACCTCCAGCTGGAGCGGCTGTCTTCCCCGCGAATGAGGATCTGGAGCGGGGATGCGGTCGAAGTCATGGATTGTGTCGATGAAGCCCTCTGGGGGACCGGTCAAGGGCTGGTCCCCCACTGGAGAGAACACCGATGCCCCCATGGCCTCGGCTGTTACCCAGGTATCTACACTGACCCAGACGGCATCGGGATTATACTTTTCGAAGTACCGGAGGATGCATTCCACCTGAACATCAGCGCTTCGAGTAAATTCCTGCAGGGACTTCCCCGCCTCTGCGGCGCAGAAAAATGTTGCCTGTGGGCCGCATGCGGTCCGAGGTGTCGGCTCTCCCTTGATGGCTCGCTCGATAAGATTTCTTGCGGGCATAGGCAGTAAATCCCCTAATGCATCGAATCCAATATATCCTGCAGCATGACTCGGGCGCCCTCCGCGTCACGTCCCAATTGATCCAAAGCAAGCGGCCGCTCCTCCAGAGGATCTGACCGCAGGTCATAAAACGATCCATCCCCATAGAGTTTCCAGCGCTTGTCCTGGGCGTAGCGCTTGAGGGACCACTGCCCCCAGCGTGGATCATAGTGACAGAAGATCCAATCCCTGGGATTCCCTGCCTGGCCTAACACTTGGGGCAGGAAGCTGCGGCCGTCCATCTCCTGCGAAAGGGGAGGATCTACCCCAGCCACCTGGAGCAGGGTGGGCATAAAATCGGTAAAATCGATCAGGTCGTCACATGTCCGATTCGGCTGGACCTGCCCGGGCCAGCTGACGATCAGGGGGACGTGTGTGCCCGCATCGGTGGTTAAGCCTTTCTTTCCGGCTATCGTGCGGTCTTTCATCTGCGAGGTGATTTCACGCGGGCTCCCGTTATCGCAGGTGAAGATGACCAGGGTGTCGTCGCGCAGGCCCTGGTCATCGAGAGCCTGTACGATCCGCCCGACCAATACGTCCACATAAGCCACCATGCTGATAAAATTCGCTTTGTCCCTGGAGGTTTTCTCCTGTGCGCCTGGCTCATCCAAAGGCGTGGGGGCAAACGGGCTGTGGGTCAGGGTCATGGGATAATACACGAGGAAGTGATCCTCCCGATTCCGTCGGATAAAATCCACGATGAAGTCGCTCACGACATCGGGGCCGTAGCGGTCGCCGAGTCCTTCCAGAAGGGTTCCGTTCTGCTGGATCAAGGGATCCCAATAGCGCGATCCCAGCTTGTCGACCTGCCAGAGGCAGTGCTCGTCGAAGCCGGCATCTGCAGGGAGCGTCCCTTCTCCCCTGTAATTGGCCCCCTCGTAGCGGCCGGCGAGCTGCCATTTGCCTGCCACACATGTTGTATAGCCCGCTTCCTGAAGCAGGTGGGCGAACGTCGTCTCTCCTGGGCGGAGGGAGCCGAACTCCGTGTAGTTGCGGAAATTGTACTTGCCGGTCATGATCTGGACACGCGACGGTGTGCAGAGGGGAGTGGAAAAACAGTGCGTAAATCGCGTCCCTGTGCGCGCCAGCTCATCCAGATTGGGGGTCTGGTAGGTTGTGCTGCCGTTGCAGCTGAGGCCCTCAAATCCCAGGTCATCTGCCATGATGAGCACAATATTTGGTTGTTTCGTGGGCAGATCGGACTTTTCGCCAGGGGAGCATGACATCATGGCGGAGGCCGGGAACAAAGCCGCCAACATGATGGCTGCAAAACGAGGGGCAAGGGCACTTCGTGTCGCCCGGAAAATTGTATTCTTTGACATCCCGCTCCACAGATCTCTGATGCTAATCTATCATGAGCCCCCCAAAAAACTCAATTCCCTCGATACCGGCATCTGGCGGCCAGCATTGTGGAGGCATCTTCGATTTGATAAGGTAAACACAAATTATCCAGGAGGTGCCTCATGGCAATCACACGCAGGGAATTCATCAAGGCCAACGCGGCAGCAGCCGTCGGACTGGCATCAGGGACGGCGGGATCTGGATTTCCCAACCTCACGGCACAGAAAAAGGCCGTCCGGATCGGCGTGGTGGGCACGGGCAACCGCGGCAGACACCTGCTGAGTATCCTTATGGGCCTGGAAGGCGTCGAGATCCCCGCCCTGTGCGACATCCAGAAGCCCCACCTGGACATGGCCATGGACCTCGTCGTCAAGGCGGGCCGGAAGAAGCCCGAGGCCTACATCAACGACGAATACACGTTCAAGAGGCTCATGGACCGCGACGACCTGGATGCGGTCATCATCGCCAGCTACTGGGAATGGCACGCCCCCATGGCCATCTATGCCATGAAGGCCGAAAAATACGCGGGTACCGAGGTCCCGGCCGCATACACGATGGAGGAGTGCTGGGCACTCATCGACACCCACGAAGAGACCGGCGTCCCCTGCATGATGCTCGAGAACTGGAGCCACCGCCGCGACAACCTGGCCGTGCTCAACATGATCCGGCTGGGGATGCTGGGTGAGATCGTGCACTGCCACTGCGCCCACTCGCACGACTGCATCGACCACTGGTTTTTCGATCCCGAGACCGGGATGGACCGTTGGGCGGCCAAGTACTTACTCGGACACAACCGCGACCAATACCCCACGCACCAGCTGGGCCCGGTGATCTCCTGGATGGACATCGGCTGCGGCGACATGTTCGACACACTCACCTCGACGGCTACGGACAGCTTCGGCATCAACGACTACTTCATCCGGCGGTTCGGCCCGGACCATCCCAATGCCAAACGCACCTATGCTCAGGGCGACATCGTAAGCACCGTGATCCGCACCAAGAAGGGCAAGTCGATCGTCATCAACTACGACATGCAGCTGCCCCGACCCTACGACAACCGCTGGATGATCCAGGGCACACGGGGCATCTACAACGAGCAGCGCGATTCCGTCTATTTGACCGAACACAGCCCCGAATATCACGAGTGGGAGCCCTTCCCGCCCTATCAGGAGAAGCACGATCATGCCTGGTGGAAAGCCATTCAGGGAGTCGGAGGAGAGTACGGACACGGCGGCACTGACTACCTGGAGCTCAAGATGTTCGTCGAGGCGGTAAGGAACGGGACCCAGACACCGATCGATGTCTACGAGTCGGTGATCATGAGCGCCAACGGGCCGCTGTCGGAGGAGTCAATCGCAAGGGGAAGCGCGCCGGTCAAGGTGCCGGATTTTACGCGCGGCAAGTGGAAAACCCGCAAGCCCCGATTCGCGCTTGACGCTCGAAGCTGACCGTCAGAACAGCTGTATCCCAGGCGGCAGTGTCAGTGGGCATCGCTCAAAAGGACTCTCTCCATGGCGCGGGAGATCCTCTCTTCTGCATCACTCGTAACGGAGTGACCGGATGGGATCGGCCAGCGCCGCCTTGATGGCCTGGAAGCTCACGGTGAACAGGGCGATGAATAGGGTGAGCAGCCCGGCCAGCAGGAAAATCCAGACACTGGGAGAGATGCGGTAGGCAAAGTCCTGGAGCCAGCGCCGCATCACGAAGTAAGCAATGGGCCAAGCGACCAGGTTGGCGATCCCCACCAGGATCACGAATTCCCTGAGCAGAAGCTGGATGATGCCAGGAGCCGAGGCGCCCAGTACTTTGCGGATGCCGATCTCTTTGGTCCGCTGCTCGGCGGTGAAGGCTGCCAACCCGAACAGGCCCAGGCAGCCGATGACGAGGGCTAGGGTGGCGAACACACCGAAGATCTTACCGATCCTCTGCTCGACCCGGTACAGCTGGTTGAACCGCTCATCCATGAACATGTACTCGAACGGCTGATTGGGGCGGAACTCCTTCCATTTGCTTTCCAGGAGCCCGATGGTCCCGGTGACGTCTCCGGTAGTGATCCGGAACGACATCAAGCCGCGGCTGTTGCCCAGGTACATTACAAGGGGAGCTATGGTGTTGCGGAGCGACTCGTAGTGGAAATCCTCGACCACCCCGATGACATTATACAGTTTCACATCGCCCTTCTGGTTCATTACCCGGCCCAGCCTTTTCCCCTTGGAATCCAGCCAGCTGAACTGTTTAAGGACTGCCTGGTTGATGATGGCCGCGTCGACGTCGGTGGAAAACTCCCTGGAGAAATTGCGGCCCTCGACGATCTTAATGCCCAGGGTGTCGATGTAATCGAAGTCGACGATCCAGTTCTGGAAGGAGGTGGCCTCTGCGCTGTCGAGTTCTCCCTCCGGGAACACGGCCGACTGGTTTCGGTTGGAGGGGATGGGCAGATAACCGGAGATGGTGCCGTTGGTAAACTGAGCATGCGTGAGCATGGCATCGCGGAACGCCTCCGCCTGGTCTCCGAGCAGGTCGGCATTATTGAGGATGAGCACCTGTTCCTTTTCGAATCCCAGCTTCTTGTTCTGGACGTAGTGAAGCTGGCGCTGCACCACGAAGGTCCCGATGATCAGGATGAGGGAGGCGGCGAACTGGAAGATCACCAGGCCGCTGCGCAGCCTTCCGGACTTGAGCCCGGTCCTGAGCTGACCTTTCAGCGTGTTGACGGGCTGGAAGCCAGAGATAAAGAAGGCCGGATAGCTCCCGGCCAAAAAGCCTGTCAGTGCCGTGATAAGGACGATGATGGCAATCATCGGTCCCTGAAACAGGAGAGACATGAAGAGGGTCTTGCCCGCCAGGTTGTTGAACAGGGGGAGCACCAACAGGACGAGGCCTATGGCCAGCGCCATGGACATGAAACTCAGCAGGAAGGATTCCATCAAGAACTGGAACACAAGCTGGCGACGGAACGAGCCCATGACTTTGCGGATCCCGACCTCCTTGGCTCTTCCCGCAGAGCGGGCCGTGGCTAGGTTCATGAAGTTGATAGAGGCAATCAGCAGAACAAAGAGGGCGATGGCGGAGAATATGTACACATAGCGGATGTCGCTGGTGGGCTCCATCTCGGCCTGCAGGTCGGAGTGGAGATGGATGGAGAGGAGCGGCTGGAGGTAGAATCTGGCGGACATCTCGCCCTCCTCGACGATCTCCTCCCAGGATTTTCCTATGAACTGCGCGATCTGAGGGCCGAAATACCGCTCCATGACGCCGGTCAGTTTGGCCTCCATCTCTGTCCAGTCGGCATCTTTCCGAAGCAGGATGTAGGTCTGGAAATTCTGGCTGACCCAGATCTGGGCCTTGCTCTCAGACAGCGACTCCATGGCGAGCATGATGTCGAAGTGGAAGTGGGAATTGTCGGGGATCTCTTCGAAGACGCCTGCCACCTGGAAGTCGTCCTGATTCTCCAGGCGTAGCGTCTTCCCAATGGGATCCTCGTCGCGGAAATATTTTTCGGCAATCTTCCGGCTTATGACCAGGGTGTTGGGTGAAGAGAGCACGGTCTCGGGATCACCTTTGAGCAGGGGGATCGAGAAGACGCTGAAGACAGAAGGATCGGCAAAGACCACACGCTGCTCGCGGAAACTGGTGTCGCCGTACTGGACGATATAATCGCCGCGATCCCGGAAACGAACGGCATCCACGACCTCTGGGTATTCCTCCACCAGGGTCTTGGCCATGGGAGCGGCCTGGACGGCGACGTCGAAGTCTCTGCCTCCCCAGCGTGCCTCCATGGCGATCCGGTAGATCTGATCGGCGTTCTCGTGATAGGCATCGTAGCTCAGTTCATGCCGGACATAAAGCAGGATCAGCAGGCAGCTGGCCATGCCGATCGCCAGGCCAATGATATTAATGATCGAATAGCCTTTATGCTTAAAAAGGTTGCGCAGTGCACTCTTGAGATAGTTCTTGAACATAGGGTACGCCCTCCTCGATTCGGTCTCTTCTCTTTACTCTACGAGATAAAGTGAGAAATTGTTCCCGGAGAGGTGCCTTGCATTTCAGGGGGCAATCGAATATGTTGAGCGGGCGATCTTGGGGTAGTTGGAATTAGAGGAGACGACGATGAAAAAAGGGATGACTGCTTTTCTGGCCTTGGGCCTGATCTTTTCGATATCGGGCGGCTGTGCGTCCAAGGAGGAGCCTTCGGGGCCGCTTCCTTCGGAAGTGCAGGCGAAGATCCGCTCGGCACTTTCTGAGAGGCGCAGCAACAACGAGCTGGAGACCTACGAGCTCTATGCGGCGGCACGCAAGGAGATGGCGCAACAGGAGGTCGAGGCGATGCGTCCCGGCAGACTGGAGCGGGAAGAGCAGTACAAATATGCGGAGATCCTGGCCTGGGCGGAGATGGGGGATGAGGCCGCCGCCGAGTATGAGAAGCTGGCCAGAGGATCGGACCTGACCGCCCGTGAGGCGAGCAAGCAGCTGTTCGACCTCAAGATCCCGGAGATCAAGGACGATCCGGATGGGTACGAAAAAATGCTGGCTGATTACCGGGCCAAGTTCTCTCCTTCGCCTGAGGATCCTTTCGGGCTCTACAACCAGGTGGCCGTGCTCTCTCGCCACTACAATGAGAACGGCGATCCGGAGAAGGCCATCCAGATCGTGATGGACGAGATCAACTACCTGAACATGGAGGCCCCTTATTTTTCCTATCGGCTGCTCAGCGCCCGCTATCAGTCCTTCCTGGACCTGGGGCGAAAGGATGAGATCGTCGACCTGCTGACTGACTATCGCAAAACGTTCGAGGACATCGCGGCCGAGAGAAAGGAAAATGCGCCCGAGGACGAAGAGGCGGCCAAGGAATACGGCAACACGACACGGAGCTACGAGTCGATCGCCAAGGCCATGCAGTCGGGGCTGGCCCGGATCCAGGTCATGAACGCCGAGGCCCCGGATTTCACTTTCTCGCATTTCTTCAACACGGATCCCGTGGACCTGGAGGGGCTGCGCGGCCAGGTCGTGATGATCGATTTCTGGGCCACCTGGTGCGGCCCATGTATCGGGACTTTCCCCGAGCTGCGCGAGATCCATGCCGAGTATAAGGACAAGGGCCTATTCGTGCTGGGTGTGACCGGCTTTCAGGGCAACATGAGCAACCACGGCAAGGAGAGGGTGACCGAGCTCACAGAGGAAGAGGAACTGGCGCTCATGCCGGAATTCATCGCACACCAGAACGTGACGTGGCCGCTGGCGTTTTCGGACCGGAACTGCTTCGATATCGAGTATGGCATCACCGGGATCCCGACCTCGGTGATCATCGACAAGCAGGGGATCGTGCGGTTGTTCACGCACCCGGCCAATAAGGACGAGATCATCGCCCTGATCGAGGAACTGCTGGCGCAGTAGTTCGAACACCGGGCGATCAACTCGAGCACTATTTGATATAGCCAAGAGCGCGGAGCATTTTTTCGGTCGCGTTGTCCACCTTGTGGACGGGCCTGTCTTTGAGGATGTCCCGAGTTGCCGCCTCCAGCCGCTGCCTCATCTGCCTGACGGAATCATCTCCGGCTCTATCCGCATAGATGTCCGTCGTCTCATCCGGATCGGTCTCCAAGTCGTACAGCTCGTATGTCTGATCATCGGGCGAATAAAGCAGATGCCAGGGATAGGCGAGGATGGCGAAGCGGTTGGTATCCGCCTCAGGTCTGTAGGTTGCCTGGATGAGGTCCCGATCAGCAGGGATATCCGCAGCCATCAGGTCCGTGCCCTTGTATTGCCGGACAGGCCTGATGCCGGCAAGGCTCAGCAGGGAGGGGGCAATATCCAGGAGACTGACGGGAGTCTTGACCCGGCCTTGTCGAGCCTCGGATCCGGCCTGCCGGATGATCAACGGGACCCGCATGTAGACATCATTGAGATATTGGATATGGCCGAAATGGGGACGGCCATGCTGAGTGGTGTATTCTCCCAGGCCTTCGCCATGATCTCCGACCACCAGGATGTGTGTCCGCGCGTCCAATCCAAGTTCATCCAGTTTTTCGAAAAGTCGACCCAGCTGCCCATCCAGATATTCCATTTCCTGCCTGTACATCTCTCTCCGTTGTTCGGGGGACAAGGCGTGGATGAGTTGGAATGTCAGGATCACCCTGGTCGCGGCTCCAGCGTTGTTTAGGTGAATCCGAGCATTTTGGGCGCATGAGAACAGCGATCCCTCCGGGCCATCGAGACAACCCTCACCCGTCACCCAATTCACATTCTGAGCACCTCCTGGCTGAGAGAGCTCGAACTGCCGGACTTTTATATGCCTGCGATCAGGATTTGAGCGGCTTGAGTTGGCGACATCAAATTCGAGGGTATTCGATCCGGATTGGAGGTCGAGTTCCACGCTGTATACGGTACCACTCAGAGCATAGTCTCCCAACTTGTTCCCATTGAGGGATATCGCCGTTTGAGATCTTAGATCCGGAGGGTGGTAAGGGGCATGGGGATCGCTGTAGTGAAGCCATAAAAGGAAATTCCTGTCCGTGTTTTGTTCCAGCCAAGGGAAGACTGAGCTGTTGACTTCCTCTGCCGTGTAATAGAAACGGCCGTTTTCGGGCAAGGCGCCATGATACTCATCAAAACCAGGGCTCAGGCCATATTTGGCCTTGAGCACGGCCATGGAGACGAAGGCAGCGGTCGTGTATCCCCACTTCCGAAAGATCTCGACCACTGAAGGAGACAGGGACTGCTCCACTAGGGCCATGCCGTTGTTGTAAACATGGAGTTCATGCGGCTGCCGAGAATAAAAGATCGCAGCATGGGCAGGCAGTGTGATGGGAACAGGAGAAAAACAGTTTTCAAACAGGAGCCCTGATTCGGCCAGAGCATCCAGGTTGGGAGTGCTGGAATGGGACGGATCATAGCAGCTGAGATGATCGGCTCGTTGGGTATCGAGCGTGATGAGGATGACGTTATGGGATCGATCTGATTTTCTACAGGAAGGGACGCACAAGAGTGCTGCCGCTAGGGCGGACGTGACGATAACTGCAGACTTCCATGGGATCTTCGGGGAAATACGGCTCATGTCGTGGATCCTCTCTAGAGGAACGGGTACATTGTTAGGCAAAACACACGGACTGTCAAATAGGCATTATTCACACAAATAGCGCCCATTCCGCTATATATGGGCCAAAAACTCAAGTATTAAGCCCCGAATAACGCCTTTTCGAACTTTAACAATCTATATTTCACTATATTTCATGGCCCAGCCCCGAGAGATATCGTCAGCCCGATTAATGAGCGCGTGAAAATACCGGAAATATCGGAATAAATCCGCATTTAATTGCATATTTATCGCTAAAACTCTGCTTTTAATACAAAAAACACCAGTTTAAGCCTAATAAAATACGGTTTTAAGCATGTAAACTGTTTTTTATCAAGGATATTTCATGGTCCGTCCCCGAAATACAAAGAAATATATCTTTGGATTGAGTCCGGGACAGCCCAAAATATGGCTTTTTATTGACGAGAGGAAGAGGTTTAAGTATGCTACAGGTTACCTCAATAAGGAGGCGTGACGGTGAGTGCAAATATCATAGACGGCGAAGCAGTAGCATCCCGCATCAGAGAAGAGATCAAAGCCGCGGTAGCGGAAATGGAAACGACACACGGTATACGGCCTGGCCTGGCCACGGTCATCGTGGGCGACGACCCCGCGTCCGCGCAGTACGTCCGCATGAAGCGGAACCGCAGCAAAAAAGTGGGCATACAGTCCTTTGGGCATGAACTCCCGGCCGACTCCACACAGGAAGAGGTCGAAGGCCTGGTCCGAAAGCTAGGGGACGATCCCGCGGTGCACGGCATCCTGGTGCAGCTCCCCCTGCCCGACCATCTGGACGAAGAAGCCGTTCTGAACACTATCCCCTTGAGCAAGGACGTGGACGGATTCCATCCCGTCAACATCGGCCGCCTGGCCATGAAGGGCCGCAAGCCCTTGTTTATCCCCTGCACTCCTGCCGGAGTCATCACCCTTCTGGAAGAGGCGGGCGCCGAGTTCGACGGAGCCGAGGCCGTGGTCCTGGGCCGCAGCAACATCGTGGGCATGCCCGCGGCCATGCTGTTGATCCACCGCAATGCCACGGTCACCGTGTGCCACAGCCGCACCAAGGACCTGCCGGGCGTGTGCCGCAGGGCCGACATCCTGGTGGCGGCCGTGGGGCGTGCACAGATGGTCAAGGCCGACTGGGTCAAGCCTGGTGCCTTTGTCATCGACGTGGGCAGCAACCGGATCGACGACCCTACCACCGAAAGGGGCTACCGCTGGGTGGGGGACGTGGACTTCGACGAGGTCAAGGAAGTGGCCGGCGCGATTTCGCCCTCTCCGGGCGGCGTGGGTCCCATGACCATCGCCGGTTTGCTCCTGAACACGCTGCGCTCGGCCCAGAGGGCCCTCAAGTCCTAGATATCGATCCGAATATTAGCCTCTCCCAGGGAGATTGAGATGAAGAGAATCCCGATCCTTGTTCTGGCCGCTCTTTTTGTTTTCCTGACCATTTTTGCCCAGCAGGTCGACATCTATTCCCGCCCTGAACAGTTCGAACGGAGCCGCGACTACGACGCGCTGCACTACCGGCTGGAGTTCCGGTTCGACCGGGAGCAGAAGACATACCAGGGGACCAACACCATCACCCTGAAACCGCTCCAAGACAATTTCAGGGAATGTGTGCTCGATTCCGAGACCCACACCGTGACCGCGGCCCGGGATGCCAATGGGAAGCCCCTCGCCTTCGAACAGACCGACGAGCATCTCATCGTCCGCTGGGATGAACCGATCCCCTACCATGAAGAGGTCACATTCTCGGTCGATTTCGAGGGGCAGCACGCCCGCACCGGAGTCAAGTTCCTGGATGCGGCCGAGACCCATCCGGAACAGATCAACACCTATGGTTGGCCCGAGAGCAACCACCACTGGTTCCCCTGTTATGACTTTCCCAACGACAGGGTCACCAACGAGATCCTCGCCACGGTGCGAACCGGCGACAAGGTCCTCTCCAACGGGCGCCTGAAGGGCGTGACCGAGAGCGAGAGGGAGGGATACCAGACCTGGCACTGGTCTCAGGAGAAGCCGCACCCCGTGTACTGCATAACGATGACGGTGGGGCCCTACGAGGTGATCGAGGACAGCCTGGGAGACCTGCCTGTCAATTACTGGGTCTACAAGAAGGACGTGCCCCATGCGATGCGCAGCTTTCAGAAGACGCCACGCATGATCGACTTCTTCAGCACGGTCTTCGACTTTCCCTATCCCTGGGCCAAGTACGACCAGATCTGCGTGGCCGGATCCGGCGGCGGGATCGAAAACACTTCGGCCACCGTTCTGGGACACGGCACCATCCACGACGAGCGGGCCGACCAGGATTTTTCGAGCGAGGGCCTCGTTGCACACGAACTGGCCCACATGTGGTGGGGCGACATGGTGACCGAGCGCACCTGGAGCCACGTGTGGCTCAGCGAGAGCTTCGCCACCTTCGCTGAATACCTGTGGGCCCGGCACGACAAGGGGGAGGATGAGGGCGCGCTGAACCTCAAGCGCAAGAAGGACAGCTACCTCAGGGAGGCCCGCACGCGCTACATGCGCCCACTGGTTTTCAACCGCTACAACCGCCCCTGGGAGATCATGGATTCCCACTCCTATCCCAAGGGCGCGACCATCCTGAACATGCTGCGCTTCGTCATGGGGGAAAAGGCCTTCTTCCGCTCCCTCTCGCACTTCCTCCACAAGCACGCCTATGAGGCCGTAGACACCTTCCAGCTCATGACCGCCGTCAAGGAAGCCACCGGCCAGAACCTGGACTGGTTCTTCGAGCAGTGGGTCTTCAAGGCCGGGCACCCAGTGTTCGATATTCGATACACATGGGATGCCGGGAAGGGCCGAGTGGTCATGACCGTTAAGCAGACCCAGGACACCTCCAGGGGGATACCCATCCACAGGACTCCGGTGATAATCGGGATCACGACCTCTGAAGGACACAGCTCCTCCCGCCTCTGGATCGAAGACGAGGAGGAGGAGCTCATCCTGGACTGCACACAAAAACCCCTGCTGGTCCGCTTCGATGAGGGCAACCACCTGCTCAAGGAGTGGTCCTTCACAAAGAGCCGGGAGGAGCTGCTGTTTCAGCTGCAGCACGACGATGCAATCGGTCGCATGTGGGCGGCCTCTGAACTGGAGGGGGCATCCGATGTTCCTGAAGTAAGGGCCGCACTCCAGGCCGCCGCCGAAGACGATGATTTCTGGGGCGTCCGAGTCAGCGCGGTGGAGGCTCTTCTGGGCACCAAGGACCGCAGCCTCGTGCCTTTCTTCCGAAGCCGCAGCCTGGATGAAAGCTCGCGCGTCAGGACCTCCGCCTTACGCATCCTGGGAACCTTCCGGGATCCGGCATTGGCCGGTTTTTTCAGGGAACGATTCGGAAAGGATGACAGCTACGCCGCCCAAGCTGAGGCTCTGAGCTCCCTGGGGCTCTGCGGGGATCGCCGCCATATCCCGTTCCTGCAGGAGGCATCGAAGATGTCGTCGCCGCGGAACATCATCCGCCGCTCCGCCGAGACCGCGATCAAGGCTCTCCAAGAGAATTAGGCTCGCCTATCCCGTATGTTTTGATTCTGATACAATAGATTCAGAACATGGCAACGCGGCGTTCCTTTCTGAAGTCACTCGCCTTCAGCACCGGGGGACTTTCCTTTCGGGTGCCCCCATCCCTGCTGAGGCGAATGTCCCGGTCAGCAGCCCAACACGGCCCCAGGACATCGCGCGCCAATCCCTTTGTCGATAACCTGGGCCGGCCCCGGCTCGTGTGTATCCAGGGCACGGATCTCCCAACCCTGCTGAGGAAGGGCCTGCAGGCCCTGGGAGGCCTGGGCCGCCTCGTCAACAACAGCGACAGGGTCTTGATCAAGCCCAATCTCGTGCTGCGGGAATCCGATCCGGACGCCCCTCAGTTTCCCACCATGTCCGATCCGGCCTGCATCACAGAGCTGATCTATCTGCTGCGTGAGCACACGACTCAGGTCCAGGTGGGCGACCAAGGGGGCGAGGACCAGGAGTTGATCTACGAGGCCCTGGACATGGCCAACGCCGTGAACGGCGCGGGCGCCGAGCTCCTGAATTTTGAGCAGATGCCGGATCCGCACCACCACGCGCGTCTCCCGGAATGGGATGCTTCCGTCCCCGACTTCGAGATCTACCGCGCCGTGTATGAGGCCCCGGTCGTGGTCAGCCTGTGCAACCTGAAGCGCCACTCCAGCGCCTTCATGACCTGCGCCATCAAGAATAACTTTGGCGCCATGGAGGGCAGGTGGAATGCTGGCACCAGGGGATGGCTTCACCGCAACCCCAACCTGTCCGATGCTTTTGTGGAGGAGCTCCCCTATGTGGCCGCTCTCATCAAGCCGGAACTCACCATCGTGGATGCCCGGCACATCATGATCGGCGACGGCCCCATACTCGGATATCCCGATGCGAAGATCAAGACCGGCATCAACCGCATGATCTTGAGCGGCGATGTGGTCGCCCTGGATGCCTACTGCGCCAACCGGATCCTCCAACCGCATGATCCCAGCTTCGATCCTGAGACCATCCGGCCCACACTGGACAATGCGGAAGAGCTTGGGCTGGGCACGTCTGACTTAAGCGAGGTGGAGATCCTGGAGATCGACGAGACCTGGGAGCCCCCCTCCAAGAAAGGCGGCCCCCGCCGCTAGTCCAGCCTACCACCTCCTCCTGTTCCCACCCTCCCTAGTGCAAGATAGATTCTTCGCATAAGCGCCTACCACCCCCTCCTCTCCCACCCTGAGAGGATATTTCATGTATAATCCTACTAGAACTTTTCAGGAGCAAAAACGTTTATGCTAGTGACTTCAGGAGAGCGACGGAGATCTGCGTGACGAAAACCAACGGCCGGACTGCCCACGATACCGTATGGGTGGCCCCGCCCTCGTTTGAAGAGCTGTACGACAAGTACAGGTCGGCGGTTTTCAGTTTTGCTTATTATCTGACGCGGGACCGGGGAGAGGCCGAAGACCTGTTCCAGGAATCCTGGCTGCGGATCGTGCGCCATCTCCCGGAGAAGGTCAACATGCAGAGCCTCAAGACCTGGATCTTCACCATCGTCACCAACCTGCACCGGGACAACCTGCGCAAGAAAAAGGTGCGCAGCGTCTTCCTCCTCCACCGACACAAGGAGACAGAGATCCAGACGGACGGGGATGTCGAACAGGGTGCACCCAGCCAGAAGGACGCAGGCTATAGGGCGGACCTGGGCCGCGACCTGGATCTGGCGATCGCTCGGCTGCCGGAGCGGCAGCGGCAGGTCTTTGTGCTCAAGGAAGTCTCAGGCTTTAAGCAGGCCGAGATCTGCGACATCCTGGGGATACCGATTGGCACGGTCAAATCCTTGATGTACCGTGCCGTGCGCCGCCTCCAGAAGGAACTTGTGGCCTATCAACCGCGGACAGTGATAGAGGGAGTCAACAATGCGATGTAAAGACATTCGGCATGTGTTCATCGAGGACGCCGGGCAAGACCTCTCGCCGAAAGAGCATGAAGAATTGGATGAACATCTTGCCACGTGTGAGAGATGTTCAAGTTTCCGGGAAGGCCTGGAATCCGTCCGCAGGGGAGTGGAAGGCCTGGCTCTGCCGGCTCCTTCGGACCGGACCGAATACGAGATCCGAACCCTCATCAAAAATGCGCCTTTCGTGCGCGGCGGATCCGCGGAACCGCTCCCTCCCCGCTGGGGATCGTTTTCAATACCCCGGTATATCTGGGCGGCCATCCCGGTCCTGGTTGTGCTCACATCCCTGATCATGGCTTCGGGCCTGCAGGATGTCCTGAACAAGACCGGCTCCTTCCTGGCTTCCACCTTTGTCGCGCTGCTCCTCCAAAACGCGGCCATGCTGGTATTTGCGCCCATACTGATCCGGTCGCTGCGGCGCAAGGGATCACAACCGGAATGGCACAACGGAGATGCGCATGCATCCTGAACACAAATATCACTTAATCACGAATAAATTGAGCGGCATGTCCACGAGCCTTGCGGACAAAGTCGAGGAGGAATAACATGGCCACATCCACAGGAAAGACCGTTGGTCTCATCATATTGGTCCTGGTGATCGTCTTTTTAAGTCTGCGCATGACACCGCTGATCCTCGCCCCACTGGGCATGTTTACGGGAGCGGCCCACATGGTCAAGATGCCAGGGATAAATGCGATCACCACGAATCCCTGGTTCCCCCGCTCCGTGGGGCTGTCCTTCATCTCGTTCATCCTGTTCCTGGTCTGGATCGCTGTGGTCATCTGGGTCTACAGGGACGCGGAAAGCCGAGGCATGAACGGGGTGTTGTGGGCGCTGCTGGTGTTCATAGGGAACCTGATCGGGCTCCTGATCTATCTGATCGTTCGCTCCGACCCAGGAAAGGCGCCGCCCCCGGTAGCAGTCACAGCACAGCCCTGCCCACAGTGTCAGAAGTCAGTGGCACCCGGGTTCGCCTTTTGCCCCTACTGCGGGGCCAATGTGCACAGTGTGTGCCCCGGATGCGGGAAGACGACAGAAAAGGAATGGAAAGCCTGCCCGCACTGCGGCCACAAGCTGAAAGAAGAATAACGCGGTAAGAAGGAAACACGAAGGGGACAGGTGCATTCAGGGCGCTGGATGCACCTGTCCCCTTTATTTTTCCTAACGCTTGCCGGTGATCTTCTGCAGCAGATTCTTGGTGATATAGATCGCCATCGCAGGATTGGCGGCCAGGCGGCGCTTGGCATAAGCGGTTGCATACACCCATTTTTCCGCGAAGGGCACGTACAGGCGCACACAGACGCCGTTTTTGACCAGCTGGTCCTGGTAATCCCCCATCGGGACGCCCATGAGCATCTGCACCTCGTACTGGTCCTTCTTCATGTTCAGCCGCTCCGCGATGTTGATGGCCTCATCCAGCACGCCCTTGTCGTGGGTAGCGATCTCAGGATAGTGTCCCTCTTTGAACAGCACCTCGACCTGTTCCAGCAGCTTCTTCTTCATCTCTGGCTTGTGCTGCATGGCGATGTCCTTGGGCTCGTTGTAGATGCCGATGCAGTGGCGGATGCGGGCATTGAGCCCGGCCAGGGACTTGATGTCCTCGTCCGTCCGGAACAGGCGAGACTGCAGCACCGTGCCGAAGGTGGGATGGTCCTTTTTGATGGTCCGGAAGATCTCCAGGGTCATGTCGGTCAGGGTGTGATCCTCCATGTCGAGAGTGACCTTGGTGCCGTACTTCTCGGCATGGGCGACGATCCCCTCGATCACTTTCTGGCAGTGGTCGGTCGAGCGGTGGCTGCCGAGCTGGGTTGGCTTTAGCGAGATGGTGGCGAACTCCTGTTCGCCCAGGGCGTCGATCAGGCGCGTGTACACGCCCACGGTGTAGTCGACCTCCTCGTCGTTCTCGATCTCTTCTCCCAGCAGGTCGATGGTGGCACAGACCTTGCGCTCGTCCCAGAAGGCCTTGGCAGTGCCGATGGCCTTTTCGATGCTGTCTCCAGCGACGTAGGGATTGGCGAAGATTTGGACCAGGGCTGTCGGGGCCAGGTTGATGATGAAATTTTTGAGTCCCACAGGATACTCCTTTCTGTTATGAATATCAGGGCGTTATGAAATATCCTCGGTCTTTAAAAGACCAGAGGTACGTTACACAATAATCGATTTTGGGCTCGACTTCAAGCCATCGCTCAACCAAGACTAAATCAGCCCGTCCAGCACGCGGATCCCCTGGACCACCTTCAAGGGATGTACGGCATATTTCCCTCTCAGGGCAGGGAATTGACGCGGATAAACCAAGTCCACTTCCCGGGCGAGCATCCCCATTGATCCGGCCGCCACGATGGCTCCGGCCGCTCCCTTGTCGCCCCCGCCCAGCATGCGTTCGCCGTATACGCCCCGGACCGTGCGCGCGATGTCGCACATGGCCTCAAGCTCCGGCCCGGATATCTTATAGTCATCCCTGAGCCCGAATCCGTCCTCCCGGAATATGCTTCCCACCGCTGCGATGTCGCCTGATCTCCAGGCCTCCAGCATCCCATAGAAACGCTGCTGCGCGGAATAGATGTATTTGAGCCGGGAACAGAGGTCCGGGTATCTCTCCCCGAATTCGCGCACGATCCTCTCGTAGGTCTCCACATCGCGGACGTCCGCCAGGACATTCACGCCATATCCGTGCTGCAGGAGTTCCACCAGGTCTTCACACTCGGCACGGCGGATCTTGTAGGTGGACTTTTCCAGGCCAGGCCGCTTGGTCCCTGTGTCCAGGCTGACGAGCCGAAAATCCGGCCCTTTCCCCAGGGGAACATGTTCCACCGATCGGGACTGCGGTTTGTAGTGCGTACCCAATCCCTCCTTGGCAAACAAGATCATGATCTGGTCCAGCTGGCCGCAGGGCGATCCGATGTAGTCAGTCTCGACGGACTGGGCCATGTCCACGATCCGGAACTTGTCCTCGACCTCGATGCCGTTGACCTCCAGGAGCGAGAGCATAAGGTTGAGGGTCAGCGAGGCCGAGCGCGACATCCCGCCTCCGGGGATGTTGCCGTAAAGGACCGCATTGAGGCCCCGTCCCAGCTCATAGCCTTCCCTGCGCAGGATGTGGGCCACTCCCAGGGGAAAGCGGGCCCAGGAGTCGACAAACTCCGGAGAACGCGGCGGAGGCGTTTCGTTCAGGTCGAATTCGACGACACCGGCCTCAGGATAATTCAGGCTGAGAAGCCGCATCCGAGGCGTGGAGGACGGCGCATAGGCCATCCAGATGAAGCGGTTCGTGCCCACGCCGAAAAGCTCGGTGCCGTTGTAGTCCCCGTGCTCCACACCGAGGCAGAAGCGGGACGAACTCCGGCGGATCTCCCCGCCACCGATCGGCACTTCCGCCTGTGCTGCCGCCTCGAGCAGCCTCGCCGCTATTTCCTTATCGAGTCCATCGCTCATGGTAGTTCCTTGAGTGGCGCTGCAGTGACACCATAGATCAGTTTATCCGCGTGCGGGAAGTTCGTCAAACTCAAGGGGACAGGTGCATTCAGTTGACAGGTGTACTTGCTGGATTAATTGGACCTGTCCCCTTTTTAGTAGGCTTGCGTCCGTGCGCTAATTGAGATACATTATCTCCGATTTTCAAGCGGGGGGCTCCGCTTGAGCTCAGATCAATCGGGACTCCGCCAAAGGACAACGCACGATGAAATTCAGCCCCCTCGATATCACCATCTTTGTCGCCTTCTTCGGCGTGGTGCTTTTCGTCAGCATGTACAAGAGCCGCAAGGAGAGGACCGGAGAGGACTATTTCCTGGCCAGCCGGGGGCTGCTCTGGCCCTTCATCGGGCTCTCGCTCATCGCGGCCAACATCTCGAGCGAGCACTTCGTGGGCATGTCCGGCCAGGGAGCCGGCTCCGTGGGCCTGGCTATCGCCAGCTACGAATGGCTGGCCGCGATCACCCTGGTGTTCGTGGCCTTCTTCTTCCTTCCCAAGTTCCTGAGCGTCGGCATCTACACCATCCCCGAGTTCCTGGAACACCGCTACAATTCCGCGGCCCGAGGCATCATGGCCCTCTACACCATGATCATCTACGTGGGGGTCACCATCGCCTCGGTGCTCTATTCCGGGGCGCTGGCCCTCAGGACCATCTTCGACGTGGACCTCACCATGTCGATCTGGGCCATAGGCGCCATCGCCGCGCTCTACACCATATGGGGCGGCCTCAAAGCCGTGGCCTGGGCCGACCTATTCCAGGGTTCGGCCCTGATACTGGGTGGTATCGTGGTCATGGTGCTGGGCTTCATCGCCGTGGGCGGGGTGCCCGAGTTCATCAAGGCCAACCCGGACAAGCTGCACATGATCCTGCCCAAGGACCACTCCGTCCTGCCCTGGACCGCACTCCTCATCGGACTCTGGATCCCCAACCTCTACTACTGGGGCCTGAACCAGTTCATCTCCCAGCGCTCGCTGGCCGCCAAGTCACTCAGGCACGGCCAGATGGGCATCATCTTCGCCGCCTTCCTCAAGCTCCTCATCCCCTTCATCATCGTGATGCCGGGCATCATGGCCTATCAGCTCTACCATGATCAGATCGTATCCGGCACTGCGGACGCGGCCTATCCCCTGCTCATCCGCAACCTGGTGCCGGGCGGCCTGCGCGGCTTCATGCTGGCAGCTATAGCCGGCGCGGTCATAAGCTCCCTGGCCTCCATGCTCAACTCGGCCTCCGCCATCTTCACTCTAGACCTCTACAAACGCTACCTGCGCCAGGACGCGCCCCAGAAGTCCATCGTGTTCATCGGCCGGACCATGACGCTCATCTTCGTGTTCATCGGATGTTTCATCGCACCCCAGCTGGGACACCCCCGCTTCCAGGGGATTTTCAACTACATCCAGGAGTTCCAGGGCTACATATCGCCGGGCATCCTGGCCGCATTCCTCTTCGGGCTGATCTTCAAGCGGGCTCCCGGCGCAGCAGGAGTCACGGCGCTAGTCGCCAACCCTCTGATCTACGGCTTCCTGCACTGGCAGTTCGGCGACATCGCCTTCCTCAACCGCATGGCCATCACCTTCGGCATCATCCTCGTGCTCATGGCGGCGATCACATTCTGGCGCCCACTCAAGAAACCCATGGTACTCCCCGTCCGGGAATCCTTTGACATGCGGCCCTCGCCGGTCATCAAGTGGCTGGGGGGCACGGTCATCGCCCTGACCATCACCCTCTACATCATCTTCTGGTAATCGCAAGCTCCAGCAATCGTCTTCAATTTCGCCTGGAGTGAATAGTTGAGGGCGTTCAGACAAAGATGCCGCTCGTTGTTCTTCAGCCCAGGCCGAGTTTAGTGACCTGGGCGGAGTACACTGCTGTCAACATTAAAATTACCGCAACGGTCGATTCGAGTTCAGTTTTGCGGTTCAGGGGACCATCTCACTCAATAAAGGCAAGGCAGCAAATCCATATGGACATGATTTTATCAGGGATTAAAATAGAAATTGAGGCCCCCGGTCAAGGTGTAGTTCTTGACGGCCAGCTCGCTCTTATCGATTCCGAATAGGCCGCTGTGGTATTTCCCCTCCCCCAGGATACCGAAGGTCTGGCCCAGTTTGAACTCGACACCGATACCGAAATTCACATCGGTTACAGAGTCCTTGCCGATGTCCTTGACCTTGGTAGTGTAGTATCCGTAACCGAGTAGGAAATAGGGACGGACAATGGGGATGGGCAGGTAGAACTTCCCGTTCAGTCCTAGATAGTTGTAGTTGACACTGCGGTCACCCCAGCCGATCTCCGGGAAATCGGTTATCATCATGTTGTGTGAGACCTGGAAGTACTGACCCTCGACTGCCAGGAAGAGGAAATTGAAGCCCAGACGCAGCCCGTACACAAAACTCGTGTCGCTGTCGAATTTCACGTCCTCCAGAAAGAGTTTTTGGCTGGACACGCCGCCATCCGCCCCGAGGTAGAACTGCCCGTAGGCAGTGCTCGCCAGCAGGACGCTGAGCACTACAGTGAATACCAGAGTCTTTTTCATGATTTCATCTCCACTTCATGCTTTTGTTTAACTTCACATATGGTCTCATGTGATTTTATCCCTTAATAGAGACATACGAGGTCGCCTCGCACCCTTCCAGGGGACCATGACATCTTTGGCCTCCATCTAGAACTGGCCTTCGTTGATCCGCATTGTTTTCGACACGGCTAAGCCCCTTGTTCTGCAATTCCAGGGCGATGGAACTGTAGACGCGCTTCATGGCCAGGTCACTTGCCCGGACGTCACCGGAGGGGCAATGAAATCGAAGGTCTTGTATTTGGTGAAACCCTGTTCATGATCCCAGTCGTGATTGACCTTAGGATCGAGCAACCGAATGTCAAAAAATCAGGCCGGTCACCAGCGTCATGGATAACAGTTTTCTCATGGCTTCCTCCCATTGATCTCTTAAAAGGCGTTTTGTATAACTTGATGATAATGCCGACAGTTGCGCTTGTCTATGGGACTTTGTTCCAAGAGTATCTTGAAGCACATGGGGCTGGAGCACGGAGCATGAGAGCCGGTTAATCAGCTGAATTCCTCGCTCCCGTCCAGTTGGAGTCGGTCGAAGCCGTTTTGGCGGCAGGCCTCGTAGGCCACGAGGGTGACGGCGCTGGCGAGGTTGAGGGAGCGGGCCTCGCTCCTCATGGGGATCCGATAGCAGAGATCTGAGTGGCATTTCAGGAGGTCTTCCGGCAGGCCGGCGGTCTCTTTGCCGAAGACCAGGTAGATCTCTCCGGAAAAGTCGATCCGGTCGTAGGCCTGTGCGGCCTTCTTGGTGATGAATCTCAGGTTTGCTCCTCGTGTGGTTTCCATGAATTCAGCCAGGCTCTCGTGCAGGATGACCTCAACGAGGTGCCAGTAATCCAAACCGGCGCGTTTGAGATACCGGTCCTCCAGGGAGAATCCCAAGGGCTTGACCAGGTGGAGGGGCGCGCCGATGGCGGCACAGGTCCGCGCGATGCTACCCGTGTTCTGGGGAATTTCCGGCTCGACCAACACAACATTCAGGCGCAAATCTTTCATGGCTTCTCCGGAAGTGCACAAATCATAAAAAATCGGGCTCCGCTTCAAACGGAGCCCCTGAAAGCCTCGTATCAGCAGGTTCGCTAGAAAGGCCTAGAGCATCCTGCAGATTTTCTCAGATATCGACGACCTAAAACCGAGGACGCCCGCCTCCCTGGCTCTTCTTGTTGACGCCTTCGGCATCCAGGGCCCACATTCCGCGGCCGTGGGTTCCGATCACGACGACGTTGTCTCGCGGGTGGATGACGAGGTCGTGCACGTAGCAGGAGGGAAGGTTCCCGCCCAGAACGGTCCAGGCCTTGCCTCCGTCCTTCGTGACATAGACGCCGTTGTCCGTGCCCACATAGAGGATGCTGCGGTTGACCGGGTCCTCGCGGATCACGTTGACCGGACCCAGGGGGATGTTGCCCGAGAGGTCCTGCCAGGTCTCACCGAAGTCCGTGGACTTCCAGACGTAGACATTGAAGTCGTCTTCGCGCTTTCCGTTCTGGGTCATATAGACCGTGCCGAGATCGTACTGCGAGGCCACCATGCGGGAGACCCACTTGCGATAAGGCAGGCCCTTCATGATCTCCTTCCAGGTTTTTCCGGTGTCTTTCGTGACATGTACCTTGCCGTCGTCGGTGCCGACATAGATCAGGCCGGGCTTGAGCGGCGACTCGGAGATGGCAAAGATCGTCTGATAGGGGATGTCACCCAGTTCTTCCTTGATGTTGTAGGACATGTCCGGGCTGATGCGCTCGAAGGTGTCGCCCCGGTTCTCTGAGCGGAAGAGGTACTGCATGCCGTGGTAGATGATATTGGGGTTGTGGGGGGAGATGATGGTGGGGGCCACCCACTGCCCGCGCAGCCGGGGCTCGCCGGGCAGCATGTGCGGGAGGATGGACTTGCGGCCGTCCCGCCCGGGCAGGGAGAGGTCGGTACGGGAGAGGGTGCCGTAGAAGCCCGAGGAGTATACGATGTTGGGGTCGGTGGGATCGATGGCGTGGCTCGAGCCTTCGCCGCCGGGAGCGCCTTCGAACTCGACTGCCGCGAAGCCCTCCATGGACTGGCCCGTCCAGCGGTTCTGGTTACGCATAACGACTCCCCGGAAGCTGCCGTGGTCCTGCATGGAGCCATAAACGTGGAAGGGTGTGTCCATGTCATAGGAGATGTTGAAGAACTGGCACACGGGCAGGTTGTGGGTGAAGGAGCGCCAGTTTTTTCCCTTATCATAGGTGATGTAGATGCCGCCGTCATTGACGTTGATCACATAGTTCGAGTTGTCCGGGTCGATCCACATGCCATGGTGGTCCACGTGCATGCCGCTCAGGCGGCTGAAAGTCTTGCCGCCGTCGCTGGAGACGCTCAGGGGGACACCCATGATGTAGGCCGTATCCGGATCGCTGGGATCCACACGGATCTGGCCGAACACCCAACCGAAGGTGCTGGAGTGGCGCTCCATGTACTGCTTCATCCTGTCATCGAGTGGGCAGACCTTTGTCCAGTTCTCGCCCTTGTCGTTGGAGCGGTACACGGTGGCACCCTTGATGTAGCCGCTGGAGGGGACGCCGTAGGAATCGGCCAGTTCCTCTGCGGTCGGTTCCCGGGCGATCTCGTAGTTGTCCAGCAGCATGTAGAGCACATTGGGGCTTTTGAGGCACACGTCGAAGCCGATGCGGCCGCGGAATTTGCCTTCGGGCAGGCCGTTGTTGATGGCCTTCCAGGTGGCGCCGCCGTCGGTCGACTTATACATGCCGCTCTTGTCGAATCCCTTGAGGATGCGGGGATCGTTCCACTTGGGGCGGATGCGCTGCCAGACCGAAGCGTAGAGGGTCTCGGTATCTTCGGGATCCATGGCCAGGTCGATGGCCCCTGTCTGTTCGTCGATGGTGAAGATATTGTCCCAGGTCAAACCGCCGTCGGTGGTCTTGTAAACGCCGCGCTCGGGATTGAACGTCCACTCGTGGCCCGAGGCCGCCACATACACGATGTCCGGGTCGGTGGGATGGACCACGATGCGCGGGATGGTGTTGGTGTCTGCCAGGCCCATGTGGGCCCAGGTCTTGCCCGCGTCGGTCGACTTGTAGATCCCGCATCCGGACTGGGAGCTGCGGAAGATGTTGGCCTCACCCGTCCCCACCCAGATGATG
Source organism: uncultured bacterium (assembly GCA_965533275.1). GTDB lineage: Bacteria > Acidobacteriota > Aminicenantia > Aminicenantales > Aminicenantaceae > JAUXEH01. Next base: position 44,181 of record CBESWG010000018.1, read on the forward strand.
TCCGGGTTGGAGGGAGCGATGGCCAGGTCACCGATGGCCGTCGAGGGAGCCTTGTCGAAGATAGGTTCCCAGGTCGTGCCTTCGTTGACTGTCTTCCACACGCCGCCCGAGGCCGTGGCCACATAGATCGTGAAGTTTTTTCCCTTGGGCATGACAACTTCCACGTCCGTGGCGCGCCCGGAGACGTTGGTGGGGCCGATGTGATACCACTTGAGCTTGTTGAATTCCGAGCTCTCGGTCATCTCCAGATGTTTCGTATAACCTTCGAGCCGGAGGGCCGGATCCGTAGATTCGATGACCTTTCCTTTGGCCTTCTGGGCTGGGGCCGGGGCCACGAGGAAAGCGATCACCACTGCCAGCGTCACCGCGTACAGCAGTGGCCGGCGAATTCCTTTGCAGAGCCTCATTGTTCCTCCTGATGTATAGATAGATTGTAGGGCATTTCTCATGGGCATTGTCCCCAGTGGAATCACTGCAGGTCGACGGCGACCTTTTCGACTTCGCGCCATACACGCAGCAGGTTGCCGCCCCAGATCTTGTTGATCTCTTCGGCCGTGTAGCCGCGCTTGATCAGCTCGTCGGTCACGTTGCGGGCCTCGGCATGGTTGTTGAAGCCGGGGATGCCGCCGCCGCCGTCGAAATCGGTTCCGATGCCCACATGGTCGATGCCGATGAGTTTAACGGCATAGTCGATGTGATCCACCATATCCTTGAGACCGGTGGCCGGATGGACTTTCTCGATCTCGATCCGCCGCCTGTCATACTCCTCCAGCTTGGGCCGCAGCGCCTCGCGCTCCTCCTGCGACATCCGGTACATGGTCCGCCGGTCGGGCAGTTCCAGCTCCTCCCGCAGCTTGGCCATGGCATCGCGGTGCTCGGGTGTCTCGGCCTTCAGAAACCCGCCGAGAGCAACGATCTGGATCACGCCTCCGTTTTCGGCCAGGGCCTTGAGCTGCTCGTCCGTGAGGTTGCGGTTGTGCGGGTTGAGGGCGGCACAGCCGGAGTGGGATGCCATGATGGGCGCCTTGGAGATCTCGATCAGGTCCCAGAAGGACTTCTCGGCGATGTGCGAAATGTCACAGATGATTCCCAGGCGGTTCATCTCGGCCACGACCTGCTTGCCGAAATCCGAGATGCCGTTATGGAGGGGCTCATCCGGCCCTGACGAGTCACAGATCTGGTTGTGGCTGCTGTGGCAGAGCGTGATGTAGCGTGTGCCCAGGTCAAAGTATTTTTTGACCAGGCTCACGTCTTCGCCCACTGTGATGCCGTTCTCGATCCCGATCATGATGGCCCTCTTGCCGGAATCGGCGATCCGCACGAAATCGTCCGCGGTCACTGCCAGTTCGCAGCGGTCCGGGTGCATTTCCTCGGTCAGCCGGTGGATCGCCTCGAACTTGATCATGGCCGTATCATGGGCCCGTTCAAAGACCTCGGGGGTCAGGTCGCCCCGGTTTCCCACATAGACCGCCAGGAAGACGCCGTCCATGCCGCCGTTCTCCATCTTGGTGAGGTCGCATTTCAGGCGGGGGTGATCGATACCGGGATCGACCTCCGCGGTGGCATAGTTGGTTCCGATGTCGACGTGCGTGTCGATGGTGTAGGCAGCGGCGTGGATGTCCACAGGCTCTGTCTGGCAGGCAGGCAGAACCAGGAGACACAAGATACAGGCAAGCGAAGAAATCCCGGCCCAGAAATTCATTTCCGTTCTCCTCTCGATGGAATCAATGCAGGGGAAAAAGCACACATGACCGAATAGGTATATCACGGCTGGGAAACGAGTTCAAACGGTAATAACAGGAGCCGTGAGGGTTATTCTGGAGTATTAGAAACCATATCCGAGGGCAATCCCCCAAACTAGGGAGTGGTGCCTGCGCCGCCTCGCCTCGGGCGCAGCCCCCCATGCATTCGTTTGACAGGTCTAGCCTTGGCCGCTATATTGAGGGAAAAGAGGTGGACAGGGAAAGATGAGCGCGAAAGATCTCGGTTGCCCCCAAATGCTCATCCCCATACTCCTGTTGATCGGAAGCTTTTTTCCTCTGCTCCTGTACATCCTCCCCCTGCTCTTCTACTGCGCACTCATCAGTCTTTTTGCCCAGCCTCAGGAAGATGTCCCGGTACCAAACCGGAACGTCCATAATGTGTCCTGCCCCCGCGGCCCTCCGCTTCTACTGCTGTTCTCGTAACTTTATGACCGAGTATCACAGCAGTATGAAAAGGAGACGATCATCATGATCCATCTCGATAGAATTAGAATCAAGCACCAGTGGAACAAACTGCGGGGCCATCCGATAGAATGGGACCTCGCAGAGTACAGGGTCCTGCTTGGCAGGGTCAGCACGCGTAAGATGGAGGAATCCTCCGATGAGGAGCTCAAGGACAAATCTGCTCGACTCAAGAAGCAGGCCGTTCAGGGGCAGCCATTGAACGATCTGCTGCCCGAGGCCTTTGCCCTGGTCAGGGAAGCGGCTGTTCGCACCATAGGGCTCCGGCCTTTCGACGTCCAGGTCATGGCGGGGATGGCCATGCACCAAGGCAGGCTGGTGGAAATGAACACGGGCGAGGGCAAAACTCTCGCAGCCGTCTTCCCGGCCTATCTAAACGCCCTGGCCGGCGCAGGGGCCCACATCCACACCTTCAACGACTACCTGGCCCGGAGGGATGCGGCCTGGATGGGACCCATCTACACCTTCCTCGGGCTGAGCGTGGGCAGCATCCAGCAGGGGATGCCGGCCGCCGAGCGAAAAGCAGCGTATGCCGCGGACGTCACCTACACAACAGCCAAGGAGGCCGGTTTCGATCTCCTGAGGGACCAGCTCTGCATCAGCCAGGACGACCTCGTTCACCGGGATTTTCACTTCGCCATCGTGGACGAGGCCGACTCCATCCTGATCGACGAGGCCCGGGTGCCCCTGGTCATCGCAGGCACCTCAGGTGAGCCCAAAGTCGATGCGTCTCACATGGCGGAGCTCGTTAAGGGCTTGAGGGAAGGAAACGACTTCGAGACCGACGACGGAAAGCGCAATATTTTCCTCACAGACAAGGGGCTGGAGCGGATCGAGGAGATCCTGGGCCTGGGCAGCCTGCACGATCCCGAGAACCTGGACGCCCTGACCAAGCTGAACCAGGCCCTGCACGCCGGGTTTCTGATCCACAGGGACATCGACTACATCGTGCGTGAGGGGAAGGTTGAGATCGTGGACGAGTTCACCGGCCGCGTAGTGGAAGACCGCCACTGGCCGGACGGGCTTCAGGCCGCAGTCGAGGCCAAAGAGAAGCTTGCTTTGGGATCGGGGGGGTCGGTTCTGGGTTCTATAACCCTCCAGCACTTCCTGAAGCTCTATCCCCGGCTCTGCGGCATGACCGCCACGGCGCGCCCCTCGGCCGAGGAGTTCAAGGAATTCTACAGCCTCACGGTTGTGGTTTTCCCTCCCAATCGCCCCTGCATACGCCGGGACGAACAGGACGCCGTTTTCACACACCAGGCAGCCAAGACCAGGGCTCTGATCGCCGAGATCGAACGCGTACACGCCTCCGGTCGTCCCATACTGGTGGGAACGGCCAGCGTGGAAGAGTCCCAAGAGCTGGCTGCTGCGCTGGAGGGAACCGGTACCGACTGCAAGGTCCTCAACGCTAAGAATGATGAACTCGAGGCTGGAATCGTGGCCCGAGCAGGTGAGTTAGGGGCCGTGATAATCTCCACGAACATGGCTGGCAGAGGCACCGACATCAAGCTGGGGGGAGAGGACGAGCAGAGCCGCGATAAGGTGTTGGACCTGGGAGGCCTGTATGTCATCGGCACCAACAGGCACGAGAGCCTGCGCATCGACCAGCAGCTTCGGGGGCGAGCGGGCCGGCAGGGCGATCCCGGGACCTCGCGCTTCTTTGTCAGCCTCGAGGACCACCTGATCACACAGTACGGGATCAAGAACCTCCTGCCCAAGAAATTCCAAAATCTTCGCCAGGAGCCTCCCTTGGAAGATGCGTTCGTCAGCAGGGAGATCGAACGGGGCCAGCGCATCATCGAGGGCCAGAATTTCGAGATCCGCAAGACCCTGTGGAAGTACTCCTCACTGATGGAAAAGCAGCGGGAGCTGATCCAGAGACGGCGCCGAGAGATCCTGTTTGAAGAGGCCCCTCTCGAACTCCTGCAGCAGCGCGCGCCAGGACGCTACGCCGAACTCGAATCCAGGCTGGGAAAGGACCGTCTGCGGGAGGCAGAACAGCAGATCACTCTATTCCACCTCGACCACCTCTGGGCCGAGCACCTGGCACAGGTTTCGGACATCCGGGAGAGCATCCACCTGGTGAGCGTCGGGGGGAATCCCCCCATCAACGAATTCCACAAGCTCGTGAACGCCGCCTTCCTGGAGCTGGATCAGAAGATCGAGGAAGGCGTGGTGCAGACCTTCGAAAAACTTGTGCTCCAGGGAGATGAGTTTGACCTGAAGGCGGCCGGCATCCGCGGGCCCTCCTCGACCTGGACCTATCTCATCAGCGACAACACATTCGGCTCATGGGTGGGGCTCCTGCAGGGCACGAACATCGGCTTCACAGCGGTGGCGGCCGGCTACCTGGGCCCCCTATACGTGCTGCTCGGGCTCCTCAGGCGCCGCAGATGGAGGAAGAACAATCCCCTGGAGCAGGCGGAATCTCCTGAGAATTCTGACACATGATAGGCGACGGATCATACCTCGCCACTCACAGATACAACAGATGAAATACGAGGCAACCTCACGCCGGCCGTCCTATTCCCCTAGGCTTCTCTGAGATATACTGCTCATCCTAAACGTCATCTAGATAATCCATCTCTGCCCCCCAGCAAAGCTGCGTTGCAACTATTTTTCAGTTGCACAGAAAATGCCATGATGGTACTATTATGACACGACAAGATAAATTGCTGCTTCGATTCCGGTCTAAGCCGCAGGACTTCAGGTTCGACGAAATGAAAAAACTGCTGAATGGATTCGGATACAGGGAGATCAAGTCAGGGAAGACCGGTGGGTCGCGGGTCGTTTTTTTCCAGGAAGCGGCCCAACACATCATTCGTTTGCACAAGCCGCATCCGAGGACCACTCTTAAGCGATATCAACTCGACCTGATAGAAGATGAATTAAAAAGCCGGGGATTCATCAAATGAAAGATTTTTTAAAATACAAAGGATTTTTCGGATCTGTCCATTTCAGCACGCAGGACAGCTGTTTTTTCGGTAAGATAGAGGGCATCGACGACCTGGTGACATTCGAGGGCCGATCCGTGGTCGAGATAGAGAAGGCCTTCCGGGAAGCCATCGAAGACTATCAAAGGCTCTGTTCGGATGTGGGGAAGCCCATGCAAAAATCCTATAAGGGGAGTTTCAACGTAAGAATATCCCCCGAGTTGCACAAGAAGGCGGTTCAGAAATCATTGATGCAGGGAGTTTCCCTGAACCAACTGGTGCAAACTGCGATCGAAGATAAAGTCAAGGATCTGCCTGTCGAGTAAGGTCTTTCGGCCCTATGGAGGGAGGAATATGGAAAAAGCGATCAATCTCGAGAAATGTTTCACCAAATTCAGCGACACGTTCTCCCCTAAGATCGTGGCGGAGTTGAATGGCCAGAACGTCTTGCTGGTGAGGTGCGAAGGGGACAAAGTGCCCTGGCACATACATGACAATGAAGATGAGATGTTTTTTGTGCTCGATGGGGCCCTCGAAGTTTTCGAGAGGGATAGGAGCATGATCCTCCAGGCCGGCGAATTCCTCATCGTACGGAAAGGTGTCGACCACCGTGTGGTCCCCCACGGCCATGTCAAGCTCATGCTGTTCGAGCCCCAAGGCATCGCTCACACCGGGAAAGTAAAATCCGAGATCACGCTGGATCGCTATGAGCGCCTCGAACCGTAGCCGCAGCAACGAGGAGCTGAAATAATGACCATCCGCCATTTTCTCTACAATGCCTTCCTGATCGAGTCTGATGATACAAAGATCGCCATCGATCCGGGACTTAACCTGTGGATGTTCAACCTTCGCAGCCTCATCCCGAAGGCGGAATGGGGCAGCATCACGCACGTCCTGGTCACCCACGGCGATCCCGATCACTACTGGTGTGCGGACAGGGTCGCGGCCACGGCACAGGCTCCCCTGATCATGAAAAAGACCATGTCAAAAAAGCAGGGCGAAAAATCCCTCATCCTGGCGCCGCGGCGTCGTGGGCTTACATACGTCCCCTATGCAGGCGAAGTCGTTGGAATGGAAGTGGGGGAATCCAAGCGGTTCGGTAAGGCCCAGATCGAGGGGCTGAAGACCGTCCACGGCCCCATCGAATTCAAAATGTTCGGCCGCACTCAGAGGGACACTCCCGGTCCGGAGGAACGGGTCGGTTTCGGTTCGCTGGGATTCCGGATCCAGATCGGTGATCAGAGCTGCGTCAACCTGGGAGACAGCCTGCTGCAGGAAGATTGGGCCGGGCTCGAACCCGATGTCCTGATGCTCCCGATCGGAGGCTTGGGCGACAGCACCTGGACCATGGACCCCGGCGAAGCCCTGGAGGCCGTGAGGATCATCTCTCCCAAAATCGTCATCCCCTGCCACTACAGCGTGCCCTTCTTCTGGAAGAAAAACATGGCACCCGCAGATGACCAGGATTTCAAGCGCGCCGTGGAGAAGCTCGGGATCGCGTGCCGCATCCTGCGGCATGGAGACACGATCGACTGGCCCACCTAGCGACACGGGGGTGAATTGACTTGATTCCGGGGGGAGTGGTAAGATGAGCAACCCCATATTCGAAGCCGACAACAGGCCGAACTAGGAAATACGATGTCTAAAGAGATACCGAAGCATTACGAATTCAAGGACTACGAAAACAGCGTTTACAGGCGTTGGATCGAGGCGGATGCCTTTGCCGCCATCCCAGACGAGCGCTCCGACACCTATGTCATCATGATGCCCCTGCCCAATGTCACCGGCGCCCTGCACATGGGCCATGCCATGGACAACGTCATGCAGGACCTCCTGACCCGCTGGCACCGCATGGAAGACATGAACGCGCTCTGGATGCCGGGCACAGACCACGCCGGGATCGCCACGCAGGCAGTGGTTGAGAAGCGCCTGTTCGAGCTCGAGGGCAAAACCCGCCACGACATTGGACGCGAGGCCCTGGTGAAGAAGATCTGGGCCTGGAAGGACGAGTATCAGGAGCGCATCATCCAGCAGCTCCAGCAGATGGGATGTTCGTGCGACTGGAAGCGGTCTCGTTTCACCATGGACGCGGTGTGCGTCCGGGCCGTACGGGAGGCCTTCTTCCGGCTGTTCCGGGATGGCCTGATCTACCGCGGTTTCCGCCTGGTCAACTGGGACTGCCAGCTCCAGACGGCCGTCTCTGACGACGAGATCATCTATGCAGTGGTCCAGAGCCACTTCTGGCACATGCGCTATCCGGTGATCGATCCGCACCCAGGGGAGCCCGAGTATGTGGTCGTGGCCACAACCCGGCCCGAGACCATGCTGGGAGATACGGCCGTGGCCTGCCACCCCGACCCCGCAGGCGAGCTCGAAAACCAGCTCAAGCTCCTCAGAGAGAAGATCCCGACCGCGCCCAAGAAAGAAAGACCGCTCCTGGAAGAGGAGCTGGCCCGCATTGAACAGCACATTGCAGAGCTCCTGCCCCAGCTCCTCAAATTCAAGGAGATGGCGGAACAGGGCCGGAAGATCCTGCTGCCTCTACTCGACCGGGAGGTGCCACTCATTCTGGACGAATGGGCCAAGCCTGAGCTCGGCTCTGGCTGCGTGAAGATCACGCCGGCCCATGACCCCAACGACTACGAGGTGTGGCAGCGCCACCGTGACGAGATCGGGATCATCAACATCCTGAACGACGACGGCACCCTGAATCCGAACGCAGGGCCCTATGCAGGAAAGGACAGGTTCGATGCCAGGGCCGAAGTCGTAGCAGACCTGGAAGCCCAGGGCCTGATGCACGAGATCGAGGACCGGCAGATCGAGATCGGCCACTCCGACCGCTCCAAATCTCCGATCGAACCCTACCTCTCCAAGCAGTGGTTCATCCGCATGGGCGACATCCCCGGAGGCATCCACTGCGGTCAGGGGACGGACAGGGGATTTGAGGCCGTCGGCCTGGCGCAGGCGGCCATCGACGCCACGGATCGAGACTACCGCTCTCCGAGCGGCAGGAACCTCACGTTCTTCCCCGACCACACCCGATATGGCGGGACCTATCAAGCCTGGTTGGCGGAGAAACGTGACTGGTGCATCAGCCGACAGCTCTGGTGGGGGCACCGAATCCCCATCTGGCACGGCAACTTCGAGCGCGATTCCGTTCCCAACATCCTGGCCGTCCTGCCGGACCACACAACAGACGACCTCTGGGCTTGGATCGCGGATTCAGAAGGGAACCTCTTCAGCCCGGACCGGATCTCCGAGCTGCCGCAGAGGGGGACCTTCGACATCCTCGTGTGCCCCCGCACCCAAGAGGCGCGAGATGCATGCGCGGATGATCTGGAAGCAGCAGGCCTTACTCAGGACCCCGATGTGCTCGACACCTGGTTCAGCTCCGCCCTCTGGCCCTTCAGCACCCTTGGCTGGCCGGATCCCGGAAGCGCCCAGGTGGATGGAGGGCAGCGGCCCCTGGGCTCCCAAGGCGGACTCCCCGACAGCCTGAGATACTACTACCCGGGATCCTGCCTGATCACGGGCCGCGACATCATCACCCTGTGGGTCGCCCGCATGCAGCTCATGGGCCTCTACTTGCTGGGAGACGTGCCCTTCACCGACTGCTTCATCCATGCCAACATCCAGGACGGCAAGGGCGAACGCATGAGCAAGAGCAAGGGCAACGGCATCGATCCGGTCGACATCATCGAGAAATACGGGGCCGACGCCATGCGCTACGTGCTCTGCGACATGCAGACCGGGACGCAGGACATCCGGCTGCCGGTCCAGGCCGTTTCTCCCTTCACCGGAGAAATCGTGGAACTGGCCACGGCAGAACACGGGCGCACGATCTTCACCTATATCTGCCCCCAGACCAAGAAAGAGTTCGATGTCTTAGGAACCATGCCCGACCTGCCCATGGCCAAGATCATCAGCGAACGCTTCGATGTGGGGCGCGCCTTCTGCACCAAGCTCTGGAACGCATCCCGCTTCGCCCTCATGAACCTGGGGGAGCACAACTTCTCGGCGCTGAAGGACGATCAGCTGGCTGATGAGGACCGCTGGATCCTGTCCCGGCTCTCGCACGTGGTGGGCCGCGTGACGACCCAGCTCAGAGAGTACAATCCCTCCGCTGCCATCGGTGCCGCGCGTGATTTTTTTTGGTCGGAGCTGTGCGACTGGTATCTGGAGTATATCAAGCCGCGCTTCAGGAATGAGGACTCAGCCCCAGTCGCCCGCTCGGTCCTGGCGTTTGCGCTGGATCAGGTCCTGCGCCTTTTCCATCCCTTTGTCCCGTTTATCACCGAGGTACTCTGGGAAGCTTTGGGCGCACAATGCGCCGTGCGGGGGCTCGAGGCCCCCATCGAATCTCCGGAGCAGCTGATCTCCGCTTCCTGGCCCATTCCCATGCAGGACCGTGAGGACGAAGCGATCGAGAATGATTTCGCATCCATAGAAGAAATAATCCGATCCATCCGTGAGCTGCGGTCCCGCTACAACATCCCGCCCAAACAGAAGCTCGGAGCCAAAATCAAGGCCAGCCCGGAGAAGGGGGCCGTCATGAGGAGGCTGGAGCATCTCATCCTGCTTTTGGGAGGGCTCGAGACGCTGGAGATCTCACCCGACATGGAGCGACCAGCCGCGGCCGCCGTGCAGGTGGTGGGCAGCGCCGAGATCTATCTCACCGGGCTTGTGGATCCCGATAAGGAAAAAGAACGGCTCCAGAAGCAGCGCGACAAGCTGCTGAAGGACATCCAGAAGGCGGAGGCAAAGCTCCAGAACGCCAATTTCGTTGAGCGGGCTCCAGCCCATGTGGTCGAGGAAGAGAAGAAGCGGCTGAGCGAAGCCAAAAACCAGATCTCCCTCATCGAGAACGGCCTGGCTGCCCTTGCCGCCGACTGATAGAACCGACGCTGCCTGTCCGGCTTGAGATCGATCAGGGCAATTACTTGCGCATCCAGATGAAGGCCTTGACGATCTCCATGATGTCATCGCTTCGATAGGTGAGCTCCCAGTCCCCTGTGCGTTGTGCACCCGGATAGAAAGAGCCGTTGTAGACCTGGGTCTCGGTCTTGAGTTTCAGCACCAGCGTGTAGGGCGAGCTGAGCGTATAGGGCTTGTATCGATCCAGCTGCTGCAGGGCCTTGGTCACCCCCGCCCTGATCTTCGCCTGGGCCTTGTCCGGATGCAGGCAAACGGCCGCAGCTCCGATGGCGCCCTTGACCGCCACAGTCTCCACCTCGCCGAACATGTCCTTGGACTGTTCACAGATCGCTTTGTCCCCGCTAATAAACGCCACGGGCACATCATAGTAGCCGGCGATCAGGGCGTTCCATCCGGCCTCGGGGAGGGACACTCCGTTCACAGCAGAATCGGTGACCACGCCGCTCATGGTGTGCTCGATGATGGCGTCGGGTGTGCCGGCCCTGGCATGGTAGCCGATGAAGATCACGGCGTCGAAGGTCTCGTCGATCCCCTCCATCATCATCTTGGGGCCCCCGGACCAGTCCCGCACCAGGATGGCATTCTCATTCAACAGGTCAGGGAGGATGTTGCGGGCCGAACCGTGGGAATCCCGCACCCAGATCTCCGTGGCACCCGCTGCCAGGGCCCCCTCCACGGCGGCATTGGCATCCTGGGTCATGATGCGGCGGAAGAGGGCATAGTCTTGTCCCGACCTGCTGCACTCCTCTGAAGTGACCACTCCAGAGATCCCTTCCATGTCCACGGAAATAAAGACCTTGAGGCCCTCGGCCGGTTCTGCCTGCGCTGCGAAGCAAAAGATAAAAACTAGGATTCCCAAAATCAGAACTTTTTTCATGTGCTCCTCCTCTTCATGACTATGGCGATCTAACATCCGATCAACACGCGCACAATCGGATTTCCGTCTAGGATCAGGATCCGCATGTCAGATTTCTCCTTAAACCATAACCGCTACAGCTCCAACCAGGAAATGGCCCTGTGGATGATATCGGCATACACATCTTCCCGGCTTCTACCTGTCGATTTCAAGACATTGAAGGAGTGATCGCCCGTCTCGATCACCTCCAAATCGCAGGGCGCGTCGAGACGATCCAGCACTCCCCTCAGGAGGCCCAGGTCGCAGAGGGGATCCCGAGTGCCGGCAAAAAACAGCATGGGAGCCCGGATCGAATGGAGGTGAGCGTCCCTCAGCTTCTCTTTTTTTCCGGGGGGATGCAGGGGATATCCCAGGAAGATGAGCTTTTCAACCGGCAGCTCTCCGGACGCGGACAGCTGGGAGGCGATGCGGCCTCCCATGGATTTGCCGGCCCCCAGGATGTGACGGGGGGCCAAGCTCTCATGCCCCTGCAGGAACGCAAAGGCCGCCTTCCAGGCCGCCTCCAATCTGCGCGGCGGGTCCGGCGCCTTTCTCCCCCGCTCCTTGTACAGAAAGTTGAACCGCATTGCCAGGCATCCGGCCCGGGCCAGCCCTGCGCAGAACGCCTCGAGGAGAGGAGCGTGCATATCCTTCCCGGCCCCATGGGCCACGATGATCCCCACTTCCCGATCCTCGGCATAGCCCTCGGGGAGGTGAACGATCCCTGAGACATGCCCTTCCGTACCGACCTCGATACGGACCGTCTCCGTTTTCACGTATTCAGGCTCCAGATCCCGTTGTGTGTCATGAGGCTCCGTTGGCGTTTAAGTAGAGAATATACAACTGAATAAAGCTTGTCCCATTATACAGAGGAACTCCAAAAGAAAACAATCAAAGAAACGTGTATAATGTGGGCCATCGCTCTGGACATAAACATGACTGAAGACAGAAAGTGTCGCAACCTGGAGAAGCTCCGTTCCCCCGAACGGATGGCGCTGCTGGAGATCGATCGGGTCGTCCTGCTTACCCTAGAAGGCATCTCTGCCGGCAGCGTCCTGGATATCGGGACCGGGAGCGGGCTGTTCGCAGGGGCTTTTATGGGCCACGGTCTGAAGGCCGCCGGCATCGATGAACAGGAAAAAATGCTGACTGCGGCCCGCAATTTTGTACCGGAGGGAGAATTCCGGATCGCCTCGGCCGAGAGCCTGCCTTTTCCTGACGACAGCTTCGACCTGGCATTTCTAGGGCATCTGCTGCATGAATCAGAAACTCCGCTCCGGGTATTGCAGGAAGCCGTGCGCGTGAGCAGGCAGCGTGTGGCGGTCCTGGAATGGCCCTACCAGAAAGAGGCCGAGGGCCCTCCCAGGGCACACCGCCTTAAATCTGAAGAGGTTCTCGACTATGCAACCGAGGCGGGATTCAGACACAACCGGGAGATCCGGCTGAATCATATGATGCTGTTTCTGCTGGACCCCTAGGATCAGGTTTTTTCAGCGATAAGGAGGGTCTTGGGATCGAGCCGGAGCGGGAGTTCCCCGGCCGGTGGGTGATCATGGTTTTTAACTAGATTCAGGCTCACAAATCCATCCTGGAAGCTCAAGGTAACGAGCACGGCGATCCCGCCCATGCATCCCTGGAGCAGCAGGGGGACACCCGACTCATCGAACAGCGGCTCTTCTCCTTTCAGGGAGGCACTGAACCAGACTTCGAGGCCCAGCTTTGTGGCGAATTCCCTGAACATGCGCAGGTCGTCCTGGCAGGAGCGGGTGAAATCAAAACCGTCCACGATCACGGTCTCGGCGGCAAACTGCCCCTGTGAGACCAGGGCCTCGACGCTCTTCAGAATCTGACCGGTGTTCGCTCCCTCCTGCTTGAAGTTCATGATCACCCGGTTGCGGATGAGCTCATCATGGATCTCGACGGCATCTTCCAGCTTCCGCTTCTTGGCGATCTCTTTGAAGATGTCCTCATACCAGGTGATGATATAGTCCACCCGGCTGGAGTACGACACATGGATCACCGGTTTTCCCTGGAACAATTTGTCCGTGGCGATATGCACCAGGCAGGCCGTTTTACCCACGCCTTTTCTTGAAGCCAGGATCCCGATATTGCCGGCACCTATGCCTCCATGCATGGACTTTTCCAGGATTCGCAAGGGACTGCGTTTGATCAATTCCGTTTTGACCATGTCGTATATCCTCCGGTTATCTTGCTTGTTTGGCTCTCTGTTTTTCTTTGTATTCCTCGATCAGCGACTCTGCGACGCTGGACGGCACCCGGCCATACTTGAGGAATTCCATGGTGAACTCCGCCTTCCCCTGAGTCAGTGAGCGGAGTGTATGGGCGTAGCCGAACATCTCGCTCAGGGGGACTTCGGCATCCACGCGGGCGAAGGTCCCATCTTCCACAGAGCTGACGATGATCCCGCGGCGCTGGTTGATGGTAGCAAAGATGTTGCCTGCGAACTCAGACGGCCCTTCTACCGATACCTTCATGATCGGCTCCAGGATCTGGGGCTTGGCCTTGAAATAGGCGTCCTTGAACGCCTGTCGGGCTGCGGTCCGGAAGGCTACATCCGAGGAGTCCACAGGATGGGACTGCCCGTCCGTCAAGGTCGCTTTCACGCCCACGATGGGGAATCCGATCATCTGACCCTTGACCATGGCGGCCCGGAAGCCCTTGTCGCAGGAGGGGATGAATTCCCGGGGGATGCGCCCCCCCTTGACCTTGTCGATAAATTCATAGGAGCCCTCGGGCCAGGGAGCCAGGTGGCCGATGATGCGGCCGAACTGCCCGGATCCCCCGGTCTGCTTTTTGTGCGTGTAATCGAAGTCCGCCCGCTGAGTGATGGACTCCCGGTAGGCGACCTGGGGCATCCCGGCGTCCACCTCTGCTCCATATTCCCGCTTCATCCGCTCCATGTACACATCGAGATGCAGCTCGCCCATTCCCTGGATTATGGTCTGCTTGGATTCCGGATCCACATAGGTGCGGAAAGTGGGATCCTCCCGGGTGAACCGGCCCAGTGCTTTGGCCACATTGTCCGAAGACTTGGCATCGGACGGTGTGATCGCCAGCGACACAACAGGATCGGGCACGTGGATCGAAGTCATGGAATAGTTGAGCCCGGGGGAGACAAAGGTATCACCCGAGAAGCAGTCGATGCCGAAGAGGGCCACGATATCCCCATTGACCGCTGAGCCAATGTCCTCCATGCTGTCGGCGTGCATCCGGATGAGGCGCCCAACCTTTAAGTGTTTCCCCGATCGGGTATTGATGAGCTCGTCTCCCTTGCGCACGCTACCCTGGTAAACACGGACGTAGGTGAGCTGGCCGTAGGGCCCGTCCTCGAGTTTAAAGGCCAGGCTCACACTGGGCGCGTCTGGATCGGATAAGAGCGGCACCTCTTTTTCGTCCTGATCGAGGTCCAGTGCCGTGCCTTCCACTTCCCCGGGATGGGGAAGATAGCTCACCACAGCATCCAGCAGGATCTGCACTCCCTTGTTCCGGTAGGCTGATCCCAGGAAGACCGGGGTCAGCTGCTGCGACACAGTCCCCGCTCGCACGGCCGCATGGATCAGTTCAGGGGAGATCGTATCTCCCTCCAGGATCGCCTCCATCAGCTCATCCGAGAACATGGAAACGGCATCCAGCATTTCTTCCCGACGGGATTCCGCCTCGGCCCGGAGTTCCTCGGGGATGGCATCGCGCCGGATGATCTCTCCGGCATCACCTTCGAAATACACAGCCTCCATCTCCACCAGGTCCACCGCTCCGATGTGCCCCACCTCGAGTCCGATGGGGATCTGCATCAGGACCGCGTTCCGGCCCAACTTTTCGACCAGCTGGTCCCGGACCTTGTAGGGATCTGCTCCGATACGGTCACACTTGTTGATAAAGGCCAGCGTTGGGATCTTATGGCGCTTGAGCTGCCGGTCCACGGAGATGGACTGGGATTGGACACCTCCGACCGAGCAGAGAACCAGGATGGCGCCGTCCAGCACGCGCAGCGAGCGCTCCACCTCGATCGTGAAGTCCACGTGACCCGGGGTGTCGATGATGTTTATGGAGTAATCTTTCCAGAGTACATGGGTGGCGGCCGAGGCGATGGTGATGCCTCGCTCCTTTTCGAGCTCCATGGAATCCATGGTGGCGCCCACGCCGTCCCGGCCTCGGACCTCGTGCATCTTGCGGATCTTCTTGGCGTAGAACAGGATCCGCTCTGTGAGCGTCGTCTTCCCGGAATCTATGTGTGCACTGATCCCTATGTTCCGCATCTTATCTGTGGCTGTACTCATCGGTACTTCACCTTCATGTCTTTGGATTACTGGTGCTTGGGCGGACCCTCAACTCTGTAAATCGAAGTGGTCGGAGTATACGCCAATCGCCGGGAAAGGTCAACCCGGGACCCCGGAAGAGAAGAGGATCAGGGAACGATACGCCGCCTTTCTCAGTTTGAGAATTCTTTGAGTTGGCTGAAACTCATTCCGTGCGGATGGACTCGACAGGATCCGCCAGGGAAGCCCGGATGGCCTGGAAGCTCACCGTGGCCAGAGCGATCAAGACTGCCAGGGCCCCCGCCAAGAGGAAGACCGGCAGCGGCATCTTGATCCGGTAGGCAAAATTCCCCAGCCAGTTGTGCATGACCAGGTAGGCCAGGGGCCAGGCTATCAGCCCGGCCAGGAGGACCAGGCGGATGAACTCCATGGAGAGCAGCCGCACGATGCTGGCCTCTGAGGCCCCCAGGACCTTGCGGATGCCGATCTCCTTGGTCTTCTGTTCGGCCGTGAAGGAGGCCAGGCCCAGGAGCCCCAGGCAGGCGATCAGTACTGCCAGAGCGGAAAACGTCAGGAAGATCCGGCCGCGCAGGTGCTCGGAGCGGTAGAGGCTGTCGAAGTCCTCATCCAGGAAGGAATAGGCGAACGGATCGTTCGGATAGACCTGCTCCCAGGATTCCCGGATGTCACCGAGCGCCCCCTCGATGTCCCCGGGGGCGATCCTGGCTATGAGCTGAATGAATGCATCCGGATCGGGGGCGATCAGGAGGACCAGCGGCTCTATCCGCTGGTGCAGGGACTTGGCGTGGAAGTCCTTGACCACACCGATGACCCGGCCCCTGCGAAAGCCAGGGATGGTGATCGTTTTATCCAGGGGCTGATCTTCCCAGCCCAGCTGGCGCACGGCTGTCTCGTTCAGGATGAAGGCCTCGGCTGCATCGGTGGAATACTCCAGGGAAAATTCCCGGCCGGACGCAAGCTCGAGTCCTATGGCTCCTACGAAATCATGATCCACGAAGAAGGATTCCATGGTGACCTCGCTGCCCGCCTCCGCCCCCTCCGGCAGCAGCAGCATGACATTGATCAGGCTCCCAGGAACCGAGCTGGTACCGGACAGGGCCGTGACACGGGGGCTCTGTAAAACTCGGTCCCTGAATGTCAGATAGATCTGCCTGGCCTGAGGGTCTCCCATGGGGAGCACCACCACCTGTTCCTTGTCGAAGCCCAATACCTTGTTCTGGACATAGTGGAGCTGGCGGTAGACCACCCCAGTCCCGATGATAAAGACGATCGAGAGGGCGAACTGGAACACGACCAGGAATTTTCGCAGGCGGGCGTTGGCCCGGCCTGCCCTGAGGGAGCCCCGAAACACCGCCACCGGTTCGAACGAAGACAGGAAAAAGGCGGGATAGCTGCCGGAGAGCAGCCCCACCAGCAGGGTCACGCCCACGAAGCCCAGTACCGCGACGGGATTGCCGAAGCTCAGGGACAGCTGTTTGCCGGAAAGCGAATTGAAAAATGGGAGGAATATCATCACCAGCAGCAAAGCCAGGACGAGCGCCAGGAACGCGAGCAGCATGGACTCGCCCAGAAACTGGACGATGATCTGGCGTTTTTCTGCGCCGATCACCTTGCGCATGCCCACTTCCTGTGCTCGCGAGGCCGAGCGAGCGGTGGACAGGTTCATGAAGTTGATGCAGGCGATGACCAGCACAAAGATAGCGATGGCAGAGAATATATAGATGTACCGGATGTCCGAGTTGGCCCGGATCTCGGCCTCCAGGTTGGAGTGCAGGTGGATCCGGCTCAAGGGCTGCAGCCGAGGCTCGAACTGGACGTTGATCCGGTTGAGGACCTCTCCCATGTGCCGGCCCAAAAAATCCGGCAGCTTGTTCTCGAACTCCTGGGGTAAGGTCCCCTCCTGCAGCCGGACATACGTGTAGAGGTCCGGCCCCAGCCCATTCCGCCAGGTGAGGTAGGCATCGCCGCCGTAGATGGGGACCGCGCCCAAGGTCGCTATGGAGGCCAGGATGTCAAAATCGAAGTGCGAATGATCCGGGACATCACACATGACTCCCGTGACCTGGAGGTCGTAGGTATTGTCCAGGCGAATGGTCCGCCCCATGGGGTCCTCATCCCCGAAGTACTTGCGGGCCGCAGTCTCGGTCAGGACCACGGTCAGCGGTTCCACCAGGGCAGTGGCCGGATCGCCCGAGAGCATCGGCAGGCTGAAGAACTCGAACACCGAGGGGTCGGCAAAATAGAAGCCTTTTTCATGGAAGCGTTTGTCGACGGCCTCGTTGCTCACGAGCCAGGAGACGAGCGGGGTTTTGAGACGGACGTAGCTCTCGACCTCCGGGTAGTCTTCGGCCAGTGACGGACCCCAGGGCGGGGGCGTGCGTGCAACGTTCATCTCGCCTCGCTCGGGTGTCTGGATGTCCAGGACGATGCGGTAGACGTCCTCGTATTCCAGGGCAAAGCGGTCGTAGCTGAACTCGTCCTGCACGTAGAGGAGGATGAAGATGCAGCAGGCGATCCCGATGGCCAGCCCCAACAGGTTGATGAAGGAGTAGCCCTTGTATCGGCTCAGGTTGCGCAGGGCGGTCTTGATGTAGTTTCCAAACACGTTTATTCCTCCATAGGGTATAACGCAGGAACAGCACGAAGGTTCACAATAATCTACCGCCGGCGATTCACCTCAGGCATTTCTGCATCAGGCCCGGGGCTTACGCTTCCGATCCAGGAAGCCGATAGTCCCAGCCAGGAAGAGGATCGTTGTCAGGAAGCAGGCCCCGACACCCAGGAAAAGCGCTCCTCCCAGGTGGGCAAAGCCGCGCCAGATGGAAAAGACCAGGGAACCGAAGGCCAGCATGGTGGTCAGCGAGGTCAGGAAGACCGCCTTCCCTGTGCTGGAAAAGATCACCCGGAGCTTTTTCGGGCCCTCAGCCTGCCACCGGTGCACGATGTGCACCCCGTCGTCTATGCCGATGCCCAGGATCATGGGGAGCCCCATCACGTTCATGACCGTGAGCTGCATCCCGGACAGTTTCATGAGGCCGACCATCCAGAACACTCCCGCGGCCAACGGGATCATGGCCATCAGGGCATAGCCGGGGCTGCGGAAGTCCACCCACAGCAGCAGGAACACGATCCCGAGTGTCAGCAGCACGGCATTCTGTCCGTCCTGCCCGATCACCTCGATCAGCGCCCTGAAAACCGAGGGCATGCCGGTGGCACGGTCGCTCACACGCTCCAGGTCGCCCACGAAGCGCTTCAAGAAAGGCGCGTTCGTCCACACGTTTCCTGCCGGAAAAACCGAGATCAGGAACTGATCGCGACCCTCATTGCTGTAGCGATCGAGTATGGATCCCGGAAGGTCGGCCTGCACAATCCCCGGGGTTTCGGTCATCCGCAGCACCGAATCCTTGAAATGTGGCGCAAACAATCCCTGAAAACGGGAGAACCCGGCTGTGAGCGCTGGCGGATCTCCGCCTGCCATAGAGTCGAAAAGCCGCCGTATCGGGCTGGCGGAGGCCGGAACGTCCGGGTCACCCACCAGGGCCTTGCACTTGGTGTCCACCTTGTCCTGGCCGCCGAGAAAGGCCATGTCCTGCATCTCCATGACATTCATCTCCAGCCGTTCGATCTCGGCGGCGATATTCCCGATCTCGCCCTGTTCGACTGCCCCGCGCACCTCGCCTGAGCCGATCGCTTCCCCGATCTCTCGGATGTGGGCCAGGCGCCGCTGCTGCTGGGCGGGAGAGGGCAGGTAGAGGGAGATGTCCTCGCTCATGGCGACCGATCCGACCTCCCTGTACTGCTCCGAGATCTCCCGGGACTGGTCCACGTCGTCGGTCAGGACGAGTGCGTAATCCATGCCCATGTCGAACTTCTCCAGGATCACATCCTGGAGCATAACCGAAGTCAAGCCCTTGGGCTCGATGTTCATGTAGTTGTGATCGAAGGTGATCCGCATTCCCGACCACACGAAGACCAGCGTCAGCGCCAGCCCGCAGGCCAGCGTAAAGATGTAGTGCTTCCCCAACCATTCGGCCGCATCCCCCAGGAACCGGAACGTGATATCCCTCTTGACAGCCGGCACGCGGTCTGGCCCCTTAACGCGTTTTCTCTCGAGCCGGCGCTCGCGGAAAACCAGGAGTACGGGCAGAAAAAGAAGGGTGGCGGCCAGGATGGCCAGGAGGCCCGACCCCGTAACCAGGCCCATCTCTTTCATGCCGCGGGAGTGGCTGATGATCAGCGTGAAGAAGGCACAGGCTGTGGTGAGGGCCCCGGTGATGACGCCCTTCCCGCTCTTTAGAAACGTCTTTTCCAGGGCATCGCCGATGGAATCGCCGGCC
>CBESWG010000019.1:0-59983 GCA_965533275.1 uncultured bacterium
CGTTGCCGGCCGCCACGTATTCCTGATAGGAGATCCCGGAGCGGGCCTGGATCTGACCGGCTGCATAGCGCTCCACCAAGTCCGGCATCTTGGCCTCGATGGTCTCGGGCGAGGTGCCGTCCTTTACTCGGATGTAGGAGTACACAGCGAACGAGGCATAGTTGGGCTGCTGCGCGATCCCTGTGAGCTCTAGCGACCCCACAAAGTCAAATTCCATGTGCGAGTTCTTGGGGACATTCTCGCAGACACCCGAGACCAGGAACTCTCCCTGCGGAGTCGAGATGCGCTTTCCCAGCGCGTCCTCATCGCCGAAATAGCGGAGGGCCGTCTCTTCCGTTATCACCAGCCCATTCTGGCTGGAAAAGACCTGCTCGGGATCTCCCTCGATCAGGCGCAGGTTGAAGAATTCGAAGAAGTTATTGGCCACGAAGAAGATCTTGTTCTCCTCGAAGGTCTGGTCCCCGTACTTAAAAACCACCGCGCCGTTCACGCTGAAGAACCGAGTCATCTCTTCGATCTCAGGGAAATCGCTGAGCATGGCCTCCGGGATGGAGTGCGGGATGATGGCGTAGAAGACCACATTGTCCGGATAGATGCGCTCCAGGGCCACCCGATAGAGGTTACCTGCATCTTCGTGGAAGTTGTCGTATGAAAACTCGTCCATGACATGGACCGTGATCAGGAAGAAGCAGGCGATCCCCACCGATAGTCCGACGATGTTGATGACCGAAAATAGCTTCCGCTTCCAGAGATTCCTCAGGGCGACCTTAAAAAAGTTTGTGATCATGGCACAACTCTCCTTCTTATAGTATACGTGAGGAATTGTGGTTCGGTTTCCACGATGGCGTCAGTTCAACCATCGTCATGAAGGGAAAATATTATGCCCCAATCGATGGGAACTGAGCTTGACGCCTTTTGCCCCCAAGGCTAATATGAGCCTCAGACGCTCCCTGGGCGTTCGGCGACTTTGCCGGATGGAGCAGAGGCCTGGGCCTCGAATTCTGATTACTTCTTTGTGGGATTCCAGGTGCCGGAGGAGCCGTCTTCGGCCTCCCACTCGCCCTCCATGGTGCTGCCGGACGCCTCCATCGCAAAACTTACGATCAGGTCACCCACGGGGGTTATGGCCGTTGCCTTGAAGTTCAGGACATCGTCGATCAGCGTGGCCTCTTCGATCGCGCAGTCCAGGTAGCCCATGTCGTCTTTGATAGACCCCGTAATGCCGTCACCCTCCTGTTCCAAGACCAGCGTCAGGACCAGCTCGGCTCCTGCGCTTTCGGCATACGTGGTCCCTTCCCATATCCCGGTCAGATCAGCTGCCTCGTAGGCATTCAGCATACCGTAGCCAAAAGCAAGGATCGTCATCAGTAGAATAAGGTGCTGTTTTTTCATCAATGTCTCCATCTTCTATTTTATCACTAATACGCATGGATGGGGAATTTAGTTCCATGCAAGGAAGCCATAGGGCTGATATCCTGGTATAATGCTGGGAATTATTTAATTCGATGATCGAGGACTCAAGAGAATGTACAGACGGCTGCGCAACATCCCCGCCCGGATCCCGTTCCGGGTCTTTGCCCAGAACCTGCGCCTGCGCGGCCTGTGGGGAAACGTGCGAGAGGCCCTTGCCGGCTCGGATCAGGACTTCACTTCCCTCAAGCTGAACAAGGCCATCTTCCTGCTGGCACTGCCCATGGTGCTCGAGCTGGTCATGGAGTCGGTGTTCGCAGTCGTAGACATCTTCTTCGTGTCCAAGCTGGGAGCCGGTGCGGTGGCTACGGTTGGGATCACGGAATCCCTCCTGACCATCATCTACTCGCTGGCGATCGGTCTGTCCACCGCCACCACGGCTTTGGTCTCCCGCCGGATCGGAGAGAAAAATCCTGATGGTGCGGCCATCGCCTCAGTTCAGGCAGTCCTGGCCGGGATTCTGATCTCACTCCTCATCTCCGTGCCGGGAGTCCTGTTCGCCAAGGATATCCTCAGGCTGATGGGATCTGCTCCCGAAACCATACAGTCTTTTTCCGGGTACACGGCGATCATGTTGGGGACCAATGTCATCATCATGCTGCTCTTCATTATAAACGCCGTGTTCCGCAGCTCTGGTGATGCCGCTGTCTCCATGCGGGTTCTCTGGCTGGCCAACAGCATCAACATCGTGCTGGATCCCTGCCTCATCTTCGGGTGGGGGCCGTTCCCCGAGATGGGCGTCCAGGGAGCCGCCATCGCTACCAATATCGGCAGGGGGTTGGCCGTGCTGTACCAGTTCTACCTCCTATTCAGGGGTGGGAAGCGGGTGCAGATCCGGGGGGGGAACCTGAAGTTCGACTTCGGGGTCATGAAGCGCTTGATCCGGCTGGCCGTGGGGGGCATCGGCCAGTCTCTGATCGCCACCTCCAGCTGGATCGGCATGGTCCGGATCGTATCGGTCTTTGGCAGCGCGGTCCTGGCCGGCTACACCATCGCCATCCGGATCGTCATCTTCTCGATCCTGCCGGCATGGGGCCTGAGCAACGCGGCCGCCACCCTTGTGGGTCAGAACCTGGGCGCCAAGAAACCGGAACGGGCCGAGCGGGCAGCCTGGCAGACCGGCAGGCTCAACATGCTGCTCATGGGTGGGATCGCGATCTTCTTCGTGGCCTGGCCGGGCTTTTTCATCCGGCTTTTCATCCAGGACGCTGCGGTTGTCGCATCCGGAATCCTCTGCCTGCGCTGGCTGGGTTACGGCTTTGTGTCTTATGGCCTGGGGATGGTCGTGGTCCACTCCTTCAACGGGGCCGGTGACACAGCCACTCCCACCTTCATCAACATATTCTGCTTCTGGTTGTTTGAGATCCCGCTGGCTTATTTCCTAGCCCTTCCCCTGGGGCTGGAGGAGCAGGGTGTCTACATCGCCATCCTGGCCGCGGAGACCATGATGACCATAGCAGCTGTCGTGCTCTTCCGCCGGGGCCGCTGGAAGACCCGCGAGGTGTAATCAGGGCCACTGCCCTTTGAATTGGGGGACCCACCCAACCACCCCATGCAATTCAAAGGACAGCGGGCCTGAAATAGCGAGTTTTCCATGCGATCCAAAAGGGTGCAGGCTTGTGGCTGCAAGCTGCTCCCTCCATCAAAATTGCATTTTTGGGTGAATTGGTTTAAGACAATAGCGGGAGGGCAAACAAATGAAAACCAGATTTCATTCCATAATCCTGATCCTGGGATTGGCCCTGGCCTTTCTGCCGCTTCAGTCTCAGGACCAGCCCCTGATTTCCATCGAAAAGGTGGCAGGGGACGTATACTGCCTGTACGGACAGGGGGGCAATATCGGCATCCTGGAGGGGGAAGATGCGCTGCTGGTGATCGATTCCCAGTATGCCCGCAATGCACCCGAGGTGCTGAAGGCCATAAAGGAGATGAGCCCCAAGCCCATCAAGTTCCTTGTTAACACCCACTATCACGGCGATCATATGGGTGGGAATCCCATCATCGGGAAAGGGGCCGAGATCTACAGCCATGCCGCATGCAAGGCCTCCTTCCTGAAGGGCCTGAAGCCGGAGCAGTCTCCGGAGGCCATGGGTGCCCCGGGTACGACCTATGAGGAGGAGATGGGGATTAAGGTTGGAGGGGAGACCGTCAGCCTGCTTCATCCCGGTGCGTGTCACACCTCCGGCGATACGGTTGTGGTGTTCAAGCAGGCCAAGGTCATCCACGCAGGCGACCTGTTCTTCCATGGGATGCCCCCTTATATCGATGTGGCCGACGGCGCCAATACGCACAACTGGTTCCGCACTATCGACTCTCTGGCAGAAAAATATCCGGACTACACACTCATCCCCGGACACGGCAGGGTAACGGGCATGAAGGACTGGATCGCGTTCTCGGATTATTTGAAGATGCTGCGCGAGAAGGTCTGGGCCGCCATACAGGCCGGCAAGAGCAGGGAAGAGACCATGGAGTCCGTCGACCTCTCCAGTTTTGCTCAGATCAAGGACACGGGAGAGTTCCTCACCAAGAGGAACAACGTGGGTTGGGTCTACGACGAGATGTCGAATCAGAAAAAGGAGTAATAGAGAGGACAATAAAGGGGACAGGTGCATTCAACCCGCTGTACACCCGTCCTCTTTTTGCTTATTCGTAGATGAAGTGGGCAGTGGCACGGCAGTCCCGGTCCGTGGACAGCCTCACCCAGTGAGCGGCATATCCTGCCGGGAACTCATGCACTCGCACCTCTCCGGGCTCGACGGATATTTCGTTGTAGGTCTTCCAGAGCCCGCCTCCGCTGATGTCGACCTCGATCCTGAACGCTACAGGCTCCAGGGACAGATGTGAGAGCTCCACACGCTTGCGGTCGTAACCGGTCATGAGATAGGGATCGGATGGCTTGGACGCGTGAACATCGGTGTTGCGCCAGGGCCCACCTTTCCCCCGCGGCTTCCCGAGTTTCCACAGGTCATCGACCGTGCCCAGCCAGAGGCCGGTCTTGCCGTCTTCACTCCTAAAGACATGTCCATCTGCGGGCGTGTCCTGGAGGATGCCGGAGATGACGAGCAGTCCCCGCCAGGAACAGAAGTCGTAGATCCGGCGCTCGTGCGTGCAGACCGGCTTGATGCCGGCGATGCCTCCGGAGATGTCTCGCGGCAGCTCGTAGAAGGTGCCGTGACAGTTGAGCAGGCTGCGTTCCGTGACCACCTCCCGGATGCCGCGCGGCCACTCTCCGTTCACGGGATTGTCGTAGTAGGGATCGCTCCTGGGTAAGCGGAAACGCCGGCCGTCCTGATCGATTAGAATTACGGACGCCTCATCGAGCTCGAAATCCGGCTCTCTAATATACGCTTCCTTGAGAAGGGCGCGTGCGGCTTCCGGATCCTCGGTTTTCTCCATTCGAAGATCCGCCCCCATCAGATAGCGTCCCAGTCGTTCCCCCCCACCCTCAGGATCCAGGCCGGCGGCAAGGAATTCCAGCGGGCCGTCCTCGCGGTCGGAGATGCGGATGGTCCCGAATGTGTAGGCCTCCCTGGTTTGGGCGGCCGGGAGGGCTGCGAAGATGGGGTCAGCGCTGTCATCGGATCGATATTCCGTGTCTAAATAGTGGAAATAGGCCGTCGCACCGCGGCAGTCGCTGTCTGTCTTGATCCGGACCCAGGCGGCCTCGATGTCTGCCGGAAAGATCTGGAAGGCATACCCGTGCGCGGGCACCGAAATGCTTCCGATCTCCCTCCAATCCCCTGAACCGAGGCCGTCGATCTCGAGCGTGAATAACATGGGATGTTCACTTTCGTGGGCCAGGTGGAGGGCCTTCCAGTCGAATCCCTGGAAAAGGAAGGGATCCGAGGCATGCCCTGCCTTCACGTCGTCCTCGAGCCAGACACCGCCGAATCCGGACACAGGTCCCAGGTCCGCCAGGTCGGCCGGGTCCAGGAACCAGAAGTTGGACTGGGCCTGTCCCACCAGGGCGTTGTCGAACTTGGAGGCATCGTTGCAGCCCATGACCAGCCTGTCTTTCCAGAGGCAGAAGTCCACGACCATCTTGAGGTAGGACGAGAGGGGGCGGAGGCCCGAAGTGTCGAGTGGCCGGAAGGTCAGGGGGAACTCCCAGAACATGCCGTGCATGGTCATGAGGGCCCGGTCTTCTCCGATCTCCCGGATGCGGGGCCACTCCGTGTGCCAGCCGTGTTTCCCATCATAGGTGAAGCTGGCCTTGGGCAGGCGGAAGGTCGACCACTGCCCGCGGTGACGGAGCTTGAGCTTCACCGAACGTTCGTCCCAACCGGAAGCCCAGATCGGGTCCTCCTCATTGGCGGCACCGTGGATGCCTCCAGGTCCCGTGACCTCCGTGAACTGGCTTTCCTCCACGAGAGTCCAATCACTGCCGTCCCACTCGGCCAGAGAACCCGAGCCCATGACATTCGGATCCTGCCAGCCGGAGGCCCCGTTGTTGGAGGCCACGAGAACTCGCTGGCTCGAGTAGGCCCCCTTGCCGTGGTAACCGGGCATGAGGTCGGGTGTCCCCTCTTGATGCCTGTCGGGGAAGAGGGTTTTAACCCTCAGGCTGTGTACATCCACCTCGTAGAGACCTTCTTCCATGGTAAAGAAATAGACCTTGTTCTGCGGATCAGCCAGGTGGCGGGCCGTGGCGGTGAGGCGGCCGAGCATCTGTTCCGGCTTGACGACCCGGACGCCCCCTTTGTGATCGATGAAGTGGGGCCCGATGATGAGCTGCCGGGATTCGGAATGGATCATTCGATTGGCGGGTGTGCCTCCGACGCTTTCAGGATGGATCGACAGGCCCAGGCCCCTGTCGAGGGAGTAGAGCTTGTCGTCACTCCCCTCGGGCCTGTGAGGCGAGTAGGTCACAGCCCAAAGCCGGCCTGCCCAGGGGACTACGGCCCCGATCCCGCACTCGTTTTGGGAGTTTGATACCGCTAAGTGCGGATAGATCCCGCTCACCAGGGGGTGAGAATCAGGCCCTGAATTTGGCGTACATCCAGCTAGGCCGATCAGGGTGGCGCAGAGGATCAGGATTAAATGTCGTATTTGCATCAGGATCATGTGATCTAAGGAGGGATGGCCATTCTAAGCCTTAATTGGACCTGTCCCCTTTTTCTTTCCTAATAGGGGCCTGAATGCACCTGTCCCCTTTATCTATTTTTACTTCAGGCCGCGCTTGCGCAGGAGCGGGTCGATCTTGGGCTCTGCTCCGCGGAAGCGCAGATACATGGCCATGGGGTCGTCGGTCCCGCCGGCGGCCAGGATGTTCTTCCGCAGGGAAGCGGCCGTCTCTTGATCGAACAGGCTCGTCTCCTTAAAAGCCTCGAAGGCGTCCGAGTCCAGGACCTCGGCCCAGATGTAGCTGTAGTAGCCGCTGGAGTATCCGCCCGCAAAGATGTGCTGAAAGTAGGTGCTCCTCCAGCGCGGGATGATCTCGGCGATGAGCCCGATCTTGTCCATGGACGCCTTCTCGAAGGCGCCGGCCTCGTGTTCCTCGATCTCGGTCAGCACGTGCCAGTCCATATCGAGGAAGCAGGATGCCAGGTATTCGATGGTGGCGAAGCCCTGGTTGAAGTGGCCCGCGCTCTTGATCTTTTCGAGCAGCTCATCGGGGATGGGCTCACCCGTCTCGTAGTGGAGGGCATAGGATTTGATCACGTCAGGATGGGAGGCCCAGTGTTCCATGATCTGGGAGGGGAGCTCCACAAAATCCTGCGGGACCGAGGTGCCCGACAGGGGGCGGTACGTGCAGTCGGAGAGCAGCCCGTGCAGGGCATGCCCGAACTCGTGGAACATGGTCAGGGCCTCGTCGTAGCTGATCAGCGCAGGCATGTCTCCCGTGGGCTTGGAAAAATTGCCGTGGTTTGCGATCACCGGCCGGATGTCCGTGCCGTCCTGCTTGTACTGCTTCCTGTAAGCGTTCATCCAGGCGCCGCCCTGCTTGCTTTCGCGGGGGTAGTAGTCTGTGTACAGGACGCCCACATGGGTGCCGTCGGCTTCCTTGACCTCGAAGGCCTGGACCTCATCGAGGTAGCGGGGGATGTCCGGGATCTCCGTGAAGGTGATCCCGAAGAGCTTGTTGGCCACGTCGAACATGCCCGTACGCACGTTCTCGAGCTTGAAATAGGGCCGGATGGCCTGGTCGTCCAGGTCATACTTGGCCATCTTGACCTTTTCGGCGTAGTACCACCAGTCCCAGGGCTGGAGCTGGAACTTCCCGCCTTCCCCATCGATCATGGCCTGCATGTCCTTGACCTCTTCTTGGGCACGGGCCAGGGCCGGCTTCCAGACCTGCAGAAGGAGGTCGTAGACATTGCCTGCTTCCTTGGCCATGTTTTCTTCCAGGATAAAAGAGGCATGGCTCTCATAGCCCAGGAGGTTGGCGCGCTCTACCCGGAGGGCCGCCATCTTGGAGGCGATGGCCTTGTTGTCGAAATCGTTGTTGTTGTTCCCTACATTGGTGAAGGCCTTGAATATCTTCTCACGGAGGTCGCGCTTCTCGGAATACATGAGGAACGGGACGAAGCTGGGCTTGTGCAATGTGAGCAGCCATTTGCCCTCGTGCCCCTTGGCCTGGGCGGCCTCGGCATACCCGGCGATGAAGCCCTCGGGCAGTCCGGCCAGGTCGCCTTCCGACTCGAGCACCATCTCGAAAGCATTGGTGTCGTTCAGCACGTTCTGACTGAACTTGACGGTCAGGACCGACAGCTCTCCGTCGATCTCCCGGAAGCGGGCTCTTTTGTCTTCGGGCAGGTTGGCGCCGCCCCTGACAAAGCCCTTGTATGTTTTTTCCAGCAGCATGGCATCCTCTGGGTTCAGTTCCAGGGAGTCCTTCTGTTCGTACACGGCCTTGACCCGCTCGAAGAGCCCGGGGTTCAGGTTGATGTCCAGCCCGTGCTTGGTGCGGACAGGGGCCAGCTCTTCCTCGATCACCTTCATCTCGTCGTTGATGTGGGCGCCGATCAGGTTGTCGAACACGTTGGTGACCTGAGCCAGCAGAAGGCCGCTCTGGGCCAGGGCAGCCGCAGTGTTTTCGAACGTGGGTTCTTCCGAATTGTCCACGATGGCCGCGATCTCCTGCTTGTGCTGCCTCATGGCCTCCGCAAAGGCCGGGCGGTAGTGTGCGTCCGTGATCGATTCGAATGGCGGCACTCCGAAGGGCGTGTCGAACTCGGCGAGCAGTGGATTGTCCACGGCAGCCTCCTCTTCCTGGCCGGGCTGGGTGCATGACACGGTCATGGCCAGCAATCCCAGGCCTAGTACAAAGATAACACAAGCGTTTTTCATGGTCTTTTCCTCTTGGTTGGTGTCGGTGTTGAATTCTTCCGCATGGCGGTACAGAAAGTATATCCAAAACCCGACAAAATGCAACATGACCGCTCTTTAAGTGGGAGGCCATCCCCTGCCCTGGCGCCGAGGCCCTCCAGGGCCACCGGAAATTTTGGAGGGACCGAAAGCATCGCTTGAGATAAGGGAGGGATTGTGATTATGATAGAGGCTCAAGGAGGAGGAGCATGCCCGCCGATACGAACTTGACATCCCTGCCGCCCCAGGACTTCGTGGCCTTCTGCCGAGCAGAAGGTATCCGCCGCTTTTCTCTGGTGACGGACGCAGAAACCGGCCGTGTGATGAGCTCGCATCCACAGCTCCAGCCGCTGGCCGATTTTTTGGGATCCGACACGCGGGATTTCCTGCAGCACGAAGGGCTGTTCTTCCAGATCACACCGGAACACGACACGCTGCAGGGAGCCTTCGTGCATAGGACACGGCGCGGGCAGGCGGCAGGCGGGGTCCGGTACTGGCACTATGCCACGGTCGAGGAGTATCTGCGAGACGGCCTGCGTCTGGCCAAGGGGATGACGCGCAAGAACGCCCTGGCCGGGCTCTGGTGGGGCGGTGGCAAGGGCGTCATGGCTCGGGATCCGGGTGTCGATGCCAGCGATATCGAAACCCGGACCTATCTCTATCAAGAATACGGAAGCTTCATCAGTTCCCTGCGTGGGTGCTATGTCACGGCTGAAGACGTGGGCACGAGTGTCCAGGACATGGCCGATGTCTTCTCGCACACGCGGTTTACGACCTGCATTCCCGGAGATTTCGGGGGCAGCGGGAATCCCTCCGTGCCCACGGCGCGGGGCGTCGTGTCCGGGATGGAGGCGGCCCTGGACTTTCTGGAAAGGGGGGGGCTGACCGGAAAGACCGTGGCTGTCCAGGGGATGGGAAACGTCGGCGGGCCGCTCATCCGATTCCTGTTCGAGAAGAACGTGGGGAGGATCATCGCTTGTGACCTCGATCCCGATGTGGTGCGGAGTGTGCGGGATGAGCATCCGGAACTGCCCCTGGAAGCTCGTGTTGCGGAGCGTGGAGACATGTCCATCTTCGAGGAGGATTGCGACATTCTCTCCCCCAATGCCACGGGCGCCGTCCTCAATCCCGAAACGATCCCGAAGATCCGGGCCAGGATCGTCTGCGGGGCGGCCAACAACCAGCTCGAGGACGCGCAGCGGGACGACCGCCTGCTCTACGAGCGGGAGATACGCTACGTCCCCGATTTTCTCACCAACCGCATGGGAATCGTAAATGCCGCCAACGAACAGTATGGATATGTCAGGGACGACCCGCTTTTCGAGCGCCACTTGACGTGGGACTGGGAGCACTCCATCTATCAGACGACACGGCGCGTGCTCCACAAGTCCTGCTCGACATCGACTCCCAGCGCTGAGATCGCCATGCATCTGGCCGACCGGCTCTCCCTGGAGGAACACCCCATCTTCGGGCACCGCGGCCGTCAGATCATCGCCTCCCTGGTCGCGGACCGCTGGCACGATCCCTGATATTTGGCTTCTTTCACGCATGCCCAGGAGGGATTGGCGGGCCCTCAATATCATTACCGAGCTGACGCTGTGTTTTTCCGGCCCTATTCGTACTTGAGCGCCTCGGCCGGATTGGTGCGCCCAGCCTTCAGGGCCCGATACGCGATGGTGAGGGAGGCGATAGCCAGTGTCAGCGCGGCCGTGGTCAGGAACATCAGCGGATGGATCGCGATGCGAAAGGCGAACCTCTCCAGCCAGCGAAACATGAAATAGTAGGCCAGCGGGGAAGCGGCTACCGAGGCAACCACGACCAGCATGAGGATCTCTCGAGAGAGCAGGGCCATGATGCCCGCAGTCCTGGCCCCGAGGACCTTGCGGATCCCGATCTCCTTGATCCGCCTCTCGGTGCTGAACGAGATCAGGCCGAAGAGTCCCAGGCAGGCGATCGCCACCGCCACTCCAGCGAATGCACCGAAGATGGTCCCCGCCCTCTGCTCCCTCTGATAGAGGCTGTGAAAATCTTCGTCCAGGAAGGAATATTCGAAGGGCTGCCCATCCGTATATTTTGTCCAAGCGTCTTCGATCTTCCCCAAGGTGGCCGGCAGATCCCGGCTGTGGAGCTTGAGCGAGGTGTAGGCCCAATCCCGTTCCGAGAGGGGCCGGATGATCATGGGCTCGATGGAGTGATGCAGGGAATGGAAGTGAAAATCCTGGATGACGCCGATGATGGTCATGAAGTCTCCGGCCTGGTAATTGCCGAATTCCTTTAGGAATCGTTTTCCGACCGGGTCCTGCAGCCCCCATTCCCGGGCTGTGGCTTCGTTGATGATGACGGCCGAAGTCTTGTCCGTGGGGATCTCTGGAGAAAAATTGCGGCCTTCGATCAGCGTGAGGCCCAACAACTCCTGGAGCTGAGAGTCCGCATACATGGTGAAGATGGGCTTTTCCTCGTTAGCCGGGCGCCCCTCCAGCCTGTGGCCGTTGGGATCGTAGTGCCGTCCGGGAAGGGTGTCGGTGTCACTGATGGTAAGGATGTCGGGATACTGCAGGAGCTCCTGTTTGAAGGCCTCCTTCTGTTTACGGAGGGCCGAGGCCCGGTGGATAACCAGGACCTGGTCCTGGTCGAATCCCAGGTCTCTCTGACGCAGGTAGCGCATCTGAGAGGTCACGACCAGGGTCCCGAAGATGATGCTGAAGGTGACGATGTACTGAAACACCACCAGGCCCCGGCGCAGGAAGATGTGCCGATGAGGGCTCCCGGCGCGTCCCGCCCGGAGGGCGCGGAGGGGCGGGAAGGAGGAGAGGAAGACAGCCGGATAACTGCCTGCGATGACTCCGACCAGGGCCGTGAGGGCCAACAGGAACACCCAGGTGCTCGGTTCCTGAAATACCGCCAAACTCAGGCTGCGTTGGGTCAGTTGCGCGAATGAGGGGAGCACCAAACTTGTGAAAACCAGCGCGATCCCCAGGGCCAGGAATCCCAGGAGCCCGGACTCGCCCAGGAACTGTGAGACGAGCTGCCTGCGGTTCGAGCCCAGGACCTTGCGCACCCCCACCTCTTTGCAGCGGTGTGCAAAGCGTGCAGTGGACAGGTTCATGAAGTTGATGCAGGCGATCAATAGGATGATCGCCGCGATGGTCGAAAACATGATCAGGGTCGAGCGGTTCCCCTTGATCGAGAGCTGATCCGTCACCGACCCGGAGGGATTGAGATGGAGGTCTTTCAGCGGTTCCAGGAAATATCCGTAGCGGTATTGGTCCTGTTGGATCAGCTCCTCGTAGCGCATCCCGGTCTCGGCCTCGATCTGGGCGCCCCAGTGCCGCCTCACAAAATCGGGGAATTTTGTCTCCAGCTGCGCTGCGTCCATGCCCTCTTTGAGCAGGAAGTAGGTGAAATAGGTATGCCCTCCCCAGGAGGTTTCACGGCTGTTCGCCATGGAGTTGAGTGAGGCGATCATGTCGTACTGGAAGTGGGAGGTCGGCGGACAATCTTCCACGACCGCGGTGATGATGTAATCCTGCCTCCTGTCCTCGAAACGTAGGGTTCGGCCCAGGGGATCTTCATTCCCGAAGTATTTTTGGGCGGTCCGGTGGGCCAGTACTATAGAAAAGGGCTGCGTGAGCGCCGTCTCTGGATCTCCCAAGATAACCGGCAGCGTGAACACCTGGAAGATGCTGCCGTCCGCGAAGATCAGGCCCTTTTCGAGGAAGGCCTCCTCTCCGGTTCTGATGAGATAGTTTCTCGGCCAGAGGCTCATCCGGACGGTCTCTTCGACCTCGGGGAACTCATCCTTCATGGCGGCTGCCATGGGTGGGACCGTGTAAGCCCCGCGCAGGGTGTCCTCTTCTCCCAGGCTGACGCATACCCTGAAGATCCGATCGAGTTTTTCGTGGTGGCGGTCGAAGCTCATCTCGTGCCGCACATAGATCCCGATAATGAGAGCTGCGGACAGGCCCACCGACAGGCCTGCGATGTTGATAAAAGAGAAGCCCTTGCGACGCCGGATGATCCGCTGGGCAATGGTCAGGTGGTTCTTGAACATGGTGACGCTCCAGGCGGCGATATGGCGCAGGAACGATGGCAGGGAGAAGAGGACGAGGGACCAATACCAGAGGTGGGCCCGCAGAACCCCGCGGGTCACGCAGTGTTCGTGGAATTCCTCTTCGCAGTCTCCGACTATGGCGGAGCGTTCGTCCCGGTTCGCGATCGAGCGCAGCAGCCAGGCGGCGAACTGAGGGGGTCTCTTCATCTGTGGAGACATCTTGGATCAGCTCCTGCCCAGATGGGCCTGGGACTCTCTGTCCCAGAGGCTCTGCTTGAGCTCCAGGGCCATCCTTAGCGCCTCGATCCCCTGGTCTGTGACAGAGTAATAATTGCGGCTCCGCCCGCCCCGGACAGGGCTCGGATCCCCCATACTTTTGTTCACGAGGCCCTTCCGGGCCAGCTTGGCCAGGGCGCCGTACAGCGTGCCGTACGGGAATTGCCGGCCGGTCCTCTCTGCGAGCTGCTTGCGGATCGTCACGCCATAGGCATCATCCTCAAGCTTCCAAACGGCCCAGAGGACCATCTCTTCGGTCAGGCTCAGGTCTTTCATGTTTTAGTCCCTCTGTATATATGTACGCGAAGCGGTACAAAGGGTTGCCTGCTGCGGGAAGGTTTTTTCATAAGAGCCTCCAATGCATGACTGCTTCCCCAGAAGAACCCATCTTCAATTATCCTGAACGGACTTGCGGATGCCTACCTGTCTCGCGCTGATTTTGACAATGCCGAGGAGTCTGTGTTAAGAGGGAGGCGGAATCGATCCGGAGGAGCATGACATGAAAAGAATGATCCTATGGATGGCGGCGGCAGGCGCGTTGATCGCGGTGCTGGCCGGCTGTTCTCTCTCCCCTATGGACCAGGCGCTGGAGTCCATCAATACAGCAGACCTCAAGCGGCACCTGGATATCCTGGCCGCCGACGAGTTCCGGGGCCGCGACACTCCCTCTCCCGAGCTGAAGATCGCCTCCCGCTATCTTGCGGTTTTGGTGGAAAGCTACGGCCTGAAACCCCTGCTCCCCGACGGATCGTTCCTGCAGGCGATTCCGGTTTCGGTGACGGAAGCAGATGTGTCCCAAACAGAAGCACTCTTCCGATCGCCCCGGGGAGATCGGGAGTTTTCGTATCTCCGGGATTTCGGGCTGCAGAGCCGGGGTTTGTCCTCGACTCAGGCCTCCGGCCGGATCATCTTCCTGGGGCTGGGGCTGTCCGCCCCCGACCTGGGCTGGGATGATATCGGAAAACTCGATCTCGAGGGAACGATCGTGGTCCTGCTGGATCCAGACCTCCCCGAGGATCACAGATTGATGACAGCTGAGAACCGGAGGCTGGTGCGCCGCAGGGCCTGGCCGATCCTCCAGGAGGGCGCAGAGGCCGTACTGACCGTGATCAGTGTGGAGCGGGAGGAAGCGCTCCGAGAAAAGGGACTGGGCTTCAGCCCTGCCAGGGATGTCGCCCTCGGTTCCGTGCAGGGGGGTGCCGTTGTCCCGGCCGTGCCGCAGCGGTCGAACCTGCGCGCCGAGATCCGGCACGACATGGCTGCGCATCTGCTGGGTGTGTCGCGTCAGGAACTGAGCTCCATGTTCGCTGTCTTGCGGGAGGGAGAGCGAGTTCCGGCACGTGTGATACGGGGCGGGCGGCTGGACATGAGGATAGAGGCACGGGAACGTATGGATACGACCTACAATGTCGTCGCCTGGCTGGAAGGCTCAGACGAGCGCCTCAGGGAAGAGTATGTTCTGGTCGGATCCCATCACGACCACCTCGGGATCCGCGGAGGCAGTGTCCTCAACGGCGCGGATGACAACGGTTCAGGAACCGTGGCTATGCTCGAAATCGCCCAGGCGCTCTCCATAGTGCGGCCCAAACGCTCCGTGGTCCTGGTGTGGCATACGGCAGAGGAAAAGGGCCTGTGGGGCGCTCGCTTCTTCGTGGAAAACAGCCCCATCCCGGTGGAAAAGATCAGTGCCCAGATCAACCTGGATATGATCAGCCGCAACGATCCGGACAGCATCTATTTGATCGGCTCCCGGATCCTGAGCACAGAGCTGGACGACGCGCTCCGCCATGTGAATGCACTGGACACCGAATTCGGATTCGACACCGCCTATGAAGATCCCAAGCATCCCGACCGTTTCTTCTTTCGCTCCGACCACTACCCCTATCTCCAGTACGGAATCCCCGCGGTGTGGCTGTTCTGCGGGACCACAGAGGACTATCACCAGGACACGGATACGATCTCGCGGGTGGATTTCGACAAGATGGCCCGGATCACCCGCCTGGCCTTCGGGAGCATCCTGTACATCGGGAACCTGCCCGAGCTGCTGGCTCTGGATGCGCACCCGGACATCACGACGAGAGGCGCACACAACACGAAGATCTCCTGGCGGTGATCAGCTGCATCCTGGGCGTTCATTCCCACTGTCATAAACATGAGCAGGAAGAGCATGCCGGCAACGATCATGGCTATCTTATTCATTGTCCCTTCTCCTCGATCTTTTCCGAAAAAATTTCCGCGGCATTACTGATTTGGATAAAGCAATATCCGTGTCAATGTGGTTTCCTGCCTGGCAACAGAGGAGGGGATGCTCTCGGCCTGTCCTGCAATGCCCGGGGCGCGACACCCGATGTCCGTGTGCGGACAATGGCTGTCCTCCCTCCTCTGACGTGTCTCCCCGTTCCAGCTTTGCATTACTCGCCGGTGAAACGAGGCATGGGTGAAGAATTCGGGGCCGGAACGGGGGGACTCATCAGAGGCATATTCTAGCTCCGTCTGTAAATACGGCCCCTCTTCTGGTATTATTCGATGCTGGGCCGAATTTGGATTGTTCCTTGAGAGGCATCGTCACACGATGCCTGACCGCCGGGGACGCCCCCTCGGCACAGACACAGGAAATACCTATAGAGTCAGGGAGATCGCCATGAAAGTGCTGGGAATCAACGGGAGCCCGCGCCCGCAGGGCAACACAGCTGCCATGATCCGAACGGTGTTCGAGGAGCTGGAGAGTGAGGGGATCGAGACCGAATTGTATCAGCTGGGAGGGACCGTCCTGCGCGGCTGCACGGGCTGCAAGACCTGCTTCGAACGCAAGGACGAGAAGTGTGTGTTCGGGGACGACGGGATGAACGATGCCATCGCCAGGATGAAGGAGGCAGACGGCATCATCATCGGATCGCCGACCTATTTTGCCGACCTCACGGCCGAGACCAAGGCCCTGATCGACCGGGCCGGCTATGTGGGCCTCTCCAATGGGGGCATGTTCTACAGGAAGGTGGGAGCCGCCGTGGTCGCCGTGCGGAGGGCCGGCGCCGTCCACGTCTTCGACTCCATCAACCACTTCTTCTTCATCAACCAGATGATGGTCCCGGGCTCCTCGTACTGGAACCTGGGGATCGCCCGCGATCCAGGAGAATTCGCCCAGGACGAGGAAGGGATCGCCACCATGCGCAACCTGGGCCGCAACATGGCCTGGCTGCTCAAGAAGATCAGCGGCTGAGGACGTTCAGCGCTACCGGAGCTCGAGGATCCGGGAGTATGTCCCCCCTTTTTCCGATACGGACTTGACGACCGCCTTCGCATTGCCGCGTGTGGTCTTCACCACCCATTCCACGGTCTGGACAGGGGAGATCGATCGAGGTGTGGTCCCCGGAAGGTGACCCAACTCGACCTTTTCCTTGCCGGCGAAGAGGCTCGCCCCTTCGAGTTTCAGATACACACGGACCGGCTGGGCGGTCTGGTTGTCTATGGCGTGCTGGGTCACATTGGTGGGCAGGAATCCCAGATTCTGCACACCGGCCGTGATCTTGACATAACCCGCGTCTCCCTTTTCGGCCTTGAGGTCCACGATCCGCACGAGCGGGGACATGGTCGCCAGATAGATATTCCATTGGGCGTGCTTGTCCAGGAAGTTGAAATACTTGGGTCCGGGCGTGCACAGGACATTGGTGTAGGTCCGGGTCTCGGGGTTGTAGAGCTTGCGCGTGAACCCGCCGATCTCCACCTCCCCCAGCTGAGGATGGTTGAATGGCTTCCAGTCGATGAAGACCTTACCGTCCATCTCCTCGTCGTTCCACTTGAGCTGCTCCTCGTCTGACACGCGTCCGTTTTCGTCGTAGTCGCAGAACGGGACCAGCGATCCCATCTCAGGAACCCAGCTGTAGACGCCGAGGTGGTCATAGGCCCAGCCGATCATGACTCCCCAGATGGCCCCGTAGCCAGGAGGGCCTCCGCGGCCATAGACGTTTTGCACGTCCTGTTTGTTGATGATCTCACTGTATTTTCGGCCGAACATCTGGAAGATGGCTTCGTCGGCCTGCGGGAAGGGATCTTCCACTCCGGTCACCGGGTTGAACCAGCGGTTGGTGGGGGGGCGGTAGAGGAAGTTGCCGCTCATGTGATGGTTAACGACTCCGGTCACATTGGCGTGAGAAAGGAGGAACTCCGCCACGGCACGGGTCTCGGGTTCAGACAGCGGGTAGCGGCCGGAGCCCCTCTGTACATACTCCTGCTGCCAACGAGAGGGCCAGTTGCGGTTGATGTCCAGGCCTCCCACGCCGTCCTCATTGAAGCGGCCGTCCCGGTCGTTGTCGATGCCCTCGCTGTAGACCTGCCACTCGCCCTTTTCCTCTTCCGTGCGGCGCACCATTAGGCGGGGATCTTCCGAAGAGGTCTTCATGCCTCCCAGCTCGGTCTTGATCCGCATCTGCGTGAGGTAGCTGTCGCCGTTCAGGTCTTCGCCCGGATCTTCGTCCTCGAGCCCGTCTCTGTCAGAATCGTGGGGCCGCACGCTGCTGCGCATGCCGTCGGGCTTGGTCAGGTAATAGTCGGAGCCGTCCGGATTGAGCTTGGGCATGATGTAAGTCGTGCGCGTATCGATGAGTTTCGTGATGGGGCCGTCGCTGCCGTAGCCGGTCACCAGGGTCTCGATGGTCCTGAGGCAGACAGCGGCTCCCATCACCTCGCTGGCGTGCAGGTTTCCGTCGATCCAGAAGCCCGGCTTTGTGAGTCCCGGGCCCGTATCTTTATTGGTGATCTCCAAGACCAGGAGATCCTTGCCCAGGTAGCTTGTCCCGATGGTGTGCAGTTTCGTGATCTTGGGGAAGGCCTTGACGACCTCGTTCAGGTAGCGGACGGTTTCGGCAAAGGTGTAATTGTGCTCGAAGCTGAGCTTCTCGACCGCCGCGTCGGCCGATCCCCAGGCGAAAAACAGACCGAAGACCAGGCAGAGAGCTAGGGCTGTTCTTTTTGACAGGTTTTTTCTGTTCATGGTTTCCCTCCGTTTGAAGATGCGGGATGAATTGGCCTCATGCACCTTAAATATCACAGGGGCTTCCCCGGGTCAATCGGAACAGACCTCACGATAGGAGCGCAATCAAATAGAGTGCGGAAATGCAGCATTGGGGGTCGTGAGCGCTGCCGCGCTTGTATCTCGGTTGCTCCGATTGACCGGGGGTGGGTGCTGTGATAAGAATGAGGCAAGCCGCACGTTCGAGTTATGCTATGAGGAGGGTACCTTGTTGCCCAACCCGGATTATGAAACTCGAAAAGAGGAGGGAAAATGAATAGATCCAATTTTGTCGGAGTGTTTGCCCTGTGTTTTGTTCTGGCCCTGCCGCTCTCTGGCCAGGACCAGTCGAAGATCTCCACCATAGACGTCTCTGAGAGCGCTTCCGTGACGGCCCCGGCCAACCTGGTACGCATCTCGTTCGCCGTGGAGTCCAACGCCTCGGAGGCGGGCGAGGCGGTGCGCCTCAATGCCGGGCAGACCGACGCGCTGCTCAAGGCCCTCAAGAAGGCGGTCGGAGTCGAGGACACGCTGGAGACCACGGGCTACAGCCTCAACCCGGTCTACGGCAGGGGGGGCACGCAGGTGACCACCGGATATCGCGTGCGCAACACCGTGATCCTGACCTCCAAGGAGGTCGAGAAGGCCGGCGCATTCATCGATGCGGCCACCGAGGCGGGCGCGAACAGGATCGACAGCCTGAGCTTCGCGCACGACCAGGCCGACACACTGAGGGATCAGGCCGCAGTAAAGGCCTTGAAAAAAGCCGTGAGGACTGCGGAAAGACTGGCTGATGCCGCGGGGATGAGGGTCGTCCGCGTCGTCAACATCGATTACGGCTCACCCGGCCCAGAAGTGCGCTTCTCCCGGGCTGTCCTGGCGGAGGCGGGAGGCAGAGTCCCAACCCCGATCGAGGCGGGTGACCTTTCGGTATCGGCCAGCGTGCGCATGACCTTCGAGATCCAAAAGTAGCGCCGGTGCGGCGGATAGGACCGGTCACGCGTCTGGCCGGCAGACGAAGCAGTCAGGACCGGATGGTCCGCAGGATCGGCCGGGGCCGCGTGTGTCTCAGGGCTTGAGCTCGATCTCGGTCGATCCCCAGCCTCCACCACCCAGGTCGGCTGTCCTGTAGTGCAGTACCAGCGGGTGTTTATCCAGCAGGCTGTGTACGATGCGGCGCAGCGTGCCGGTCCCCTTGCCGTGGATGATCCTCACCCGCAGGATGCCGCGTTCCCGGCATTCCTCCAGATAGTGAGGGACCAGGTCCTTCACCTCACGGGGATGGAAGGTGTGGAGATCGAGCACACCGTCGATAGGGACCTCGATCGGCGCATCCTGATCCGATGCCAGATCTGTTTTTGAGGGGGAATCTTTTTTCACTCGTGCTGCGCCCTAGGGCCGGTGATCCGCCCGCAGTTCCACGATCTGCCCCGGTTTTGTCGCAAACCTGATCTCGGTCCCTTCCCGCTTGACCGCCTTTTCCTGAATGCCCGCCACCGCGAATCCTCCACCCTGAAAGGGATCCTCCAGCCGGCATTCTCCTCCCTTCTCGGCCCGGATCTCCACTCGTGTCGTCCGGCCCGCCTTTCGCTCGGCCGAGATCAGGAACGCGCCCTCAGTCCGCAGGGTGACGAAGGAGACGTCCGCCCAGGTCGAGGGGACGGCCGGGAACACACGGATGACGCCTGAGTAGCTCTGCAGGAGCATCTCCTGGATGCCTGCGGCGGCAGCGAAATTACCTTCCAGGGTGAAGGGCCGGTATGTGAAGCGGGAATACCCCTTTCCTGACTGATCCCCGTTGCAGTGGAAGCCGTTCCTCAGGCAGAAGGCCTGGGAAAAGATCTCCAGGGCCTTTTCAGCTGCCTCCCCGTCTCGGGCTCGGGCCGCCAGGTTGGCCAGCCAGCTGAAGCTGTATCCGGTCCAGTAGTCCGTTCCCAGGCGCTCCAGGTCGGCCAGGGAAGCCCGGATGATCTTCCGGTGCTCTTCCCCATTTTCCCAGCTGATCTGGCCAAGGGGATGGATGGCCATGAGGTGGGAGAAGTGTCTGTGGGAATCCTCCAGGGGGATGCCCTCGGTCACCAGAAGTTTGCTGCTTTCCTCATCCAGGGCGAAACCCGGCATCTCGGCCAGCAGCTTCCTCCAGCGCTCTGCCTCCCGCGGCTTTTGGAGCTCCTCGGCCAGCTCCGCAGACTTCTCGAACACAAAACGGATGAGCGACAGGTCGTAGTTGGTGATCTCCGGGAACCAGGCCTCGAGCCGGTTGTCATTGATCTCCGGGGAGGAGCTCAGGGGGAGCGTGCGGAGGCCGCCGGCCTGTTTTTCGGTCACGGCCTCATAGAATTCCGACACGTCCCGGAACCAGGGATAGGCGCGGTCACGCAGGAACTCCCGGTCCTGGGAGTAGCGCCAGTGCAGGTAGAAGTGGTGGGCCAGCCAGCCCGATGTCGTGGCGGAGTGGGTGTATTGGTGCCAGCCCCCGATCTGCTCCTGGTTGAGGTCCGCCGTCATGGGGACGTTGAGCCCGGGAAGCCCGAAGAAGCGCTGGGTCCAGTCGCGGGCCGTCTTCCGGGTCTGCCAGAGCCAGCTGACAAAACCCTCCGCCCCTTCCAGGCGGTTGCCCGAGTAGGACGGCCAGTAGCTGAGCTCGGTGTTGAGGTCGTGGTGATAGTCCCCCTTCCAGGGCGGGAGGAGGCCGTTGTCTGCGGTCCAGGGCCCCTGCAGGGTGATGGGAGGCGTGTCGGCCCTGGCCGCGGATCCGAATTTGTAGGTCTCGAGATACCACTGTCGCTCGAGCACGGGATTGGGGAGCCGGATCCAGGATTTCTGCCAGAACTTGTTCCACCAGGCCCTGTGGCCCTTGAACAGGGCCTCGTAGCCCTGTCCCATTGCTTTTTCACAGGCCCCGAGGGCCGCGCTCAGGGGGTCGGCGCTGTCTTCGGAGATGGCGATCGACCAGACCCCCATCCAATAGTCCTCCTGTGCCGACCACATGAGGACCACGGCAAAGCGAAAATCTTCCCAGCCCTTCTGGACATAACCGGTCCAGTTGGCTCGAGTATGGATCTCGGGAGGCTCGTATCCCAGGAGACCGACCTCCATGACACGGGTGTTCTGGGGGTCCGTGTTCTCCACGGGTCCCCCGAAGGGCGGGACGATCAGGCGGGCCCTGATCGGGATCGAGGTGTCGATCCGGATGACGCCGCAGGGCGCCTCGGCATGGGTGAACACCTTGACTCGGGCCCTGCTTCCGAGGTCCACGGAGGCCAGGCCTTCCAGAACATCCAGCTGACAGGAAGAAAACGTCGGATCCTCCCCGATGTCGAGTTCGACACGGCCGGCAGGGATCTTGGTGGGGCCGGCCCGGCGGTAGGGTTTTTCGTACATGCGCTGCAAGTCCTCGATGCGCCCCTCTTGGACCCACTGGCGCATGAGGGAATAGGAATATTCCTCAGAGAAAAATTCCGGCACCGGCCTCAGGTCCCACAGGTCGGTCCTGTCCAGCGAGATCTTGAGAGGACTGCCATCGCCCCAGACAAGGGCCCCCAGTTGGCCGTTTCCCAGAGGCAGAGCCTCGTCCCAGACTTCGGCCGGAGTGGTGTATTGCAGCCCGTGTCTCGGGATCGATTCAACATCCGGCTGGCCGGCCGTACGGATCGGCTGTGCCCAGATCAGGATACCCAGGATCATGCAGAATATTCGCATCATATGGCTCCTCGTTGTTTATCATTGTATGCGAAAAGGAATCGCGGTGTCATACGAAATTGAATTTTTGCTTTGGAGCTGTCATATATCTCCGGATGCCGCCGGCGCCCCCAAGTTCAGGCGAGGAGTGCCGCGCCGAAGGCCGTAACGAGCTGAGGGTTTTCTGGCCGCAGCAGTTCAGACTTCAGCCGCGTTTCGAGCAGTGCATGGAGGCAGTCGTTCCTGGCGCCCCCCCCTACGAAAACAAGCGGGCCCTCCGATGGGACTTTCTTGACCATGGCGGAAAGGCGGTCTGCTATGGCCACGTGCAGGCCGCGGGCGATCTGGTTCCGCGGGCGCCCCGTAGTGATCAGCGAGACGACCTCGGACTCGGCGAAGACGGTGCACATGCTGTTGATGGGGACATGCTGATCGGTGGAGCAGGCGAGCCGGACGAAACCGTCGAGATCTGTGTCGAAAGTCTGGGCCATGACCTCCAGGAACTTCCCGGTCCCCGCCGCACAGCGGTCGTTCATCTCGAAATCCGAGACCTTCCCGCCTTCGTCCAGAGCGATCACCTTGCAGTCCTGCCCACCCACATCGAGTACGAGCCGGGCTGAGGGAAAGAGCGAGCGAACACCCTTGCCGCAGGCCCGGATCTCGGTCAGGACCCGCGCTCCGATCTCTTCGCGGAGCAGGTGGCGGCCGTAGCCCGTGGCCATGATCTGTGCAGGCTCCAGCTTGTCCAGGGACTGCCGGATCCGGGTGAGCGGATCGTGCCCGGTGTCGAAGATCTCGGAACCGCTGACCTTGCCTTTTGTGAGCGTTAGGATCTTGGTGGTGCGGGATCCCAGGTCGATTCCGATGACCGTGTTCATTCCTGGTCGTCCAGGAGCTCGGCAAAGGCCTCGACCCGCGTGCGGATCTGTCCCGTGTCTTCCTGAGAGTAGTCGGTCACGATCTTGAGGGAGGGGATGCCCCGGTGCACGACTCGTCCACCACGATCCGCAACCCGGCTGTCTCCACGATGTGTTGGACCTTGGCGTTGCCCATGGGAGAGGGCGTCCCGGCGATCATGACGCGTTTGCCCGGTGAGGCGTCCGGGTAGGCGGAGATCCCCTGAGCGGCGCGTTCCTCCAGCTCTGCGATCAGCTCCTCCGCTGCCGCCACGAACGCGGCCGTGTCCATGTTCAGGACGACCTGGGAGGCGAGCAGTGCATCCAGCCCACTGATGGGGGGAGAATCCAGCTTGCGAAACTCGTTGATGCGCTGCAGGGCCCTGCGCTTCCGATTGACGAGCCGTACGGCTGGAGCCAGGTTTTCCATCGATACGTTCTTCCCGCTCAGTTCCTCCATCATGTCTTTGAAGGCGCCAACTTCCTTCCGCCACAACTCCCGGTCTATGTCGTTCTTCTTTTGGGGGACTTCCATGATCTTGAAGCCGAACAGGTCCCAGGTCTTCTTCTTGGCGTCACACGTGGTCTCGCCCACGATGAGGTCCTTGAGCGGGCCGTGGGGGCACGTGCCGCTCAGGGCCATGCCGAAGGTAGAGCGGATGATGGGGCAGATGTCCCGTGGAAGCACCTTGTCAGCGTAGGAAACGGGCCAGTCCGATCCGCCGCACAGGGGGATCGGGACCACACCCACTGCCAGGGCGATCTCATCCGGGACATAGATGCAGAACGTGCCGATGGCCTTGCCGCCCTGCTTGCGGTGCTCCCAGAGCTCGGCCACACGCCCGGCATGGCTGGCGTGGAAGCCCTGATCGAACAGGGCCATGGCTCGGGGCCGGTTCTTCTGGGAAAGGTGGGTCTTGGCAAACAGCTTGTCCTGGGACTCCATCAGTTGGTCATGGGCCTCGAGGTCCAGCCCCAGTTCGGTCCACATCTTGCGGTAATCGGTCATGCTTTTTCTTTCTCAGGATTCGATAAGCTTGGTCTGCAGCGACGTTGTATGATAGAGGGATAGACAGAGGCTGTCAATCGGGCGGGAAGTCGGCCTATTGGAGAAGAGGAGGCTCTGCATCCTCCATTTTTAATGGGGTGAGTCTTCTGTCAACGGGTGCCCACCCGGGATCCATGGTTGAGGTTGACGTTGAGGGCGGTCAGGAATTTCCGCGTCGTGCGTTTGCCGTGGCCGAGGATGTCGATGAACTGCTCCTTCTGCAGCAGGCGGCACTCCACGAACACCTTCCCTCGGCGGTTGGTGATCAAGACGGTAAGCCGGGGGGGGACTTCCTGCAGGACATGCGTCCCGCTTTCGGCGCTTATGAAACCGGCTTCCTGGTCGAGACTGTCGATCGTAAAAGAGATGTCATACACGGCTTTGATGGACGCGCCCCAGACTTCCTCGAAGGAGTGGCCGTCGAGATAGGTCGACGTGAGGTGCACGGTCTGCCTTATGCAGGCGGCGGATGCAAGCATCACGATTATGATCAGAGCTTTGTTTCTCATGAATACCTCCTGTCTTTATTTGCAATCCACTCCGTTACTCATATATTCATGAAGCAATATTCATGCCATGCCTATCCCTGGGGGGAATCCGGCTCGGGCCTGTGAATGTTGTCTCATTTTGGGGACAGACCGCCGAAATCAGTAGAGCAAAAAGGGCTTGACAAGCGGTATTCAGCCGCTATAATGGGGCGCAATCCAATGAATGAACACGGACGAGTCCTTTCCGATGCGGCCTACCGCATGATAATGCCCTGCCCGAATGCGGGCTTTCTGTTCTAGCCACCCCGTGTTCGGGATCCCCACAGCTTGATCCCTGAGTACACCCTTTCTGTGTAATCACACTTTTGCCAAAGGAGGCATTATCATGAGCAAGTCAATTCAGGAAATCAATCAGAAGATCAAAAATAAACAGGCCACGGTCGTTACAGCAGAGGAGATGACCTGCCTGGTCCGCGAGGCCGGGCCTGAAAAGGCAGCCGAAAAAGTGGATGTGGAGTATGACATGATCACCCGCGGATAGAGAGAAATCTGTCTCATGGGTTTGGTTTGCCGTCCACCCGTATAGTGTATTAGACTGTTTTTTAAAAGGAGGTCGGCCATGACGGAAATGTTATTCAGGAGGAGCAGGCCGCAGGTATTTTTCTGCCTCATGTTGGCGTGCATGTGGATATCGTGTTCCGGGCCTGATACTGCGTCCGGACCAGAAATCCGTGTGGACCCCAGGATCGAGCTCATGAGCATCATCTTCCGCCTGGCCGGCAATCCGGAGTACAACCGCGGTGAGGTCCAGCCCTATGTGGAAGCCGTGGAGGCGCGCTTCGGTCCCTTCCGAGAGCATGCGGTGGTGGAAATGGCCCAAGAGCTGCGCAAGACTCGCGGAGTGAGTTTCGACGCCGTGATGAGTCTTGCGATCCACTTCAAGGACCCGTATTCGCTGGAAGAGGAGATCCCGTTCGAACCGCGCCCCGCCGCCCTGG
The DNA here is from genome assembly GCA_965533275.1 of uncultured bacterium. Taxonomy (GTDB): domain Bacteria; phylum Acidobacteriota; class Aminicenantia; order Aminicenantales; family Aminicenantaceae; genus JAUXEH01. The sequence continues at coordinate 25,222 of CBESWG010000019.1, forward strand.
AGCGGCGATGGCTGGTGAAGGAGGCCCGGACGTTCCTCGAAAAGGCCCGGGACTTCGTTCGGGTGACAGACTTTGCGAGCTTTGTGGCCGAACATGAGGATCTCTATCGGGTCACGGCGGAAAGGATGCAGGCCGTCATGGACGAGAACGAGGTCGAGAGCTGGTTCAACGGCTTCTTCGGCCGCCTCCCGGATGCGCGCTTCAGTATCGTGCTGGGGCTTCTCAACGGAGGGGGCAGCTACGGGCCCAAGGTCATCTACCCAGACGGGCGGGAGGACCTCTACACCATCCTGGGAGTCTGGATGACGGATGACCATGGGTTGCCCCTTTTCAACGAACGTGTCCTCGGTACCGTGGTGCATGAGTTCTGCCATTCCTTTTCCAATCCTGTCGTGGACCGGCACGCAGAGGAACTCGAGGATGCGGGTTTGGCCATCTTCCCTCTGGTCGAACAGGAGATGCGCAGCATGGCCTATTCCAACTGGAAGACCATGATGTACGAGTCCCTGGTGAGGTCAAGCGTGGTCCGCTGGGACCTGGCCAGGAACGGCCGGGAAGCAGCCGACAGGCGGATCGCCTGGGAGGAGAAAAACCATTTCTTCTGGATCTCCGGGATGTCGGAGCTGCTCGGGACCTACGAGGCAGACCGGGGCAAGTATCCGGACCTCGAGGCCTTTTTCCCCGAGATCAGGCGGTTTTTCGATGATTACGCTGCCCATGCGGAAGAGCGGATCGGGGGGATCAAGTCGCGTTGGGAAGAGGAATCCCGTGAGATGGCGGCCCGGGCCCCCAAGATCGTGTCGATCGCCCCGGCGGATGGAGCCGAGGGCGTTGATCCGGGACTCCGTGTCCTACGGATCACCTTTGACCGCCCCATGAAGGATGGGTCCTGGGGCGTGATGCAGCGGGGCGGCAACACGCCCAAGATCATGGGAGACGTATCCTATGACGAAACCCGGACCGTCTTTACGATCCCGGTACAGCTGGCGCCGGACACGGAATACACCATGGGCCTGAACTCGGAGAATGCCCTGGCATTCCAGGACGAAGAGGGGAATCCTCTGATGCCGACCACGTTCCGGTTCCGGACCGGCCGTGGCCGCTGAGCCCGGGCCTAAACCAACGTTTCTCCCAGCAGCAGCAGGCCGAGGGCGACGAGCAGGAAATACACATATTTGGAAAACCGCTCCGTGGAAAAGGCCCGGTTGATCCTTTCGCCCAGGAAGACGGCCACCAGGACCAGGGGCAGCGCATAGGCATACATCCTCAGTACCGGTCCGGTCCAGAGCCCTGCCAGGCCGTGTCCTGCCAGGATGAACAGGCTGGTCGGGAAGAGGAAACCCTGCAGCGTGGCCCGGAAGGCCTCCGGTTCCCATCGTCTGAGGGTCCCGTAGATCACGACCGGTGGGCCGTTGCTGTTGTAGGCGCCTCCCAGAATCCCCGCGACGAATCCGAATCCGAAGGCCGCCCTGTCGTTTCGGAGGGCTAGGAACCTCGGCTTGGCCAGGCTGTATGCCGCGAAGCCGATCAGGACAATGGCCAGGATGACTTTAAGGATGCCTTCGTAGGCCCCCTTGAGCAGCAGCAGGCCTAGGGGGATCCCCACAGCGGCGGACAGGATCAGGCGCCATGCGCTCTGAACACGGACCTGGCGCCAGCTGCGGACCAGGATGGTCAGCCCGATGGTGGAGGCGACCAGGGCAACCAGGGGAGTGGCAGCTTTCAGGCCGATCACCAGAGCCAGCAGGGGCATGGCCACCAGGGCGTCTCCAAAACCAAAGGTCGAGCGGATGAAGGAAGATCCGAACAGGATCAGGTAGACAAGGTATGTGTGCTGCATCATTTCACTCGGCGGGTCGTCGCGCGTGCCTACCGGGTATAACAAAGCCCCGGGGCACTGTCAATCGGGAGATCTCGGGAGCCGGAGCTGTGCATCGACGACATGTATCGCGACCTTCTGCAGCTCCAGGATACGGCGGTAACGTATCTGAGCCCCCCGGGACAACAGGACCTCAATGGCATTATATCATTCTGCCGGCTTAATCTAAATGGAGGACCCCAAAGGGGGGAATAAATAATTGACGCCGAGTGAGGCTTGTGTTACAAATAGCGGCTTCTGATGAGTAATATCCTGCGAGTCGCCTTACGTTCAGCCGCTTCCTGTCTGTTGGCAATCCTGGTGTTCGAGCTGCTGACAGGCCCCGTGTTCCCGGCAGAAAAAGGCGGTGCTGCGCCCCTGGCCGAGCTCCTGCAGATCGGTGCGGCTGACAATGTTCGAGTGGACGGGATCCTGGATGAGCCTTTCTGGGGCAAGACGCGCCCCATAGGGGACCTCACCATGGTAGAGCCTGATGAGGGGGCCCCCCCCAGCGAACGGACCGAGGTCCGCGTGTCTGCCAGTGTCTCGGCCCTCTACATCGGCATCATGTGCTATGACAGCTCTCCCGACCGCATCGTCAGCTACACCATGCAGCGCGACGCAGAGCTGCGGAGTGAGGACCACATCAAACTCGTGTTCGACACGTTCCTCAACGGCCGGACCGGCTACATCTTCGCGGTCAATCCCAACGGCGCCCGCTACGATGCGCTGATCGAGAAGGAAGGTGAGCGCGAGAATAGAGAGTGGGACGGGATCTGGGAGGCGGCCGTCCACCGTTCACCAGAGGGCTGGAGCGCCGAGATCTACCTTCCCGTCAAGACCCTCCGTTTTGCCCGCGGGCTCGACCGCTGGGGCTTCAATGTCGAACGCCGCATCGAGCGCCGGTTGGAGACGGACCGCTGGGCCTCCCCCCTCCTCAACTACAAGGTCACCCATGTCAGCCGCGCCGGGATTCTCGAACCCGTCCCCGAGTTCGAGCAGGGGTGGGGCCTCACCGTGCGGCCCTATATCCGGGGCGACCGCACCAAGGAAGAATACGGGGCACCGCATGTCAATGATGCGACGGCCGGGCTGGACATCAAGAAGAACTTCGGCGGAAATGTCAGCGGCCTGCTGAGCCTCAACACCGATTTTGCCGAAACCGAGGTTGACACGCGGCGCATCAATCTCACGCGGTTCCCCCTGCTCTATCCCGAGAAACGGACCATTTTCCTGGAGGGCTCTGATGTCTTCGACTTCGGGCTGGGCATGGGTTTTCACCACCGCTTCGACCTCATCCCCTTCTACAGCCGCAGGATCGGCCTGATCGAGGGGCAGGTCGTGCCCCTGGATCTTTCTGTCAAGGCCACGGGCGGAGTGTCTCGCTTCAACTTCGGAGTGCTGGACGTGATGACCCGCCCGGTGGACGAGCTCGCGCCCCGTACCAACCTCTTTGCTGCCCGGGGCTACCAGGGCCTCTGGAAAGAGTCGCGTGTGGGCTTCCTGGCCACGGCAGGGGATCCCCTGGGCCGTCCGGGGAGCTACCAGGTCGGGGCCGATTTCATCTACAAGACCACCCAGTTCCAGGGTGACAAAAACCTCCTCCTCGGCGTTTGGGGGTTGGTGACCGGGCGGGAAGATCTGGGGAAGGACAACACAGCCTTCGGCTTTGCCGTCGATCTCCCCAACGACCTCTGGGATGTCTCCGTGAGCGCCAAGCGCATCGGTGCGGATTTTGATCCTTCGATGGGGTATGTCCCGTGGCGTGGTGTCTACAAGGCCCGCTTCGACCTGGCCTACAAGCCCCGTCCCTCCCTCTCCTGGCTGCGCCAGATCTGGTACGAGCTCTTCACGTCCATCGTGACGGATGTAAATGGGCAGGTGCAGCAGTGGGGGATCTTCACGGCGCCCGTCAACTGGCACCTGGAGAGCGGTGACCGCATCGAGTTCAACATCTATCCCCAATGGGAGAGGATCCCGGAACGTTTCGAAATCACGGACGAGGTCTACATCGATCCGGGCACCTATCAATGGTGGCGGTATAGGCTGGAGCTCCAGACCGCGGGAAAGCGCAGGGTGGGCGCCAAGGTGTCCTGGTGGTTCGGCGGCTACTACGACGGCCACCTGAACCAGATCCAGCTGACCGCGACCTGGCGGCCCTCCCACCATGTCAACGTGGCCCTGGAGGGGGAGACCAACTTCGTGCGGGTGAGCTCGGGTGATGCAGACATCCTCCTGGCCCGGGCCCGGGCCGATATCTTCATCACATCCAATTTTCAGCTCCTGAATTACGTCCAGTACGACAACCTGTCCGATTCCCTGGGCGTGAACTGCCGCCTGCGCTACACCTACCGAAGCCTGCTGGATATTTTCCTGGTATTCAACCACAATTGGCTTGAGATCGACAACATCTTCCGGACAGACCTGAACCAGTTCCTGCTCAAGGTCCAGTATTCCTGGCGGCGCTAGCCGCACCCGGCACCTAGTTTACATGTCCCTGTAATCCGCTATAATATCGGCAGAGAGTACGCGCCATGAAAAATACACTGTACGTTTTGGTTTTCCTGGGGATATTGACCACGGCCGGCATGCTGGCCGACCAGGGCGGGTCCGACATCGGCGTCACACAGGCGTTCCGCAGACTCGACCAGCCCGACACCTATCTGATCGATGTCCGGACGGTGGCCGAATATGTCTATGTCGGCCACCCGGAGATGGCCCACAACATCCCGCTCGTTTTCTGGGACGAACCGAACCTGCAGACCGTGGCCAACGACGATTTTGTCGAAGACGTGAAGGCTCGCTTCAAAACCGGGGATATCCTGATCCTCATCTGCCGCAGCGGCATCCGCAGCGCCTATGCCCAGCGCATGCTCCGCCGCGCTGGATTCGAACAGGTGTTCAACATCAGGGAAGGCTTCGAGGGAAAAAAGGACCGGAACGGCCACCGCATCGTCGACGGCTGGAAGAACGAGGGCCTGCCTTATACCTACGAGCTGGACCCGGCCTTGCTGCATCAACCGATAAAATAACCCATTTCCTCCAGACGATCCCGGGCTTTCGGATCTTCCAGGGTTGTATTTTCTTATCCTTAGAGATACATTCTGGAGGGAGGGGTATCCAGCGTTGAACCATCCGATCCCGGTATCGCAGTCATATCAGGGAAAGGGGACTCGAATATTCCCCTCTGTTTTGGCGTATATAGAATGCACGAGGAGGCGCAAGCATGATCATTAAAATCTGGTGGATCTGGATGGCGCTGGCCGCCGTCTTTGTCGTGGGAGAGATGTTCACCGCAGGCTTCTTCCTGCTCTGGTTCGGTGTGGGGGCAGCGGCAGCGGGGCTGCTGGCTCTCCTGGGCTTGAGCTTCCCCTGGCAGCTGGGCGCCTTTGTCGTGGTCTCCGGTGTGCTGCTGGCTGTGTCCAGGCGCTTTGCCGACCGGTTCAGTAAGAAGCAGCCGCCCGGGATCGGCGCTGACCGGTTCATCGGACTCAAGGGTTTGGTTCTGGAAGAGATCGACAACGCTAACAACACGGGGCGTGTGCGCCTTCAGAAGGAGGAGTGGCGCGCCGACAGCGACGGGGATGTGGTCATCCCGGTCGGGGCCAGGGTCGAGGTCGTCCGCCTGGACGGGACCCACCTGGTGGTAAAACGGATCGAAGAGAAGGAGGAATAATCGAATGGAAGTCATACTGGCAATCATCGCCATCGTCATTTTCATGTTCGCGGCCATGGGGCTCAAGATCGTCCGCCCCTGGCAGAAGGCCCTGGTGGAGCGGCTGGGCAAGTATCAGCGCACTGCTGGCAGCGGCCTGACGCTCATCATCCCGTTCCTGGAAAACCTGAAAAAGGTGGACATGCGGGAACAGGTGGTGGATGTCCCGCCCCAGAGCGTCATCACCAAGGACAACGTGGTGGTCGAGGTGGACGCCGTGGTGTATTACGAGGCCACCGATCCTGTTAAACTGATCTACAACGTGGCAAATTTTTATGCCGCCGCCACCAAGCTGGCTCAGACTAACCTGAGGAATCTGGTGGGCGACCTGGCCCTGGACCAGTCGCTGACATCCAGGGAAGTGATCAATTCTCAGCTGAGACAGATCCTCGACGATGCCACCGACAAGTGGGGCACCAAGGTCACACGAGTGGAGCTCCAGCGCATCGAACCCCCTGCTGATGTCATGGAAGCGATGCACCGCCAGATGAAAGCGGAGCGGGACCGCCGCGCCATGATCCTGGAAGCGGAAGGCGCCAAGAAGTCGGCCATCCTCAAGGCGGAGGGACAGGCGGAGGCCATCATGAAGGTGGCGGACGCCAATAAATATGAGAAGCTCACCCTGGCCAAGGGTGAGGGCGAGGCCATCCAGACCGTTTTTAATGCCATCCACGAAGGCAACCCGACCAACGACCTGATCGCCTACAAGTACCTGGAGGCGCTGGAGAAGATCGCCGACGGCAAGGCCAACAAGGTCTTCCTGCCCTTCGAGTCTTCCGCGATCATGGGCAGCATCGCCGGCATCGGTGAGCTGTTCAAGGAGAAGACGGCGGCCAAGACTGAGTAGCCATTGATCAGGGCCTGAAGCGGCCATCCCGGCAGCTTATTCGTAGCGGAGGGCGTCGACAGGATTGGCGCGGGCTGCCTTCAGGGCCTGGTAGCCTACGGCGAAGACCGCGATACAGAGCTCGAGCCCTATCGTGTTTCCAGATAGGATTTCAGGAAGCGTCCGGTGTGGGATGCCTTGGAGCGGGCACAGTCCTCGGGGGTGCCCTGGACCACGATCTCGCCTCCCCGGTCGCCCCCCTCCGGCCCCAGGTCGATGATGTGGTCCGCGCACTTGATCATATCGAGGTTGTGCTCGATGACCACCACGGTGTGCCCCCCGGCGACCAGCGCCTGGAAACTCTCCAGGAGCACGGCCACGTCATGGGGATGGAGGCCGATGGTCGGCTCATCGAACAGGTACAGGATGTGCTTCTTGCGCTGGTGGACCAGATTGTGGGCCAGCTTGATCCTCTGCAGCTCCCCGCCTGACAGCGTGGTTGTGGGCTGTCCCAGCCTGAGGTATCCCAGCCCCACCTCGGCCAGCGGGGAGAGTTTCTTGACGATCCGGGGGTGATCCCGGAAAAACTCGAGGCCCTCTTCGACGCTCATCCTGAGGACCTCGTCGATATTCCGTCCCTGGAAACGGACCTCCAGGATCTCTCGCTTGAAGCGCTTTCCCTTGCAGGCCTCGCAGCGCAGGACCACATCCGAGAGGAACTGCATCTCCACGACCTGCTGACCTGCGCCCTTGCAGTGTTCGCATCGGCCCCCCGGAGTGTTGAAGGAGAAGAAGCCCGGCTTGTAGCCCTGGGCTTTGGCCTCTCTGGTCTGGCTGAACAGTGTGCGGATCTCGTCCATGGCCTTGGTGTAGGTGGCCGGGATGGAGCGGGGGGAGGTGCTGAGCGGCGACTGGTCCACCATGATCACGGCATCCACCTGGTCTCTGCCCTTGATCGCCCGGAATCCGTCGTCGGACCGGCCCTGCCATCCCCGGTAGAGGACATCGAAGAGCAGCGAGCTCTTGCCGGAACCCGACACGCCCGTGACACAGGTGAAGATATGCAGGGGGATCTTGACATCGATGTCTTTGAGGTTGTGTTTGTGCGCGCCGCATATGGACATGGAGCCTTTGGGTTTGCGGCGTTTTTCCGGGACGGGGACCGACTGCTCGCCCCGCATGTAGCGGGCGGTCAAAGAGTCGGCTGACTGGAGGAAGTCGGACATGCTGCCCGAAAAAACGACCTCTCCGCCGTGCTCGCCTGCCCAGGGCCCCAGGTCGATCAGGTATTCGGCCGAGCGGATGATCTCGGGATCGTGCTCCACCACCACGACCGTGTTTCCCACGTCCTTGAGAGACCGGAGGATCTCGATCAGGCGGTGGTTGTCCCGGGCGTGCAGGCCGATGCTGGGCTCGTCCAATACAAACAGCGTCCCCACCAGGGAGGAGCTGAGGGCGGCGGCCAGGTTGATGCGCTGGGCCTCTCCACCCGAGAGGGTAAAGGTCATCCGGTCCAGCGTGATATAGTCGAGACCCACCTCCAGCAGGAACTTGAGGCGGGCTGTGATCTCTTGCAGCAGTTTGTCCGCGATTTTTTTTTGGAACGGCGTGAGTTCGAGGGAGGAGAAGAACGCCTGTGCGTCCTTGACCGTCTTGCGCACCGCTTCCCCGACGTGCAGCCCCTCGATCCGGACGCTGCGGGCCAGGGGATTGAGCCGCGTCTGCCCGCATTCGGGGCAGGGGATGTATTTTCGGTAGCGCGCCAGGAACACTCGGACCTGGACCTTGTACTTCTTCCGCTGCAGGCGGTCGAAAAAGCCCATGACTCCTCGATAGGCCCCCTCCCCGTGGAGTACGAATTCGCGCTGCGCGTCGCTCAGCTCCTTGTAGGGGACATCGGTGGGGATGCCGCGGGCCTGGGCCAACTCCAGGAGTTTGCGCAGCCTCCGCCGAGACGCGGGCTTGGTCCAGGGCTCGATGGCCCCCTCCTCCAGGGATTTAACGGAATCCGGGACGATCTTGTCCTCATCGAATACGGCCAGGTCCCCGAATCCGTGGCATGCCGGGCAGGCCCCCTGGGGGCTATTGAAGGAGAAGAGGTTGGGGACCGGATCTTCGTAGGCGATGCCGCAGGGCTTGCATTCGAGCCTCTCTGAGAAGAGGAATTCGTGGTCGGTGCTGGTCCGGACCTTGAGCCTTCCGTCGCCGCGCCTGAGCGCCGTCTCCAGGGAATCGACCAACCGCTCCCGTTCCTCCCTGTCCAGTTCCAGGCTGTCCATGTACACGTCGATCTCTTCCCTGTCCTTCAGATCGGCCGAATCGAGTTCGATGGCCCCGCCGTCCTGGATCAACCGGTGGAATCCTTCCTTACGGAGCTCATCCAGCCCCCGTTCCAGGGGCCATGCAAAGGAGATCAGGGCCCCGGTCTCGGGAGGCAGCCGGAATAGCGTCTCCACCATGGCGTCGATCGTGTCGCGGCGGACCGGTTCCCCGCACTGCAGGCAGTGGATCGTTCCGATGCGGGCGTACAGGACCCTCAGGAAGTCGTGGAGCTCCGTGACAGTGGCCACGGTGGAGCGGGGATTCTTGGTGACGGCCTTCTGCTGGATGGCGATGGCCGGGGTGATGCCCTCGATGCTGTCGGCATCCGGCTTGTCCATCCGCTCGAGGAACTGGCGGGCATAGGCCGAGAGGGACTCGATAAATCGCCTCTGCCCCTCGGCGTACAGTGTGTCGAAGGCCAGGGAGGACTTTCCCGATCCGGAAACACCGGTGACGATGATCTGCTGGTTGAGCGGGATGTCCAGGTCGATGTTCCTGAGGTTGTGGACCCGGACGCCCCGCAGTCGGATAACGTCTTGTTCCATGGCTCTATCGAGCTATTATACCCGCTTTTAGCGGATCTGCCCATGGGTGGCCGCGCACCCGCACCAATTCTTGCTTCGTTGTCTAGATCGGGAGTGGGGATGCGAATCTCATCTCATTGGAATTCGATCACGGCGGAGCGGATACTGATCCCCAGCTCGCGGTCGTCTTCCGGGTTGATTCCCAGTTCCCGGGGATTGAAGGTCCTGTCCAGGGCAAATCGGTAGGAGCGGGAATAGGGGAGCGTGATCGGGCCCTTGAGGAGTTTCAGGCTGATCCGCTGAGTCCCATTGGCTGTATGGATACGGAGCTCCCGAGCGTAAAAGGGCTGCCAGTCATTCAGGGTCAGCACGAGCCGCTCGAAGCGCTCTTCCGGGAAATAGGCGAATTCCTTTTCCGTCCATCCCCATTCCGAGGTATCCAGGGTGACTCCCATGAAATCGCGGATGACGTTTTCTTGACTCGCCAGGCGCAGGATCCGGCACCTCCCTCTGCGGTAGACCCTGAGCGGCTGGAAATCCAGCTTGTAATCACCAAAGAGAACGATGAAGTCCGTTTCCTCGGGGATCTCGTCCTGTTTAAGGGTGGCGTCTTCTGGCAGCCGTGCGGCGTAGGTAAAACGGTAGGGCAACCAGAACACAGCGAGGAACTTGTGGATCTCTCCGGGATCGATCACCGCAACCCGGGAGGACGGATCACGGATCGTGTCCCTGATGAACGTACGGTCTGGCCTTGCGGCCAACCTCTGCGGCTCGTAGTATCGGACCAGGATCCAGCTTTCCGCCCCGTTGGCCAGCAGGGCGACAAGCACGAAGAATCCCAGGTAGTATCCGGCCTGCCCCTTGCGGATCAGCTGGACTGTCATCGCGTAGAACAGGAGTACCGCAGCTATTAACAGGCCTCGAGGCAGGAAAGCGGCCCAGGCGATCTCCGGATAATCGATGGCCAGCGTGAACTTTACTGGGCTCCCGAAGAAGACGGGGAGTCCCGGCAGGAGGGCGAGCATGCCCAGAAGCGAGAGAGAAAGCAGCATGATCCTACGCGGGCCGTTCCAGCGGACCTGCTTCCTGAAGGCAACCAGGGAGACGATTAGCAGAGGAAAGGCCATGGAATAGAAGCGCCCGTGGAGGCGGACGAACGACTCTTCGGGAGCAAAAAACAGCGATGTGACCAGGGTCAGGGCCGCCAGCTCGAGCAGGAGAAACAGGACGAGGCCCGCGAAGGCGAGGCGCTTCGAGTCGCGTTCCCTGAGCGCCCGGGCCCATCCCCAGCAAGTCAGCAGGAGCGGCGGTAGGAAGAGGAACAGCACGATTCCCAGGTGGGCGCCAACCATGGTCAGAAACTCGCTGAAGACATACTCCCCAGCGCCCAATCCGCTTGCGACCCTGGAGGGGATCCCCCGAGTCACGGCCAGGTTGAATCCAGCGCTCCGTGCGATACCCCCCCCGAAGATCCCGATGAAAGCCAGGAAGGAGGCGGCAAGCAATGTACTTGCGGCAGCCAGGTTCACTAAGATTCTCCGGCTCGAAGATCGGTCTTTCAGCTTGAAGGCGAAGAAGGCGGCCAGGCAGCCTCCGCATACCAGGAATGCTGTGAGGAGGACCAGAGCGTGGGGCTTGGTCAGGAAGCAGAGCACCAGGCAGCCCGCGGTGAGCAGGGCATAGCGGAGGGAGCCTCCTGTGCAGCTCTTGTAGATCAGGTAGACACAGAGGGCGAAGAGGGGGAAGTACAGGTTTTCGGCCATCAGGAAGGAGGAGTAGCCGAACGAGGGGAGCAGCAGCGCCAGGGCCGCGCCCAGGGCCGCCTCCCTGCGCGGCACGAATTCCCTCAGGATCCCATAGAGAGGGAACAGAGTGGCGTTGATAAGGAATGCGTTGAACAGCTTTCCGGCCACGAGGAAATTGTCCCGGAAGAAGAAGATGAAAGCGATTAGGACCTGGTAGAGAACGTACCCGACGTTGGTGGGGGCCCCCACGGCCTCAGCGCTCAGCGCAAAAGGATCCAGCCATTTGTAGAAGCCGTAGGCCATGGACTTGTAGGCCAGCTCGTCCGGGATCACGGCCGGCTCTGAGAGGAGGAGCGACTGGAGGAAGCGGAGGAGGACGAATGAGGCATAAAGGAAGAGGAGGGAGGCCCAAAGCTTTGGCCTGGTCTCAGCGGAGCTTCCGGACGAGAGGGGTGGGCCGGCGCCGGGTGGCATTCTCTCCGGCATCGTTCAGTCGTCCTCACCCCTGCCTGAGGTCTCTGATCGCCCCGTCCTCAGCCTCCGATCCAGGAGCGAATACAGGACCGTGCTGAGCAGCAGGAGGATCATCCACTCCCCCGCGCCCACGATGTGATAGGTCTTGCCCTTCTCGAACACGCTCCAGAACTGAGGCGCCCTCGCATCCCTGCTCAGCAGGATGGCGGCCTGGCTGTCCGGGCCTTTCTCAGGCACTGGGTAATAGCTCAGCAGGCCCGAGACATGGGACAGGAGAGCAAACACGAGGATGCCGGCCGCCACGAATACGGAGGGCGACCGGAGCCACCGGATCTTGGGGATGCTCCCTTGTGCGAAGAGAGTGTCCTTTTTCAGCCACAGGTAGATGAGGAAGACCATGAAGGCGCCGCCCGCGATGTCCAGGATCACGTCGTTGAAATCGTAGTAGGACTGATGCGGCCACCAGACGACATAGTACTGGTACAGCTCGTCTACGGCGCCCAGCAGGCCGATCCAGAACATGGTCTCCCCGAACCTCCGGGTCAGTGCAAGGAGCGGGAAGACCAGGAGGCTGAACTGCATGACATGGATGTACTCCAGGTTGACGGCCAGGACTGCCCAGTGGGTGATCCCTATCAGCCCGAAGGTAAAGGCTAGGAAGGCCAAATTGAAGAGCTTGTCTTCCTGCTTCAGGATCCGGAGGAGTACGGCCACGAGCACCAACGCCAGGGCGATCAGGGCGAACCATCCCCAGCCTCGATTATAGGAAGCATATGTGACCTGTCGCTCGATCCTCAGCGAGAGCTTGGCCACCGGCTTGTGCAGGATAACCGTGGATACGAAGTAGAGGATACCGAAGACCCATGTGAACCATTTGTTCCGCATCAGGAAGCTCAGGATGACATTCATGTCCGATCCGTCCCTTCAGAGAGTATTTTTCGCATGTATTCGTGATAGAACCGGGGGATGTTGACCTGGTATTTTCGGCCCCCGCGCTGGAAATGCTCCCAATACGCAGCGGTCTTGTTAGCCGGCTCGGCAAGGAAGAGCTGCTTGAACCTGTGGGGGTGTTTCTTGAGCAGGAGGGCGTCCTTCTCGAAGAACCGGTCCCGCTCGGTCCGGGATTCTCGCCGCTCGTCTCTGGGGTGGGCCGGGTGTTGGACCTGGACATCGAAACCGAACGGGATCCGGCCGTGTTCCAGTGCCCTCCAACCGAGGTCCGTGTCTTCCCGGAAATGGGGATTGTCGAACCGTTCGTCGAATCCCCCCAGGGCGTTGAATACCTCGAGCCGCAGGAAAAGATTGGCTGTCATGAAGCCGATGCCGCGGAAATTCTCATTGGTCACACTCCGGTACTCGGGATGTCCGATATGATCGGAACGGATCAGGCCCTCGATCCCCACCACGCCGGGATCGTCGAAGTGGAGACTCGCCTTCTCCAGCCAGTCTGCGGCCGGCCGGCAGTCATCGTCGATGAATGCCAGGATGGAGCCCCGGGCGTAGAATGCGGCCAGGTTTCGGGCCCGGACCGCCCCGCGAACGCTCTCATGGAGGTAGAGTACATCTATACCCCTGGCAAGGAGCTGTTCCTCGCAGGCACGGCTGCTCTGATCCACCACGATCACCTCGAAATCAGAGAAATGCTGTTTGGCGAGGAGGTCCATCAGCTGTTTCAGTTCTCCGGGACGCTCGTAGGTGGGCACCAGGACAGAGAAGCGGGGTTTTTCCTGAACGAACCGGCTCCTGTGACGATGGAGGAGCCGACCGAGTTTTTTCGAGAGAGCCTCCCAGGAGTAGTGGCCCTCTGCCAGTCCCCTGGCTTGGGCCGACAGCCGGAGCCGCTCTTCGGCCGAAGCCGATAACGAAATCAAATGAGCGGCCATCTCTGCTCGAGGACATACCCGAAAGGCCTCTCCGCTGTCGGGGAGGATACCCCGGGCCCCTGCCGGGGTGGTGACGATGGGCAGGCCGGCTGCCATGAACTCGAACATCTTGATGCTGCTCCCGGATCCCTTTTCCACAGGGTTGATGGCCAGGTCGGCCGCTCCCAGGTAAGAGGGCTTCTCCTGAGGATCGAAACTTCCCGGGACACAGACGTTTCCCGGGACTGCGGTTTCTCCGATTTCTGCCAGCCAGCGCTCCCCAACCCCTCCCGCGATCAGAAACGTTATCTCGGGAGCCTGGGCCGCGAGGCTTTCGGAAATGAACCGGGCCGCCTCCAGGTTGGGCTCGTAATCGCTCCCCAAAAACAGGGCCGTCGTGCCATCAGCAAGGCCCAACTTCTCCCGTGCTTCCCGTTTCTCATCCACAGCAAAGCGACCGATCTCTTTCACAAAGGCTCCATTGGGAACGGTCCGGATCTTGGCGAAGGGAAGATCATACAGCTTGTGAAAGAGCTTTGCATCTTCTTCGGAGCAGGCGAGGACGAGGTGGGCCACGCGGGCAAGCGAGCCTTCCTGATCCACCACCTCACGCACGATCCGCGTCCCGGGCCCCCCGTTGTCGTCCAGCAGGGCGAATCGCAGGTATGCTTCCACGTTCTGCGCATCATACACGATGAGCTGATTCCTCTCATCGAGAAGATCCCGGACCATGGGATATACCCAGGGATGCGAGAAGATGACGACCTCGGCCTCCCTGACGGCTTCAGTGGCGGCCGAGACGAACTGGGGGGAGAAGCGTGCGAATCGGGCGAAGGTCGTGTCGATCACCGTCCGGCCCCGGACCCCTTGGAGGGCCCGGGCGCTGGCCTCGAAATGCCGCTTCCCCAGGGGGACATCGATCTCCTTCAATGTGGGGCTCAGACGGACCTCCCGGTGTGGCTCGCCGGGCCAGTCATAGCTCCCTACGTAACACGTGGGAAGCCCCAGCCCGTGATAGAGCCCCAGAAGGCGCATCCTCCCGCCGCCCAGAGGGGGATCGATCGGCTGCATGTCCAGCACGGTCACGCGATAGGCCGGATCGAGGCTCAAGATCCTGCCTCCAGGGCTGAAAGAAGGCGGTGCCCCACCTCCGCCCATGTGGTGGGATCCAACGATGTCCGGGCCTGTTTCCCCATGGCACGAGCCCTGTCGGGTGAGGCAGCCAGCCGGTCTATGGCATGGCTGAGGCTTTCCGGATCCGGGGCGCACACATATCCGGTCTCCCGGTCCCGGACCAGCCGGGCCGGCTCTCCGGAATCTGTGCAGGTTATGACCGGCTTGGCGCATGCAAAGGCCTCGGTGGTGACAAAGCCGAAATCCTCCCTCAGAGGGATAAAGAGCACGGCCAGGGCGTCCGTATAGAGGCGAAGCAGTCGCTTCCGGCTGACCCAGCCCAGGAATTGGATGCGGCTGTCGCCGCGGGCCATGTCGCGGAAGAGGGCGGAATCCTCGCCTGCGCCTGTGATCTTGACACGAAGCTTGGCGTTCACCAGGCGAATGGCCTCGATGGCCAGGTCGATGCGCTTCCAGCGGTGGAGCCTAGAGGGCATGAGTAGATGCCGATACTCCCCGCTCTCGAAGCGATCCGGGGGCAGAGCCGGCCTCAGGACCTCGGCCTCCAGGCCATTCCAATTCTTCAGCCTCTGGGCCACCTCCTCCCCGATCGCGAATACCTTTCTTGTCCTGGGGGCAGCCAGCGCACCGGAATCGATCGTGTGCAGGAGTTCCCGCTGACGCAGGAGGGAGGGTTTTTGGATGTTGAATTCCCGGTCGAACATGTCGTAATAGGATCGCATGGTGTGCAGGAGGTAGCACACATGGTTGGGATGCCTTACGAGATAGGAGGGAGCCTTGGTTGAGATCACCCCGTCGTAGGCGGAGAGATCCATGTCGTAGAAGTCCAGGTATGTCCTCTGAATGGAAGTGAAACTCGTCTCATGGCTCACGCGCTTGACCTGATCCGCCTGGGCCCCGTTCTGGCGCAATCCCTGGATGAGGGCCTGATAGAGAACCTCTGCCCCGCCCTCTTCGCCGCTCGGGCTGACCGGTGTGAGGACCGCGACCTTCATCTCATCCTAGGCGGTCGGGTTGGGCGGTCCCTGCTGCGTGGGCTCGCTGTCCCTGCCTTTTTTACGGTTCCGCTGCCGGCCGTCTTGGGAGGCGGTACGCTTCTCGATCTCGTCCACACGCCTCAGCAGCGCGGTCACACTCTCCCGGAGTGAGTTGTGCTTCTCCCTATCGGTCGCCCCGGCCCGCTGTTCCCGCTCCAGACGCACAACGGCCGCCGCAAGCCGAGGAAGGCGGATGAGGGCCCAGCACCATCTCAGGAACCACCCCAGGATCGGTATCCCGGCTGCCGCTGTCCATAACCTGCGGAGGACACGACGCGGCTTCAGGCCGCGGATGGGAACGCCGTGAATCTGGCCCTCGCGAGAGGAGCGGATGCTCCAAAGGATGTCGACCTTGCTCCATCCCTGTCGACGCAGCTTGTGCAGCCAGAATTCCAGGCCTTCCGCCTCGGGCATCCGATGCAGGAGAGACCTGTAGGCGTGCTGTAAAAATGTCTCGTCCTCGAAGCGCAGGAGGTCCTTGCAGCGGATCGGGCCGGTCTTCAGCGGCTTGTCTTGAGGTAGGGAGGCCTCTTCGCGTTGTTCCTGGCTTCGGACCTCTTCCCGAATCCGCTCCATAATCCTGTCGATGTCGATGGGGGGGCGACTAGACAGGTTTCCTGGCATGGGTTCGTTTTCGAATATGGGATTGATTATATACCATGAAAACGAGGATGCACAAAGGTCTTTTCATTTTTCGCCCGATCCAGGCTGTTGCGCCTGCTCTACATTTTGTATAAAGTGCAGGCAAAGAGGAGGAGCGCATGAAAAAAGGAAAGCGGCTGGCTCTGCTCCTGGGAGCGATCCCCTTCATCACTCTGGTCTTCGCCCTGCCCCTGGTCAACCGGATCCACCCCACGGTACTGGGGCTTCCCTTCCTGCTTTTCTGGATCCTGCTCTGGGTCATGCTCACTCCGTTGATCCTCTTCCTGGCATACAGGGTGGAGAGGCGCTTTGATCCGCCGGATGAGGGAGATGGACCATGAGTGTGGCGCTCGTCATCATTCTTGCCGTCATCCTGATCTCAGCTGCCGTGGGGATCTATGCCGGCCGCACCCTCGAGATGAATCTGGAAAACTGGACGGTGGGCGGCCGCCGCTTCGGGATCCTCCTGATATGGCTGCTCATGGCAGGAGAGATCTATACGACCTTCACCTTCTTGGGAGCCAGCGGCTGGGCTTACTCCAAGGGCGCGCCGGCCTTCTATATACTGGCCTACGGGGCCCTGGCCTATACGCTGTCGTTCTTCATACTGCCGGCGCTCTGGAAGGTCGGGAAGCGTCACGGGCTGCACACGCAGCCGGACTTCTTCATCAAGACCTACGACAGCCGCGGGCTGGGAGTGCTGGTGGCGGTCATCGGAGTGTTTTCCATCATTCCCTACCTCCAGCTCCAGCTGGCCGGGCTGGGATTCATCGTCGAGGTGTCTTCGGACGGGGCCATCTCCTCCAGCGCGGCGATCATAGTCGCGTTCGTCCTCACCTGTGTCTTTGTATACACGTCCGGCCTCAAGGGAGCCGCCTGGGTGGCGGTTATCAAGGACGTGCTGATGATCGCGGCCGTTTTCATCGTGGGCTTCGGCGTCCCGAGCATCTATTTCGGCGGCGTCAACAAGATGATGGATGCCCTGGTCGCAAAGATTCCTGAGCACTTGACCCTCCCCGGATCCACGACCAACATGGATGTGCTGTGGGTCATGTCCACGATCCTGGTGACGGCCATGGGATTCTACATGTGGCCGCACATCTACGGCTCTGTGTTCTCCGCCAAGAGTGCCAGAGTGCTCAAGCGGAATGCCATCATCATGCCTCTGTACCAGATCCCCATCCTGCTGATCTTTTTCGTAGGGTTCACGGCGCTTCTGGTCATTCCCGGTTTGGCCAATGGAGACCTGGCTTTTCTGGAGCTGGTCAAGAAGACCTATCCGCCGTGGTTCCTGGGATTCGTGGGCGCAGCCGGTGCGGTGACGGCCATGGTGCCGGCAGCCATCCTGGTCCTGTTCGGCGCCACGCTGGTGGCCAAAAACATCTACAAGTCTGGGTTCCGGCCGGACGCCCCGGATGCGAGTGTGATGCGGCTCTCCCGGGTCATGGTGATCGTGATCATGGCGGTAAGCCTGTTCTTTGCGCTCAAGTTTCCCAACGAGCTGGTCCCGCTTCTCATCCTGGGCTATGACGGTGTCTCCCAGTTCTTCCCAGGCGTCGTGTGCGGGCTCTTCTGGAAAAGGGTCACAAAGGCCGGTGTCACGGCCGGCATCCTCACCGGCGTGGCCGTGGTCGCTGCCCTCATCCTCTCCGGGAACGATCCATTCCTGGGGATCAACGCGGGATTTGTAGGTTTGGTCCTGAATGCCGGCGTGACCGTAGCCGTGAGTCTCACAACCAAGAGAAAACCTCCTCCCGAATCGGGAGTCTAGACCGGTCCTCAATATGGATCGGGATCGAATAATCGTGTGAAAATTATCGGAACAAAGGAGGGATCATGAAGGCCATCGTACGCGTATTCTGCTTCGGCCTGTGCCTGAGCCTGCTGCTCTGGGCTACGGGAGGGGCTCCGCCTTTCCTTCCGTTGAGTGAAGACGGTGCCGATGACCACTGTACGGACATCATCGTGGGCAAGCTGGCCTCCGTGGACGGATCTGCCATCGTGTCCCACACGGGATGCGGCCCAGAATGCCGGGTTCACATTATCCCCGCGCAGACCTTTCCCAAGGGAGCGAAAGCGGCCGTCCACTACGGCATCCAGGATGTGAAGAAGCCCCTGGAGGACCACGGCGAGGTCCTGGGCCACATCCCCCAGGTGGAAAAGACCTATGCCTACTTCCACACGGCCTACCCCCAGATGAACGAACACGGGCTGTCCATCGGGGAGAGCACGCTCAGCCAGCGTGCCGAGCTCCAGATCGATGTCGCCATGGGCGTGAAGCAGATCATGACCATCGAACAGGCCCAGGTCTTCGCCCTGCAGCGCTGTTCCAAAGCCCGGGAAGCGGTCGTGCTCATCGGGAAGCTCATGGAAGAATATGGTTTTCTGCCTTCCTGCGGGCCCGAATCGGAGGGCATCTGCATCACGGACGGAGACGAAGCCTGGGTGATGGAGGTCTTCAGCGTGGGGCCGTTCTGGGAACCAGGGGAGGGCAAGCCTGGCGCCATCTGGGCGGCCCAGCGAGTGCCAGACGACCACGTGGCCGTTATCCCCAACTGGAGCATCATCAAACGGATCGATCTCTCCCGGCCCGACTGGTTCATGGCCTCGGTCAATTACAAACAGGAGGCCATAGACCGGGGCTGGTACGATCCCGAAAATGATGGGCCATTTATCTGGCAGGAGGCCTATTCTCCCCAGCCGCGGGAGTGGGCCGTGAGCCGCTTCTGGCTGTTTTTCACGACCTTCGCCCCCAACCACAAGGACTGGCCGGACAAGCGGCTGCGCAGTGCCCACAGCGGGTACGACGCCTACCACCAGTACCTCGAGCCCCTCTCCCTTTATCCCTTTTCCGTGAAGCCGGAGAGGAAGGTCTCGGTCCAGGATGTGATCGCCTTCCAGCGCTCGGTATTCGAGGGCACGATCTACGACATGACCGCGGATGTGGACTGGCTGGTCCCGGACGGGCGGGGCGGCATGAAGAAAAGCCCGCTCACAACCCCCTTCCCCACGCGGGACATGCGCGAGCTCCTCGACATCACCTGGCGGCGTCAGGTCTCACGGGGGGGGTACGGCATGGTCGCCCAGGTCCGTCCCTGGCTGCCCGCTCCACTACGCGGGGTCTACTGGTTCTACCTCGACAACCAGTATGTCAGCACCTATGTTCCCATCTACTCGGGTGCGACCGAGATCAATCCGCTCTACAAGACCTACGATCCCGACTCCTTCAGCGAGGACTCGGCACGCTGGGCCATGGACTTTATCGACAACCTCCTCTATCTTCGCTGGCAGGAGGCCGTAAAAGACCTGCGTAAGGTGAGGGATCCGCTGGAGGCCTCCTTCTTCGAACAGCAGGAGGGCATCGAAAGGCGTGCCCTGGAGATGTTCAAGCAGAACCCTGATGAGGCCCGGAAATTCCTGAACACGTACACGTGGGACAGCATGGACAAGGTCGTGGAGATGTACCGTGACCTGCGCAAGCTGCTGATCACCAAATACACCAACAACAAGCTGGGATCGTGATGTCGGTGCCGGTGTTCGCGGCGAGAGGGTAGGGTCCCGGCTGATTGTGAGGGATTCAGTTGGTCTCGAAGATTCTTTCCAGCGCCGATTCCTGAAAGGAGAAATACGATGAACGAAGAACTCAAAGCTCGAGTAACTGAGATCGAGGATGACCTCATATCGTGGCGGAGGGATTTCCACCGCCATCCCGAGGTAGCCTTCCATGAAGAACGCACGTCCCGCGTGATCCGGGAATATTGCGAGGGCCTGGGCCTGCCCGTGAAGAGCCTGGCCGGGACCGGGCTGCGAGCCGACCTCAGGGGAGGACATCCAGGACCCACGGTCGCGCTCCGGGCCGATATCGATGCCCTCCCCCTCCAGGAGCAGGGCGAAAAGGAGTACCTCTCACAGAATCCAGGAGCTGCCCACTGCTGCGCCCATGACGGCCACATGGCCGTTGTCATGGGGGCCGCCAAAATCCTGACGGAGAGGAAGGATTCTCTCCACGGGAATGTGGTGTTCCTGTTCCAGCCGGCCGAGGAACTCCCCCCCGGAGGAGCGATCACCATGGTGGAGGAGGGGGCACTGGAAGGCGTGGATGCCATCTTCGGACTGCACTTCTGGCAGCCCATGCCCACCGGCAAGGTCGGGGCCGTGAAAGGTCCGATGATGGCCGCTGCGGACAATTTCCGCATCACGGTCAAAGGCCGGGCGGGGCACGGATCCATGCCCCATCAGACAGTGGACTCCATCCTGACGGCAGCCCAGCTGGTGGTCAACCTCCAGAGCATCATCAGCCGCAACCTCGATCCCCTGAAGCCGGGGGTCGTGTCCTTCGGGACCATCCAGGGGGGCACGGTATACAACATCATCCCGGAGGAGGTCAAGCTGACAGGAACGGTCCGGAGCTTCGATACCTCTGTGCAGGACTTAGCCAGGACGCGGCTGCAGGAGATTACGCAGAAGACCTGCGAGGCGTTCGGCGCCGAGGGAGAGATGGAGTACGAGCCGGGCTACCCGCCGTTGGTCAATCCTCCCGAGATGGTGGATTTCGCAATGGAGGTCGTGGCCAAGACGCTGGGCCGGGACCGGATCGTGGATATCGACCCGGTCATGGGCGGGGAAGACTTCGCCTACTTCCTCCAGAAGATCCCGGGGGCATTCCTGTTCTTCGGCATGGGGGACGGCCAGGCTTGTCCCCACCATCATCCCGGATTCGATATGGATGAAAAAGCCCTCCCCCAAGCTGCCTTGCTCCTGACGTCCCTCGCCCTGGAATATCTGGAGAAAAAGAGACAGGCTTGAGCTTCGCCGCAGTTTTTGGGATTGCCCTGGCCCTGGCCATGGACGCTTTCGCGGTCACCCTGGGGATCGGCGCTATCCTGAAGCGGCTGACACCGCTCCAGTCACTCCGATTGGCATGCTCCTTCGGGCTGTTCCAGTTCGGGATGCCGCTGTTGGGTTGGGCCGCCGGTCGATTCATACTTCCCCTTATCGAAGCCGTGGACCACTGGGTGGCCGCGGGGCTGTTGGTCCTGGTCGGCGGCCGCATGGTCTATGATTCCTTCCGTTCGCAGGAAAAAGACAGACAGGGGCTCCGGGATCCTACCCGGGGCCTGAATCTGCTGCTGCTGGCCATGGCCACCAGTGTAGACGCGCTGGCCGTGGGGCTGAGCCTTTCGATGTTGAGTGTCCCCATCCTCTACCCCGCTATGGTCATCGGGGGTGTGGCTTTCGCCATGACACTCATCGGGGCCCGCATCGGCCCAGTGCTCGGCCGCCTGGCCGGGAAGCGGGCCGAGCTGGCCGGCGCACTCGTACTCTTCGCCATCGCCATAAAGATCCTGGTAGATCACCTCTAGCCGGTGCGATGTTGAGACCTGTGATGTTCACCCGGTATCCGGGCCGGGGCTTCTTATGCAAGGGGACAGTCGAGCCGCGGGTCGTGTCCTGAGAGCGGAGGCTCCCGATTCTGGTCAGAAAATGAGGTATTTGCCGTCTTCGATCAGGATCTCGCCCTGGCTGTTTTCGTAGAGCAGGACCAGGGACTTTACGGAAATGCGGGGCTGCGTGGCCGGGATGTAGATGCGGTCCAGATGGATGACCTCTTCGGGAGAGGAGAAATCCTTGGGACCCACGGCCCCGCCGAAGTGATCGCTGCGGCCGAAGGCGACATGGAAGCCCAGCTTCTCATCCAGGAGGATCTTGCCCACCGGCAGGATGCCGAAATCGGCCAGCACACCGAATCCCAGCTCCGCCATGTTGCCGTATGCGGGCTCTCTCTCCAGGTGGGCCTTTTCTTCCAGGATCGCGGGGACGAGCCCTTCAACTCCCACCGCCCGGTTTTTCTTGATGTTGAACAGCACGATATCATCACGGATCTGGACTGGCAGCATGCCCTCGGTCCGGCTGGCCTCACCTTCTTCGCCTTCATAGGGCACGATGTAGGCCTCTCCGGAGGGGAGATTCCCGGCCGTTCCCTTGTCCGGGAACCGCCCGGTGCTGGCATGGGCCTGACGGAATCTGAGGTCGAAATAGACCTCGAAATCCTCGTCGCCGTCCACGCTGAAGTGGACGTCCGCTCCCAGCGCCCGGTCGAGTTTCTCCTTGAGCAGGAGGACTCGGCGGTTGACCTCGCCGTAGTCCAGCCTCAGGGTGGGGATCATTTGGCTGGAAAAGCCGGGCATGGTGGCGGCCCGGAAACCATGCTTTGCGGCCGCGACCTTCAGGGGGGCGGTGGTGGAAAACTGCGTGGGGGCCAGAATGATCTGGGTGTTGCGGAAAACATCCAGGAACGTGCGGGCCTCCCCGGTCTTTGACAGGTCCTCGATAGAGGAGGGAAGCTGGCCCTTGATGATGGTTCCGAACTCGGGGAGATCGGCGTTGTTGGAACCCACGTCCGGGTAGGCGATCAAGATGATCTCGTCCAGGTGCAGGGAGGGACGGATGCGCTTGAGGGCGTGGAACCACTCCACGGCCAGGTTCCTCCTCGCCTTCCAGTCTGGTGTGTCTCCTGCCGGGTCGCGGGGAATGTCCACCATTATACCTAGACGCCGGTCGTCAGGATAAGCGGGGAATACGGATCGGATCAGCTGCAGCATATCCCGGTCGGTCAATACCTCCATGTCGTCTCCTGGGGCCATTGTATAGCATGTCCGGCCCGCGCGGCAAGGCCGAAGCCCAGGTTTGTAATCCGCCCGTTTTTGAGGCAAGATGTCGGAGGTAGCAGCCATGTCGCAAGCCATGAAGGTTTTGATCATCGAGCCCTATTTCACAGGCTCGCACGCGGCCTGGGCCAAAGGCTATGCGCGGCACAGCACCCATGAGGTGAAGGTCCTGCACCTCGAGGGGCAGTTCTGGAAGTGGCGCATGCACGGCGGGGCAGTGACCCTGGCGAGGCGGTTCCTTGAGAAGGGGCTGGACCCCGATGTGATCCTGGCAACGGACATGCTAGACCTGACAACGTTTCTGGCTCTTACCAGAGAGCGGACGGCGAGGACACCAACCGCAGTCTATTTTCACGAGAACCAGATCACCTATCCCTGGTCCCCGGGAGACCGGGATGTGATCCACTCGAGGGACGTCCACTACGGCTTCATCAACTTCGCTTCAGCCCTGGCTGCCGATGCCGTGTTCTTCAATTCCGACTATCATCGTCAGGCTTTTCTGGGGGAGCTGCCGCGGCTGCTCAAACATTTCCCCGATCATCGGGAGCTGTCGAGCGTGGAAGAGATCGAAAACAAGAGCCGTGTCCTGCACCTGGGATTTGACTTTGATTGTTTAGAGTCTAACAAGCCGGCCAAGCCCGCTCACGGCACCCGCTCCGGCCGCCCGCCCCTGGTCCTCTGGAACCACCGCTGGGAGTATGACAAAAACCCGGAGGACTTCTTCCAGGCCCTGTATGCGTTAGCCGATCGGGGCCTCGAGTTCGAGGTGGCGGTGCTGGGCGAGAATTTCAGCCAGTCTCCTGAAGTATTCCAGCAGGCCCGCGCCAAGCTGGGGGACCGGGTTGTGCAGTTCGGATATGTGGACTCCTTTGCCGACTATGCGGCCTGGCTCTGGGATGCCGACCTATTACCCGTGACCTCCCGGCATGATTTCTTCGGGATGAGTGTGGTGGAGGCGGTCTACTGCGGGTGTCTGCCGATCCTTCCCCGCCGGCTCAGCTATCCGGAGATCTTCCCCTCCGACATATTCCAGGATTTCTATTACGGCGATGCCTATGAGCTGAATGCCAAGATGATAGGCATGCTTCAAAACATCGAGCACACGCGACAAACCAGCCTGAAGCAAAGAGCAGGAGAGTTTTCCTGGAAGATTATGGTGTGCCACTACGACAAGGCCCTCGAGTCTCTTGCATAGGTTAGTGTCCCCTTAAACTCTTGACCCTTTTTCAGAGCCTTGAAGATCTCAGTGTTCCTTGACAACTCAAGGAGGCCGAGTATAATATTAATTGATAATGAAAATCATTACCACTAAGCAGTGAGTCAGTATCGTTAAAAAGCCGGATAAGACATAGATTCAGCGGGATGCCTCCCTAACAACGGCCCCGTGGGAGGCCGCAGAGGAATTTTTTCGCGGATCATCAGAATTACGTTTTGAGGATGAAGGAATAGGTAAAAAATATTCTTAATTAATATTTATGACAGGAGGTTCAACATGGATGACATCCAAGATTCTCAAGAAACTCAATTACACGGCATGCCCCGCCTTGGCGAACCGGCTCCCCAATTTGAAGCCGTAACCACACATGGGACGCTCAAACTCGAGGACTTCAAAGGAGGCTGGCTGATCTTGTTTTCTCACCCAGCGGATTTTACGCCTGTTTGCACTACTGAATTCATAGGGTTCGCTCAGATCCATGATCAGCTCAGGGAAATGAATTGTGAGCTTTTAGGATTAAGTATCGACAGCGTCTATTCGCATATCGCTTGGGCAAGAAATGTCGAAAAGAAGATGGGCCAAAAACTAACATTTCCCATTATCGCCGATCTGAACAAAGAAGTGGCTTCGAAATATGGAATGATTATGCCGGGTGAAAGCAAAACAGAAACCTCAAGATGTGTTTTTGTCATCGATGACAAACAGATCCTCAGGGCTATGATCTATTATCCGCTTTCCACCGGCCGTAACATGGATGAGATGCTGCGCCTTATCCAGGCTCTGCAGACAACAGACAAACATGGAGTGGCAACACCCGCCAACTGGCGTCCTGGAGAAAAGGTCATCCTCCCCCCACCCAATACTCAAGAAGCGGCCGAGGAGCGAGCGACGGATAGCAGCCTGGAATGCAAAGACTGGTATTTCTGCAAGAAGGACTTGTAAGAGGAGGCCGCGATGGCTTGCGTTAACCCTGACGGCACAATTTCAGAGTCGGCCAAAAATCTGTTGCGAATTATTCAGGTTCCTTTACTCCCTGAAGAGATATCAAAACAAGTGGCACAGCCACTGTTTAAAGTGAGGAGCAGCTTACGAGAAATGAACGCCGCAGGATTTGTCGAAGAAGAAAACGGAAAATTCAAAATAACCGAAAGGGGCAGAGAAAAAATATAGGAAGTTCAACTAAGGACTCTGGGCCCAGTGTTTGTCTTCAAATCGGTCAATTTTAGCCATATACGCCTCCGATTTTATACTTCATTCTTTTTGCCATAAAGAAACTCTCCCCTCAATACACCGATAAGATCTGATCATAACATTCAGAGAATGAATAAACTCAAAGCCATGACCAACATTCCTGCAATTAATCCCATAATGACAGTATGGCCGTGACCATAACGGTGAGCCGTGGGTAGAATCTCATCCAATGATATATAAACCATTATTCCTGCTATGAATGACAGAAGGAAGGCAACGAGGCCCTGCGATAAAAAAGGCAGCAAAATTAAATACCCAAAAAAAGCCCCCACTGGCTCGGATAAGCCCGACAGAAAAGAGTAGATGAATGCTTTATTTCGGTTTCCTGTGGCATAATAAATAGGCATAGAGACCGAGATGCCCTCAGGAATGTTATGGATCGCAATTGCCATGGCTATCATTATTCCGAGTTTTGCATCGCTAAAAGCAGCTCCAAATGTCGCAAGTCCTTCAGGGAAATTATGAATTCCTATGGCTAATGCCGTGAACAGCCCTGTCCTCTTCAGCCTCTGGTCTTCATGTGGTTTTTCAGTGACAGGGTATTCCTTGTAGTGGTGTGGATTCTGTATTTCAGGGAGAAACAAATCGATCATGCCGATGAATGTGATCCCGATGAAGAAAGCGGTGATACCCATTGCTTTGCCCCCGCCTTCGATTCCCTTTGGAAGCAGTTCCATAAAGGATATATAGATCATCACGCCAGCTGAGAAGCCCATGGAAAAAGCGAGGTAGGTTAATTTAGGCTTTTTGATGAAATAGGCGGTGGCACTTCCTATCCCAGTGGAGAGGCCTGCTAAAGAGGTAAGCAGCAGTGCAAAACCAAAACTTTCATGCGCCATTATTCAGCCAATCGCCTTGTTCCCGCGAGAGAACTCACACTGTCCTTTTGAACAATTTTTCCAACGCTCTTTTTGATGAGGCCTCATACACCATTTTTTTAAGCTTAGAGGAACGGTCGATTGAGGTATACATGAGATCACATTTAATAGCAGGGAATTTCATGGCCGCAACGCTGAAGCAGCGCAGTCCTATTCCAAGAAACAAGGGGTAATACTCTTCGAAAAAGGCGATTTCTCCGCAAAGACAGATTTCTTTGTGGTATTTTTTCCCGGCCCTAATTGCCATCTCCATCAATTTTAAAAGTGCCGGATGTAGAATATGATATTTATTTTCTATCAGAGGATTGCCCCGTGATGCCGCAAGTGTGTACTGCCAGAGATCATTTGATCCGATGTTCGCAAATTCCACTTTTTTCAGAAGTTGATCAGCCAAGAGTGCAGCTGCAGGGGTTTCTATCATGATCCCATCCTTAACTGACCTAAAGTGCGGTCGTCCCTCTTCCTTCAGCTTCCTCTTTGCTTCAGCTATTAGAGATTTAAAAGTTTTCACATCACTCAAGTCAGACACCATTGGATACAGTATCTTCAATTCAGAATGCTGAGCGGCACGTAAAAGTGCTTTGGCCTGAGCTAAATATATTCCATGAAAATATTCAACAGCACGTGAACCACGAATTTCAAGATCAGGATTGGTTTGATGGGGAAGATTGAGGAATAGAGGAAGTTTGTCCGAGCCAATGTCCAGCAGTCTTACAACGACCGGCTTGCCTCTCGCTTTCTGCAATATCGTCCTGTATATCTCATACTGCTCTGCTTCTGTAGGAGCATGCTCCCTGTCAAGGAATTAAAACTCAGTACGAAGAAGGCCTATCCCATCATGATTGTATTCCCCAATAAGATCCATCTCGCCGGGATTACTGATGTTGACCTTGAGAGTGATTCTGACATTGGTTTTTGTTTTTGCTTTTAAATGGCTGCGCATCTCACAGAATTGGCTCCTTGCTCGATACTGCTCGACCTTTTTATCATAGTATTTTTCTGTAGCTTCATCTGGGGATATGATGACCTTCCCGGTCATCCCGTCTATAATTGCTCGCATTCCACAGCGGAGTTCTTCCTTGACATTTATGCCAAATATTACTGGGACATCTAGTGATCGTGCCAAAATGGCTGCATGCGTGGTGTATCCCCCCTCCAATGTGATGAACGCAAGGATATGCTCTCTCGGCATGTTCAGAACCAAATGAGCATTAAGCCGCTCTGTTGCTACAATGACCGGTTCATGATCCTTTATAATGCTCTCGATGTGGTTTGAAGCGCTCGAGAAAAAGGAAAGGAGTCGATCTCTTACATCCTTGAAATCATGGACGAGTTCCTGAAAATGAAGATGCTTTTTTTTTGTGAATCGATGTATTCGCTAAAAATATCATATATTGCATGTTCAGCATTTATCTTGTTTTGAATTATTCGTTGCTCGATTTTTGAGAATAGCTTGAGATCATCAAGTATCATGAGATGAACGTTCACGATCTCTGCAGCCTGTTCGTCAGAGGATTGCTTGGAGAAATCAATCATCTCCTTCATGAGAGATTTTGCTTTTTGGAATGCCAGTTTAAGTCGTTCTATTTCGCCTGGTACCCTGGCTTCATCAATTCCATATTGAGGAATGGCTTCATCAGATATGTTGGCAAGTAGATTGATAGTGCCCTTAGCAATTCCAGATGATATAGTTTTTCCCTTAAGTATTCTCATACCGTCATCGCTTTCCATTACCACGTGATATTTCTATCTTACTATTTTAGCACGATTTTCCGGCCGATGAATCACCAGCGGTTTCCGTCACAGGAGAGGATGAGAAGGCCATAACCGGTTCATCCCGGTACAAAGATTTACTCCTGTTTCTTAAGGCTGAAGAAAATTAGCGAGTTGGGGATATCGTCGTATTTGCCGCGAGTATGTTATTCGTTCCTAATCCAGCGGCCTCTGCCATAACCCAAGCGGGGCCATCTGCCCAATCCGGCGCCGCAGGGCCCCCTTCCGTATCTGTATTGAGGGTTAACACGGTAATTATTAAGACCAGACATACGGCCGGCACTGTTTCGGTTCAGCGAAGTTCGGACAACAGTTGATTTTTCGGGTTGTTAGGTCTGTCCGGATGAGTGTGGGTCGTCTTTTCTTCGTTGAAACCGTTGATGACCGCTTCTGTATGAAAATAATTGATAAAAAGGGTAACAAACAGGAATGCTGCGAGAAAGATCAGGTTTAAAGGATACTTATGCCTTCTGATCATGGGTCTGTTCGATAATTCTATCAAAGAATCATGACTCATTCAATAACCCGAATCGAGCCATCGACAATCTAACCTTAAGCGGGGCACTGACTTTATGTTTGGTTCCCCTGAGGATTTCCCACATAAAGGAGGCTTCCTCCATTTTTATACACCCTTTAAGTTTCTGACTTGGATCACCGATTATTGGGGATTCAGGTTCGGGATTAAAAATGTCGGTGCCTTGGATATAGATAATTTCTCATATGTGATCGAAATAGGTGCCGGGACCTGGTAGGATGTTTAGGGTATCTCCGGCTCGTTTTTCTGCAAGATGTCTTCAGCCGCCAGGACAAAGAGGTTGGCCGCCGGATAAAACGACTGATAGGGTTGCGCTGAATAGCTCAATTCAGTCAGATCCTCGATGGTCGCCTTTTTTTGTATCGCCAAAGTAAGAAGATCGATTTGACTGGTGACAGGTTCTCCGCTGATAATCTGCCCTCCCAACAGCCGATGCGATTTTTTGTCAGCTACCAATTTGATGCGTATTCTTTTCGCTTCGGGCATTATGGGAAATTGAGTCGTGACTTCGCTGAAACCGCACACCACTTCATACCCTGATTGCTGGGCAGTCCTTTCCGATAATCCCGTTCCTCCGATATAATGATCCAATACTTTGGTTGCGGCGCCGTTGAAAAATCCGGGGTAGGTTCTGTTCTGGCCGAGTAAGTTATACGCGATAACCTTTGCCATAGGCACTGCGTTGGTTGCCAGTTTACCAGGAACCACATCACCCGTAATGCCGCTTGAAAACTGCACACAATCACCGGCAGCATAGACATCCGGAATGTTGGTTTCCATTTTGTCATTCACAATAATTCCGTCTTTCCCGGTTTTGAGGCTGGTGTCCTTAACCAGAGAGATTGCGGGAACCATTCCCGCAGCGAAAATGACCATGCTTGACCGGTTCTCTTTTTCCCATTCTGAGAGGCCCCCCATTGAATTCAAGCGAATCGTCTGTCCGTTGTCCAAGACAACTTCTTCCACGGATGTCTTGCCCATCAGTTCCGTAACTTTTGCATGAAGATGAAGGTTGATACCTGACTGCTTTATTTCTTCATGCAGATCTTCTGCCATCTCGTTGTCTATAAGATTCGGCAGAATAGATTCCCCCATATCCACAAGGTCCACTTCTATATCTTTTGCATGGAGCGCAAGGGCCAATTCCATTCCGATGGCACCCGCCCCGACCACGACGGCCTTCTTCAATCCCTGTTCAACGAGTCCGGCTATTTCCCTCAGGTCGTTTTCGGTTTTAAACCCCAGGACTCCTTTTAGATCCCTGCCGGGAATGGGAGGGATGAACGGATTGGCCCCGGTCGCCATAACGATCTTGTCATAAGAGACACCGGAAGAATCGGACAAATACAATTCTTTTTTTTCGAAATTGATTTCTGTGACGGTGGCGCGAATTAGAGTCGCGCCGCTGCCGGTGACCAGGCTGTCCGTTTTATGTGTCTTCTCATGTTCGATCAATCCTTCGATCACATAGGGCATGGCACAATAGATCATACTGTGATCTTCAGATCGGATGACGGCCACATTCTTTTTCCTTCCCAGAATTTTGGCCAAAGTTATTCCGGCCGGGCCTCCCCCGATAACAACAATGTCATATTTTTTCATTATTCTTCTCCTTCCTGATATCCTGTTTTACCCTTCGGGCGCGCCGGGATTAGGCTGGGTCGGGCTCACCACATCGACTTCGTCGCAGCCCATTCGCGGTAGATATCTACAGCTTCATGGGCCACTTCCTCGTCGCTACAGCAACCTCGGCCCGTGAATAATCCAGGTTATTTACTGAAGCCAATAAGAAAAGGATATTTCCCGCAAAGGGAGGGCGAGGCTTCACGCAGTCTTTTTGGAAATCAAAATGTTTTTAATTCTCCGTTTTTATATGCGCCAAGAGCCTCTTTCACGGTCATCTCGCCGGCGCCAATATAGATCTTTATGGGTGAATTCATTATAACGGCGGCAGCATTTCCGCCCGGACCGTTTCCCGTTATCAAGACATCGGGGTTGAGTTCGAACAATTTCTGCACGGTTTGAGGGCCGGCCCCATGAGCTACATTTTCGATGGCTCGGTTATCATGATGAGAAAATTCATCTGTCTCATCGTCATATAGAAGAATAAATTCTGTTCTTCCCAAACGTGGATCCATCATGGAATCCCATTCTGTGCCTTTGGTTGTAAATGCAATTTTCATCTTTCTTTTTCTCCCGATTTTGTTATTCTTTTCACTTGTTCCCAACTTTTCGTCAGGATCGTTTCTAAACCATTACTATTCTCATATTCAACAATGGTCTGCCCTATTGTCATTGCCTCTGTGAACCTTTCATCGTAGGGCAGATTGGATATGTGAGATATGCCTTCTTTACTCAGGAAATCCTCAATTTCTCCACAGACTTGCAGGTTCAGGTCTGATTTGTTGATGATACAACCGGCCCTAATCTGGAATTTTTCAACCAGCTGGTAAGCCCGTTTCAGATCGTGCAGGCCGGAAACGGTGGGCTCTGTGACCAAGACCACAAAATTAGCCCCGGACAGCGAAGATACCACCGGGCAGCCAACACCCGGAGAACCATCAACCAGGACAAAATCCCTATTGGTTTCTTCCGCAATTCGGTTGGCTTCTTTTTTTACTCTGGCTACCAGCTTACCGGAATTCTCCGCACCGATCCCAAGCCTGGCATGAACCATGGGGTTTCCTGCTTTTGTCGTCGATACATACCATTGGCCCACATTCTGTTCTTCCATTGCGATGGCGTCTGTCGGGCAGACACGGGCGCAGTATCCGCATCCTTCACAGTCTAGAGGCACAACTCTATAGTCGTCATTTATTACCGGAATAGCGTTAAAACGGCAGACATCGGCGCATTTTCCGCACCGGTTACATTCTTCCTGATTGATAACAGCAAGAACTCCGCTGTAAAAATCTTCCGGCTTGGCGAAATCAGGCTGCAGAAGCAGATGCATATCAGCGGCATCCACATCGCAGTCCGCGACCACAACATCCTTTCCGCCTAAGTAGGCGAAGGAGGCCGTGATGGAAGTTTTTCCAGTGCCGCCCTTTCCGGAAATGACAACAATTTCTTTCATTTGGCTTCTCCGCCCTTCAATTCCAGCATATGATCCCTGATTTTAATGAGCTGCTGTCTCACTTCCGGAACTTTTTGATAAACCAGCTCTCCCCGCGAATATAACTCGGCAACCCTGCGGTCATTGGGAATCCTGGCCAGGACAGGAATATTATCTTCCTGACAAAAGTCCAGTACATCGTCATTGCCGATCCCATGTCGATTGAGAACAACACCGAATTTCTTGTTAAGTTGCCTCATGGTGTCCACTGCCAGCTTAAGATCGTGCAGACCGAAAGGTGTGGGCTCGGTTACCAGAATGACAAAATCGACGTCCTTAGTCACTTCGATCACCGGGCACGAAGTCCCAGGAGGCGAGTCATATAATTTGATCATCTTCTCAGAGAAATTTGTCTCAATGTACTCCTTTGTCTGTGCTATCAAGGGCACGGCCTGCTCTTGGCCGATGTCCAGCCGGCTTTCCACGAAAGACAGATTGCCGTTCCGGTAATGTTTCATTTCACCCATTTTCTGAGGGACCATTGGAAGTGCGGATGTCGGACACAATTCAGAACAGGCATAGCAGCTGTGGCACAGTTCAGAAAACAGCATGATCTGATCGATCAGTTGTATGACAGCGTGAAAATTGCATACCTCCTGACACAGACCACACAGGGTACACGGATCCTCTTCCCATTCAGGGATCATCTTGTATTTGTCTTCTTCATGGACCAGCTCCCCCTTGATGAACAATCCGGAATTTGGCTCCTCCACATCCAGATCGACCAAACCAACCTCAACCTCTTCCGCAAGATAGGCCGCCAGGTTGGTTGCAAGTGTTGTTTTTCCAGTACCGCCCTTTCCACTGGCAATGGCAATCTTCATTCGCTTCTCACTCCTGGATCGTATTTTTTCCCGAGATTACCTATTCAATAATTCATCCCTGGCCATCGTGTGTCCGCATTTTGGGCATTTTAGTGTTGTACATTTGACGCCCCGCTGGTGAGGGACTTTCTCTCCACATTTTGCACACACACAAAAACCACCCGGCCCCAAGGCTCCTCCCAAGTTGCGGCCGCGTCCGCCACTGTCGCTGAAACTCTTGTTAAATCCATTATTGTCCATTTTTTTCTCCTGCTTTATTGATGTTTAGATCGTTCTTCTGAGACACTTCACTCTGCCCTTGGATTTTATCCGCACAGCACCTGCCATGCCCAAACCCGCCTGCTAGATTCAACAGGTTCTCGGAGTGACATATCGGGCATTGGGACACAATCTGCCCCATGCCTATTTTGAACATATGCCCACAATCATGGCAACGAATGATATTGCCTCGAAAATGAATGTTCCCCCCTTCGATACAGAGCTCCTTGCCCTCGATGAGAAATCGGGCGATTTTTCGGCGTGCCCTCTCAATGAGACGGGAAAAGGTGGAACGGGAAATCCCCATTTCCAAAGCTGCTTCCACATGATCCATCCCCAGGTAATCCGCTAGTCTTATGGCTTCGTATTCATCCAAAGCGAGCGGAAGCCGCTGCAGGGCGCTTCTCATGATCCCTGCCGGTTTGTAGACAGAGAATAAAGGAGGGCTGTGGACTGATTTTTCCATTTTTGAACGCGGCATCTTCCGATCCTCTGTAAATGAACCGAACTCATTATAGCGCACATATGTGCAATATGCAAGCTAATATATTTTCCTGGCTGTGCTCGGATCGATCCCGGTAGTACCGCCCCGTCTGGATTTCTGCAGATTTTTGCTATTAAGCTGATCTGCCGGACTTGTCTTTATTCCGGAACATCGCAGGTGA
This sequence comes from uncultured bacterium, assembly GCA_965533275.1. Lineage (GTDB taxonomy): Bacteria > Acidobacteriota > Aminicenantia > Aminicenantales > Aminicenantaceae > JAUXEH01. Next base: position 58,544 of record CBESWG010000019.1, read on the forward strand.
CTGGCTGCCGTTCAAGCTTGCTCAGCACCTCGTAGAGAAGCGGCACCATGATAAGGCGGAGCAGGATGGCAAAGAAGAAACCCCCAATGTAGACCACGGCCAGCGGGCGGTGGAGCTCCGACCCCGTGGATACGCCCAGGGCGAGAGGGAGCACTGCCACGATCATGACCAGGTCCGTCATGATGATGGGCCGGAACTTGGTCAATGCGCCCTGGATGACGGCATCCCGCAGGGCGAGGCCCTCGCGGCGGAAGTCGTTGATCTTGGCCACAAGGATGATGTCGTTCTGGACACAGATGCCGAAGAGCGCGATCAACCCGATGATGGAGGAGACGTTCAGGGATTCGCGCGCTATCAGCAATCCTAAGATGCCCCCAGCCAGGGTGGTGGGGATGTTCAGGATGATGAGGGAGGCTTGCCACAGCGACCCGAAGGAGGAGAACAGCACCACGAAGATGATCAGGATGACGAGCAGCAGCAGCAGGGTAAGGTGACGCATGGCGTGCTGCTGGCTCTCGAACTGGCCGCCGAAAACGATGAAATACCCGGCCGGCAGGTCCATCTCATCCGCGATCTTCAGCCGGGCCTCGTTGACGAAACCCACGATGTCGCGATCGACCAGGTTGCACAGGATGATCTTGCGCCGCATCAGCCCCTCTCGGAATATTGTCTGGGGGCCTTCGCCCTTGGAGATGTCGGCCAGCTCCGACAGCGGGATCCGCTCGCCGTTGGGCGCGTCCACCAGCAGGTTCCTGATGGCCTCTTCGTCCCTGCGGTAATTCTCGGAGAGCCGGATGAGCACGGACGTGATCCGGTCGGCCTCGTACACGTCCGTGGCCTCGATGCCGTTGAGTGCTGTCTCGATGATGTCAGCCACATCGCTCACCGGGATACCGAAGCGGGACATCCTCTCCCGGTCCAGGGCCACCACAAGTTGGGGGATGCCGGAGGTCTGCTCGATCTGGAGGTCGGCGACCCCCCGCATATCGGCCAGGATGTTGCGGATCTCTTCGATCGTGTCGTTTAGTACGTAGAGATCGGCGCCGAAGAGCTTGATCGCAAGCTCCCCCTCCACCCCGGTCATCATCTCGGCCAGCTTGTTGGAGATGGGCTGCTCAAAGATGTAGGCCAGGCCCGGGATCCTGACCAACTCCTTGCGCATGGCCTCGGTCAGCTCTTCGAAGCCTCGATCCCTGTCCTCGCGGGGGACGAGCTCGATGTTGTAGTGGCTGTGGTTCACCGGGTGAAGGTGTTCGCCGCCTTCGGCGCTGCCGGTCGTGCGGGAGACGGAGATCACCTCGGGAAAAGCCAGGAAGATCTGTTCCACCCTCTGGCCCATGCGCGCGGATTCCTCCAGGGAGGTCTCCGGCAGCATGACGGTCGAGGCCATGATGGCGCCTTCGTCCAGGGGAGGTACGAACTCCTTGCCCAGGAAGGTGT
>CBESWG010000020.1:0-57589 GCA_965533275.1 uncultured bacterium
TAGAACGTCTGCTTGCCAAGCAGAAGGTCGATGGTTCAAATCCCTTCGCCCGCTCCATTCCGATTTATTCCCTTTGGCGCGGTACCCAAGTGGCTAAGGGAGAGGTCTGCAAAACCTCGATTCGTCGGTTCGAATCCGACCCGCGCCTCCACCCCCACTCTACCTCCATATATCAGTGTCTGTACATGTTTCCCTGAATCCGCTTGACTCCTGCCGAATGGACACGATATAGTTGGATATATTTGTGAGGAGGCACTGAATGGACCTCAAAGCGCGTGTTCAGGGAATACTGCTTAAGCCGAAAGAAGAGTGGGAGAAGATCAAGGGGGAGACCTCTCCGGTCCCACAGCTCTTTACATCCTATGTATTGATTCTCGCTGCCATCCCAGCCGTGGCTCAGTTCCTCGGCAACTCACTGATCGGCCGGCAGATCCCGTTCTATGGCACCTACAGGTTTAGTCTGGGATCCGGGCTGATGCGGGGGATCCTGTTCTACGGGATGACACTGTTGTCCGTATACCTGTTGGGCTTCATCATCAATGCCCTGGCCAGCTCGTTTTCCTCCCGGCAGGATCAGCTCAGCGCCATGAAGCTGGCCGTCTTCAGCCAGACGCCTGTGTGGATCGCCGGGATACTGTACCTCATTCCCGTATTGGGAGCCCTGGTTTTCTTGGCCTCCATCTACGGGATATACCTGATGTATCTGGGGCTGGATGCGGGATTGATGGAAACGCCGAAAGACAAGGTCGTGACCTATCTGATCGTCATCATCGTGGTGACCGTCGCGCTGATGTTCATCATCAGCATCGTTCTAAACACCATCTTTGCCGTGGGAGCCGGCATCAGCGCCATCTAGCTCCCGGCGGATTCGGGCGAACGCCTCACCCGGAGAGGGAGCGGCGGTGATGGGCCTTCCGATGACAAGATAGTCCGCCCCTCCGGCCAGAGCTTTCTCCGGTGTCATGATCCGCTTCTGGTCCTGTGCTGCCGCCCAAGCCGGACGGATTCCCGGAGTGACCACCAGAAAGTCCTTCCCGAACTCGGCCCTCACCAGCCCCAGCTCCAGGGGAGAACACACGATCCCGTCCAGCCCCGAGCTCTGAGCCAGGCCGGCCAGTTTGAGGACCTGTCCCGCGGCATCGGACGGCATCCCGATCTCGCCCAGCTCCGCGTCCTTCAGACTGGTCAGGATCGTGACCCCGAGAAGGAGGGGGCGGGGCCTGCCTGCCGCCTCCGCGGCCTTGGCCGCTGTGTCGGCGGCGCGGCGCATCATCTCGCTCCCACCGGAAGTGTGCAGCGTCATCATGGCGGCCCCATGTCCCACGGCCGCGGACACGGCTCCCGCGACCGTGTTCGGGATGTCGTGCAGCTTGAGGTCCAGGAACACTCTTTTCCCCCTCTGCGCGATCTCTTGCAGCAGGGGAGGCCCCTCGGACGTGAACAGCTGAAGCCCGACCTTGAAGACCTGACCTTCAGGCAGGCTCTCCACCAGGGAGATCGCCTGGGTGCGGGTATCCACATCCAGGGCAACGATGATCCTGTGCGCATTTCCGGTCGGTTCCATGTTCGGGCCTCCTCCCTCGCCTTCCATCATGCCTGCAGTGTGCCGATCAGTTCGGATATCTTCTTCAGATCGTGTCTCCGGCCGAAATCCTCCAGCCCGGTGATGATGTTCAGAGTGGCTTGGGGATCCACGAAATTGGCGGTGCCCACCTGGACGGCACTTGCGCCCGCGATAAGGAATTCAGCTGCATCGATCCCGCTCATGATCCCGCCCATGCCGATGACCGGGATGGAGACGCTGGACGCCACCTGATAGACCATGCGGAGGGCCAGCGGCTTGATGGCCGGCCCGCTCAAGCCGCCCAACACATTGGCGAGCTTGGGCCTGCGGCTGTCCGCATCCACGGCCAGAGCCAGGAACGTGTTGACGAGGGAAAGCGCATCCGACCCGGCCTCCTGAGCACTCATGGCCACACCGGAGATGTCCGCGGCGTTGGGGGTGAGCTTGGTGATGCACGGGCGCCGGCTGATCTTTTTTACCTCTTTCACGATACGGTATGTGGCCTCGGGATCCATCGCCGGACATCGGCCTCCCTGCTTCACGTTCGGGCAGGATATATTGAGTTCGTAGGCCGCGATTCCCTCCAGGCCGTTCAGGGCGTCTACGACAGCAACATATTCTTCGTCATGGTCTCCGCACACGTTGATGATGAGGGCGGATTCCAGCCCCTGCAGGCGGGGCAGGATGTCCTCGGCGAAGCGCTCGACACCGATCCCCTGCAGCCCGATGGCGTTGATGAGGCCGGCCGCGGTTTCGACGAGGCGCGGGGGCGGATTCCCTGGCCGCGGATCGAAATACAGCCCCTTGACCACAAAGCCACCCAGCCGGTTCAGGTCCAGAAACGGCTGGAATTCCAATCCATAGCCGAAGGTGCCGCTGGCGGCGATCACGGGGTTTTTGAGGGTGCCGAATCCCAGGTCCACCGACAGGTCTGTCAAAGCTCCTCTCCTTCCCAGATCACATCTTCCGCGGGAAAAACCGGGCCCTCCTCACAGATCTTCCGCCAGGCCTCCTCTCCCCCCTTTTTCCGTATCTTGTGGACGCAGCCCCAACAGGCGCCGAAGCCGCACCCCATGATCGATTCCAGGGACAGCTCGGCCGGGACATCCAGCCCTTTTGCCAGCTTGGCCACGGACTGCAGCAGACCGTCCGGGCCGCAGGCGTAGAACCGATCGGGGGCATAGGGTCCTCTGGTGTGCTCGAGGGCCAGGTCGGTAACCAGGCCGTGATATCCGAAGGAGGCGTCCTCGGTGGAACAGTCCGGCGCAAAACCGGCGGATGCGAATCGCTCCCTCAGGGCGAGGTCCGCCTCCGATTTTCCTCCGTAGAATACACGGACCGCAGCTCCCCTTTTCTGCAGCTCGACGGCCAGGAAATAGAGCGGTGCGATCCCGCGCCCGCCCCCTACCAGAGCGGCTTGCAGGCCTTTGAGGTCTCCATCCAGGTCGAATCCCCTCCCCAGGGGGCCCAGGATATCCAGAACCTGCCCCGGAGTTTTCTGTCCCAGGAGTCCCGTGCCGATCCCCACCGCCTGGAAGAAGATCTCGAGCCTGGTCCCGGAAACGGCATGGATGCTGAACGGCCGGCGGAGGAGGGGCTGGTAGAGGGAGGATGTGCGCACCATGATGAACTGCCCCGGCGTTGCCGCGGCCGCGATCTCGGGGGTGTCTATAGCCAGGATGTGATATGGCCCCCAGCTCTCTTTGTGGGTGATGTCGGCGGCCGTATCTTTGTGCATGTCCCTGTTTTGAGGTCCTGACCAAAATATCAGAATCGCCCGGGAGAGGCAATAAAAACTTTGACAACCTCCTGGCTTTTTTGGAATAATCGTTCTCTCTAGAACAGGGAATAACTCAGTACAGATATATAAATAAATAGAAACAGCCTGGAATACTCATCGCAATGATCTGATTCCGGCACTCATGCGGGTGTTCCGGGGGGAGGGCACGAGTCATGGATATATCCCAGAGAGGTAAGGAGATCCAGGAATCTCCCATCCGCAAGCTCAAGCCGTTTGCGGACCAGGCCAAGGCTGAAGGTGTCCATGTGTATTTCATCAACATCGGGCAGCCCGATATCCCCACACCGGAACCGGTCTGGGAAGCCTTCCGCAGCTGCACGGACGAGGTCTTGAGTTACGGCCCCGCCCAGGGTTTTCTCGATCTCCGCCGCGCCATCGTGGGATACTTCGAAGGCTACGGGATCATTCTCGATGCCGACGATGTGCTCATCACCATAGGCGGATCGGAAGCCATTCACTATGCCTTCAGCGTGGTGGCCGATCCGGGTGACGAGATCATCATCCCGGAGCCCTTCTACACCAACTACAACGGGTATGCCTCGGGAGCCAATGTCCGTATCGTTCCTCTAACCCTGGATGTGAATGATGGATTCCGCCTGCCGCCCGCTGAGGCCATAGAGGCCAAGATCTCGGAACGGACCCGGGCCATCCTCCTGTGTTCTCCCAACAATCCCACCGGCACCGTCTACACATCGGAAGAGATGGACCGGGTCAAGGAACTGGTCAAGAAACACGACCTGTTCCTGATCTCAGACGAGGTGTATAAGGAATTTGTCTACGACGGCGGCGTACACAAGAGCATCCTGGAGTTCGACGACATCCGGGACAAGGCCATCGTGGTGGACAGCATCTCCAAGCGCTTCTCCTGCTGCGGGGCCCGCATCGGATCCCTGATCACCCGCAATCCGGAGGTTTATCAGGCCGCCCTGAAGTTTGCCCAGGCCCGGCTGTGTCCCCCCTCCATGGAGCAGAAGGCCGCCCTCGCTGCATATTCCATGGGGACCGGATATTTCGATCCCATCCGCAGAGAGTACGAGAAGCGCAGGGATGTCCTGTACGAGGGACTCAAGGACATTCCAGGTCTGGTGATGCACAAGCCGCAGGGCGCCTTCTACATCCAGGTGAAACTCCCCATCCGGGACAGTGAACATTTCGTGCGCTGGATGCTCACAGACTTTCGCCTGGATGGAGAGACGGTCATGGTGGCCCCTGCCGAGGGTTTCTACTGCACGCCAGGCAGGGGACAGGACGAGGTCCGAATCGCCTACGTGCTCAAGGAAGAGGACCTCCGCCGGGCCATAACGGTGTTCAAGGCGGGGCTGGAGAAATATCAGGAACTGTATCCCTGATCCCTTCCTTCTCCCCTTGATATAACCCCTGAGAAAGTGTATCATTTTTGTTTATTGCGGCTTGGATTTTTCATAAAAAATTGACATTATCCAGCTTATAATTTTAGAGGAGAAAGATCATGACCGAAAAATATGTGTACTTCTTCGCTCAGAACGACGCTGAAGGCGACCGTACCATGCGCGATACGCTGGGCGGCAAGGGAGCCAACCTGGCGGAAATGTCCGGGATCGGGCTCCCCGTGCCGCCTGGATTCACCGTTTCCACCGATGTCTGTGCCCTGTATTTCGAGGCCGGCAACCAGCTGCCTGGGGTAGTGGAGGAGCAGATCTTGGCCAACCTCCGCAAGCTGGAAGAAACAGCCGGTGTGACCTTCGGCGATGAGGCCGACCCCCTGTTGGTATCGATCCGATCCGGCGCCAAATTTTCCATGCCGGGCATGATGGACACCGTCCTCAACCTGGGTCTCAATGACACGACCGTCGAGGGCCTGGCCCGCAAGAGCGGGAACTCCCGCTTCGCCCTCGACTGCTACCGGCGCCTCATCCAGATGTTCAGCGATGTGGTGCTCGAAGTTCCCAAGCGAAAATTCGAGGACAGGCTCAAGGATATAAAGGCGGAGAACAACATCACCAACGACTCCGATATCTCCGAAGAACTATGGCGTGAGACCATCGCTGTATTCAAGGACATCGTCAAGCAGGAAGCGGGATGCGACTTCCCTCAAGATATCAAGGAGCAGCTGTTCATGGCCATCTCGGCCGTATTCCGCTCCTGGCACAACCCGCGCGCCATCACCTACCGTCGACTCAACCACATCTCCGACGACCTCGGCACGGCCGTCAACGTCCAGCTCATGGTCTTCGGGAATTACGGTGATACTTCCGGTACCGGAGTGGGATTCACGAGAGATCCCGCCACCGGGGCCAAGGTACTCTATGGTGAGTACCTGATCAATGCCCAAGGCGAGGATGTTGTGGCTGGCATCCGGACGCCTTCTCCTCTCCGGGAACTGGAGGATGACATGCCCACCGTGTTCCGGGAACTGACAGACATCACCACCAGCCTGGAAAAGCATTATGGAGACGTACAGGACTTCGAGTTCACCATTCAGGAGGAGAAGCTCTACATGCTGCAGACACGCTCCGGGAAGCGCACCGGACAGGCCGCAATAAAGATCGCGGTCGACCTGGTGGAGGAAGGGCTGACCACAAAAGAAAAGGCCCTGATGCTGGTGGAGCCGGGTTCCCTGGACCAGCTGCTGCATCCCGTGTTCGATATCGAGGAGAAGGCCGCCGCCGATGTCCTGGTCAAGGGACTGGCCGCCTCACCGGGGGCTGCCGCGGGCCAGGTGGTCTTCACCGCCGAAGAGGCCGTAACCTGGAAACAGGAGGGCCGCGAAGTGATCCTGGTGCGGGAAGAAACCTCTCCCGACGACATCCACGGCATGAGCGCTTCCCAAGGGATCCTCACTGCGACCGGGGGGATGACCTCCCATGCGGCGGTGGTGGGACGCCAGATGGGCAAGCCCGCGGTCGTAGGCTGCGGCGCCCTCGTGTTGAATGAAGAGGACAACTCCTTTCAGGTCGGATCCTCCGTTGTCAAGCAGGGCGACAGCATCTCCATCGACGGGGCCACCGGCGAGGTTCTGCTGGGTGAGATCAAGACACAGCCCTCCGAGATCCTGCAGGTTGTCAAGGGTGAGATCAAGCCCGAGGATTCCGAGCTCTTCGGCTACTTCACGAAGCTCCTGTCCTGGGCGGATGACGTGCGGCGCATGGGCGTGCGCGCCAATGCGGACACACCCGAGGATGCCGGGGTGGCCTTCGCCTTCGGCGCAGAAGGGATCGGACTGACGAGGACCGAGCACATGTTCTTCGACAAGGACAGGCTGCCTTTAATAAAAGAGATGATCATGTCCGAGACCGAAGAGGACCGGCGTGCCAACCTGGACCAGCTGCTGCCGTTCCAGCGCAAGGACTTCTACGAGCTGTTCAAGGCCATGCGCGGCAATCCCGTCACGATCCGCACGCTCGATCCCCCGCTCCATGAGTTCCTGCCCAAGAAGGAAGAGCTGATGGTGGAGATCGCCGAGCTGAAGGCTTCGGGGAGCGGAGAGGCGGAGAAGATCCGGAAGCTGGAGGTGGTGTTGGAACGCGTCAAGGCCCTCTCCGAGTTCAATCCGATGCTGGGCCACCGGGGCTGCCGGCTCGGCGTGACCTTCCCGGAGATCATCGAGATGCAGGCGCGCGCCATCTTCGAGGCTGCCTGCCAGCTGGCCAGGGAAGGGGAGAAGGTCCTGCCCGAGATCATGGTGCCGCTGATAGGCGGCGTTGAGGAACTCGCCAACCAGAAAGAGATCATCGTGCGCATCGCCGAGGAGCTCATCAAACAGTACGGCGTCGAGCTCGAATACACCGTGGGGACCATGATCGAGATCCCTCGGGCAGCCATCACCGCCGATAAGGTCGCCGTGGAGGCAGAGTTCTTCTCCTTCGGGACTAACGACCTCACCCAGACGGCCTTCGGCATCTCCCGTGACGACGGCGCCGGCTTCATCAACCACTACCTGACCCATGGGATCTGGAAGGACGATCCCTTCATGACCGTGGACATCGAAGGCGTGGGTGAGCTCATGAAGTGGGCGGTGGAAAAAGGACGCCAGACCAGGCCCGGCCTCAAGGTTGGGATCTGTGGTGTGCATGGCGGTGATCCCCGTTCCATCTTCTTCTGTCACAAGATAGGCCTCAATTATGTCAGCTGCTCCGCCTACCAGATCCCCATCGCGCGGCTGGCCGCCGCCCAGGTGACGCTGCAGGAAAGAGCGGGCTAGGCTGCCATCCCGATGCCTCATCGGGGCCCCTGCTGCATTGTTGTGCCCTATTGGTTTTTCTGGTATTTATAGGGGACCGCTATGGTCGATCTCAAGGGAATCCTCCATTACCTCCTGCGCAGGCCCAGGTTTCCCTTCAAGTTCGTGTACAGCGATGCCTACTGGATGGTGGACCTCGGTGACCATGTCTTCCCCATCGTGAAGTACCGCTTGATCTATGAGCAGCTCCTCACCATGGGCATCCGCAAGGAGAATTTTCTCAAGCCCGAGCCCGCATCAGATGCAGAAGTGGAACTTGTACACACCTCTCGTTATGTCAAGAAGATCCGGGAGGGGAAGCTGTCACAGGCGGAGATGTTGGCCCTCGAGCTCCCCTACTGTCCCGAATGCGTGGATTTTGCCTTCCTCACCGTGGGCGGGACCATCCGCGCTTCCGAGCAGGCGCTGGAGGACGGGATCTGCTTCCACATCGGCGGGGGCTTCCATCACGCGTTCCCTGACCATGGGGAAGGTTTCTGTGTGTTCAACGATGTGGCGGTATCGCTTGAGAAGCTGAAACGGGAGGGCCGGATACAGCGTGCCATGGTAGTGGACTGCGACGTCCACCAGGGAAACGGGACAGCGGTCATCTTCAGCGGGAAGGACTACGCCTTCACCTTTTCGATCCATCAGATGGATCTCTATCCGGCGCAGAAGCCCCGCGGTTCACTGGATGTGGGCCTGTGGACTGGGGATGGGGACGATAAATACCTGGCCGCCCTGCGGTCCCATATCCCCCGGATCTATGAGGAATTCCAGCCCGACCTGGTCTTTTTCCTGGCAGGAGCCGATCCTCTGGACAAAGACCAACTGGGGGGGCTGCGGATCTCCCATGACGGCCTCATGGAAAGGGACCGCATCGTGATCGAGAATGCGCGCCGATTGGGGCTTCCCCTGGTCATCGTGCTGGCCGGCGGCTATGCCCCGAATATCAAGGACACGGTCGACGTCCACATGCACACCATCGCGGTAGCCCGGAGGGCGGATATGGGACGTTCTTCGTGGTTCCGGCGTGCGGATCGTCCCCGCCGGTAGCCGGGCTAGAGACCCTATTCCTTCCGTGTCTCCGACGCGATCCAGTCCAGGTAGGAGGGGGATCCCTGTTCGATCGGCAGGGCGATGACCTCGGGAACATCATAGGGATGGAGTGCGCGGATAGCCTCCTCGAGGCGCACGAACAGCTCTCCGCGTGTCTTGATCACCAGGAGGTGTTCCGGATCCCGCTGAATCTCGCCCTCCCACCAGTAATGGGACTCCAGGGGCCCCGATATGTTCACGCAGGCCGCGAGGCGTTCCTCCAAGATCCCCTGCGCGATCTTCCGGCCGGTGGAGACGTCCGGGACCGTGCTCAAGACCACGATGGTATCACTCATTCTATTCTCCTGATATGGCCTCCATTATACGGTGCAGGGCTGCCAAAAGCGAGCCGGGAGGGTGGGGTTGAGGCAGGATCAGGGCTGCAGGAGGATGTGGGCAAACACCTTGGCGTCGCCCACCATGTTGTCTATCACGCAGTATTCATTGGGCATGTGGGCGGTCTCCTCCGTCTTGGACCAGCACGCGGCCTCGAATCCGGCGCGGCGGAAAAACGCCGCCACGGTCCCGCCCCCGATGCCGACCGGTTTGCCCTCCACACCATAGGTGTCCCGTATGGCCATCTGGAGGGCCTTGACAACGGGTGACTCTGTGGAGGTGGGAGGGGCTGCAGGCGCGTTCTGGACCTCCTCGATAGTGATCTTGACTTCGAACCGTTGCTCCACGACATCTGCCATCTCCCGGATCTGGCGCCGCACGTCTCGGAGGTCGTGTTCGGGGAGGATGCGGCAGTCCAGGTAGAAGACATCGTCTCCCGGGATGGTATTGATGTTGGGCACGTTCCCTTCTTTTTTGGTCGGCTCGAAGGTGGAGATGGGGGGATCGAAGATGGCGTCGATCTCGCTGAATATTCGATAGAGGCGGTCGAGCTCTGTCACCAAGTAGGAGGCGGCCTTGAAACTGTTGATGCCTTTTTCCGGCGTGGATCCATGCGCCTGCTTGCCGAGGGTTTCGAACTTGAGCCACAGGATGCTCTTTTCCGCCACCTCGATCATTGTGCCCTCGGCATTTCCGGCATCCGGAACGATGATCAGGTCCTGCTGGCGGAAGTGGTCGGAATTCAAGAGCACATAGTCGATGCCCTTCCCGTTGCCGGTTTCCTCGTCCGCCACCAGTACGAGTCCGACATCGTAGCGCGGCCGGATCCCCTCATCGACAAGGGCCTTGACCGCATACAGCGACGCCACCATATCCTGCTGGTTGTCCTCGACGCCGCGGCCGTAGATCCTGCCGCCCTCCACCCAGGCCTGGAAGGGATCCCCCCTCCAGAGTGACGACTCCCCGGCCGGGACCACGTCCATGTGCGTCATGATCCAGATGGTCTTCTCCGAGCTTTCGCCCTTGAGTTTGGCGACGATGTTGGGGCGGTACCCGCAGGAGACATCCAGGTCCGGGGCCTTGATCAGGTCGATGCGGTCGAATCCCGTGTTGTTCAGGTACTGGAGCAGCAGGTCGGCCTTTTCCGCCTCCCCTTCGCCCCCGCTCTCCGGGGATATGGCCGGGATGGCGGAGAGCTGGACCTGCAGGTCGATCATCGCATTCCGGAAGCTTTCGATCCTCTGATTGAGGGCGTTCAAGTCGGACATGGGGCCTCTCTCCGTCCCCACACTATAGCACCGCCCCAGACTCAAAACAAGCACAAAGGGTGCACCTGGATTGTCAGTCCGCCAGGTAGCCCGAACGGTGCAGGATGCGGTATTTTCTTCCCTTTACCCGGACCGTGATGGTGCGGAAGCGGCCGTCGGCGCGGTAAGTCTGGGGGCGGTAGTAGAGCAGGTAGTAGTTTTCCGAGGCCTCCACGGCCTTCTGGAAGGCGGACGAGGCATCGCCTGAGCTCGTGGTGAATCCCCCGGTGGCGATCGCCACCTCGTTGAAGGCGCTGAAGATGTCCTCGGACTGCTCGACATACGTGAGGCCCAGGCTCAGGAGGCTCTGCATGCGCTGTGCATCCAGCTCCCGGGAAGAAACCCGCGTCAGGTAGAGGAAATGGATCGTGATCGAGGAGTCGGAAAACAACCGCTTTATCATTTTGACGTCGAAGGTGATGTCCCTCCGGTAGAAGTCATAGAGGTCCATCATATCGAAAAGGACGCCCGGATTGCTCGGATTGCCGCTGGTGGCGTTCAGCACTGCCTGAGGGGACATCTGTGGCAGGACCTCCTTCTGGTAGAAGAGGAAGACATTCTTCTGTCCGTTCTTCGCCCGGAGAACATCGGCGAAGGACCTCAGGTTCTTTTCCTCTACGTACCGGAGCTGCTCCAGGCGAAGCATCATGTCCTTTAGGGCGATCATCTCTGACCCGCCCACTCCCGCCGAGAAGATCCCCGTGTTCGCCATGAGGTCTTCGATCTCTCGCGTGAGGGACCAGTATTCGGCGTTGGCGATACGGGTATCCTTCTTGAGCTTGCTCACGAGCTGTTCGGCCATTTCCTCCCGGGTCAGCCTGGAATAGGCCTCATCCTTGAAGTGGTAGGTCTTGAGCGGCGTCACTGCCGAGAGGGTGTCGCCCGGTTGGAGCACATTGGCGAAAAAATAGGCGATGGCCTCCCCCAGCTTGGGCAGGTATTCCTGGACCTCGAAGAGCAGGACGTAGTGCCTGGCCACCATGGGGGAGAAGACCTGCCGGGCCGTTGCCTTCGGGAGTTGGGTTTCCTCCCTCTGTATCTCGGTTTTCTTCACAAGGTAGACGGCCTCGATCTCCTGGGTGACCCCGTCCTCGTAGACCTCGAAGTCCTTCAGGGTTAGGGTGTCCACGAACGTGTCGCCGTCGAAGACTCGCACGGGCACCTCGATGTTGACGGTCACGGCCTCGTGCTGCAGCTCCTGGCCGAAGTGCACCACTCCGACCGTCAGGATCAAGAACAATATCAGTGGTCTTTTCACGTCACGCCCAAGGTGATGGATGCACCATCTTACATCAATTCGAGAAGTATCCCAACCTGTGGATGGTTTTGTATCCTTCTCCCTTGATGCGGACCTGGATGGTCTTGAAGCTGCCGTCACCGGTATATTCACTGGGCGCATAGTAGAGGAGGTAGTAGTTCTCCGAGGCCTCGACCGCATCCCGGAAGAGGGCGTTCGGGTTGGCGGAACTGGACATGAAGCCTCCGGAGGCTTTGGCCATCTCGGAGAATGGCGTGAACGTGTCGCTCGAGCGCTCCTGGAAATACACTCCAGGGATGTTTGGGGCCGGCTTCGTGATGAAGAGGAAGTGGACGGCGGTCGAGGCGTCCGCAAAGGCTTGCTTTACCCGCTCCACGTCCGTGCCCATGTCCTGGTTGTACCAGTTGGACACATCGGCCAGGAGCATGTTGATGTCCACGCCGTCCGCGTTCTGCACGCTGGAGGAGGCCGCGGTCAGAACCTTGGGATCGATCATGGGGATGTACTCCCGCTGGTAGAGGAGGAACACATATTTCTGACCGTCCTGTTCCTTGAGGTGCGCGGCGAAGTCCAGCATGCGCAGCTCGTTGACCTCCCGCAGGGTTTCCAGCCTCTGGAGGTACGATATGTAGAGTGTCGCGACCACATCGATGCCCTGTTCCAGCAGTCCCTCCTGCATCCCCCTGGCTCCCATGTCCGACATCGAAGCCGCACTCTCGTCTCCCAGGGCCGCGTTCAGCAATTGAGCCATACTCGTTAACTCCTGGAGGGCGGAGCGGTACTCCGCATCCCCGATCAGGGCGTCCTTGCGGATGAGGTTCTTGAGCTCCTCGGCGAGCTCTGCGCGGGATTTCATGGCAAAGCCCTCTTCCTTGAGGCGGTAGGTCTTGACCGGGGTTACCGCGATGAGCCGGTCGCGGGGCAGCAGAACGTCGTTGCAAAAGTAGTCGACAGACTCGCCCAGTCGGGCGTCCCATTCCGAGACCTCGAAGAATAGGAAGAACGTGCGTGCGGTCTGAGGCCGGAATTTCCGCTGTTTGTCTTCTCCGCGCGCCACGGTGTCCTTGCGGACCAGGTACACGGCCTCGACTTTCTGGGGCACTCCGTCCTCCAGGACCTCGAAATCCTCGATGGTCAGATCGTCCACGAAGTCTCCCGACTTGAACACCCGCACCGGGACTTCGATGTTGATGACCTGGGAAATCTCCCGCAGGATCTGCTGGCCGACGACAGCGCAGCAGCTCACGAGCAGCACTGCCACTGTTAGCCGTAAAGTTCTCACTTGCTCACTCCTCAATCGGCCATATAGCCGAGGCGGTGGTAGATCTTGTATTCCCCCCTTCCTTTGATCCTCACGGTAATGTTCTTGTATTTTTCGTCCTTCCGGTAGTCCTCTGGGGAATAGTACAGGAGATAGTAGGACTCGGAGAGGCGCGCCGAACTCTCCAGGGCTGCTGCGAGATTCTGAGAGCTCTCGCCTACTCCTCCTGTGGATTCTGCGATCTTGGAGAACACCTCGAACACATCCGCGGACTGCTCCTCCATCTGGATCGCACCTCCGCCTCCCTCGGGCCGCTTGTTGAGGTAAATAAAGTTGAAGAGGAGGGAGGAGTCGGCGAAGATCTCTGTGATCCGATCGACATCGAGGTTGCCCTCCTTGTGATAAAAGGTGAAGAGCTCCTGGAGCTCCCCGTAGATGTTGGGTGTGTCCTGGTTCTGCTCGAGCAGGCTGCTCAGGGTCATGGGCCTCAGCTTTGGGCGGAATTCGCTTTGGCAGAAATAGAAGACATTCTTCTGCCCGTCCAGGTCTTTGAGCTGAGAGGCGAATCCCACGAGCCGCCTCTCGTCCTGGGCCGTGACCTGCTCCAGTTTCATCAGGTTCTGGCGATACTGGGGCAGGGAGCTCGTCATGTCCCCCCTTGCGACTCCCTGCGCGTTCCTGATCAGGTCTTTCATGAGGGAGTTGTACTGCTGGGCCGCCGTGAGCGTATCCTTGCGGATGGTGTTCTGGATGTACTCCACCACTGTCTCTTTGGGATTGTTGGCCACCGCGTCTTTGTCGAGTTCATACACCTTGGACGGGGTCATGACCACGAGCTGGTCTTCAGGCACATAAACGTTTGCGAAGAAATACTCCAGCGCCTCTTTGATGCGGGGATGGTTTTCGTACAGCTGGAAGACGAAATAGAAGCTTCGACCGGCGTAAGGCATGTAGTCGCGTCCTTCCATCCGCTCGATCTGGTCCTTGCGCGTGAGGTAGAGGGCCATGACCTTCTGGGGCTTCCCATCCTCCAGGACCTCGAAATCTTCCAGAGTGAGGTCGTCCACGAAGCGGTCACCGTCGAAGACCCTCACCGGAACGCTCACGTTGCGCACGGTGATGTCGAACTGCTGCTGGGCCGGCAGCAGGGCCGCCAGCAGGATGAAGCCGAGTAGAGAGATAGGTTTTTGCATGATGTTCCCCCTGAGAGTCGTATTGTAGTCTGGACACATTGCCTGGGTCAACTCGGATCGGATATAGAAATTCCCGATCGAATCCATCATGAGCCAGAAACGTGCCATTTTGTTCCCCCCGGTTCGCCGTTTCGATACATGTTTATCCTGTCCCCCATTGCGGACACCTGTCCCTATCACCTTGACTTTTCCGGGGGCTGCGCATACATTACTCCCAAATGCGGATCGGTTTGGACCTGAGGTCATTCCTCAAGGAGGAGACCGGGATCGGGGTATACTTCAAGAACCTGCTCCTGGCCTTGGCCGACGTCGACGACGACAACGAATACTTCCTGCTGTCCTCCTCGCTCAAGGACCGCTTCCCCCGGACCAAGCTGCCGATTTTTTCCAAGTCGAGATTCCGTGACCTCCGCTTCCCTTCCAAGTTCCTGGATTTCCTCTGGCATAAACTCGAGAAGCCGACATTTGGCCGCTTCTTCGGCAGTTCCATGGACCTGACGCACTCAGCCACGCCCCTCATCGTGCCTACGGCCGGTAAGGCTGTGGTTACGGTATGCGACCTGTTCTATGCCGATTTTCCCGAGCTGACGGATGCGGACACTAGGGACCGGATCCACCCGCGGACCGAGGACTCGCTCCGGCGGGCAGATGGCGTGATCGCGATCTCCCGGTTCACACGGGACGATCTGCTGGAAAAATATTCCCTGGATCCCGCCAAGGTCACGGTTATCTACTTGGGGACCAACAGGCGATTCCAGGTCAAGACCTCCACAGCCTTTCAGAGCGTCTTGAGACAAAAATATGATCTGCCCTCGGAATTCCTGCTCTTCGTGGGGGCCCTGGAGCCGCGCAAGAATCTCTCGACACTTGTGGATGCCCTGAAGATCCTGCATGATCGAGGGCGCCGGATCCCGCTCATCCTGGCCGGGCACAAGGGATCGGATCTGGCCCGCATTCAGGCTCGGATCGCCGAACATGGGCTGGGGCCTTCGGTAAGGATCCTGGATTATCCTCCGGACGAGGATGTCCAGGGCCTCTACAGCCTGGCGACCCTGTTCGTTTTCCCTTCCCTGTGTGAAGGCTTCGGTATCCCTTTGCTCGAGGCTATGGCCAGCGGCGTTCCGATCGCCGCCTCACGCGCGGCTGCCCTGCCTGAGATCGGGGCGGATGCCGCGCTGTATTTTGATCCATCTTCGGCCGAGCAGATGGCCGAGATCCTCCAGCAGGGATTGGAGGACGAAGAGGTCCGCGCACGTTTGATCGAGCGGGGCCGGAACCGGATCCAGGACTTCGACTGGAGGAGGTCCGCGCAGGAGACACTCGAGTTCTACCGGAAGGTGACGGGACAGGCGGCACCATGAGGATCGCGGTCGACGGTTATGAAGTCATCACTCCCATGGGGGGGGTCGGACGCATCACGTCCAGCCTGGTGTCCGCGCTCGCAGCGCTGGATCCCGGAGCGGAGATCATCCTTTTCCTGCGGAGGCCCTCGGGACTGGTGTTCCCTCCCAATGTGAAGGAGCAGGTCCTGGCGCCGGATAGGGGGTATGTCCGATGGCAGAATCTCCCCCTGCGGCGGGCCCTGCGCAACCTGCGGCCGGATATCCTACTGGCGCCCAACTATACCCTTCCTCTCAATTATAAGGGCCCCTCTGTGCTCTTCGAACATGACATTTCGTTCGTGTCGCACCCCGAGTGGTATTCCCGCCGGGATGTGCTGAAGACCCGCTGGCTGGTGCCGCACAGCCTCAAGCGGGCCGCCGCCGTGATCACGGAATCTGAATTTTCCCGACAGGAGATCCTGGTTCATTTCCCGTTCGTAGGAGAGGGCAAGATCCGTGTGATCTACCCCGGTCTCGAGGACCGCTTCTGTCCGTCGAGCCCGGAGGAGGTCGCCGAGTGGAAGGCGCAGAAGGGGTTACAGGGCCGGAGGATCATCGGATTCCTGGGTTCGATATTCAACCGGCGTCACATTCCGGAGCTGGTGGAAGCGGTCCGCTTGCTCCGCCAGGCCGAAGAGGATGTCTGCCTCTTCCTGGTGGGGCGGGACCGGACCTGCCCGCCTCAAGATGTCAACGGCTTGACGGCCGAGGACTGGATTTTCTGGGAGGAGGGGCTCGAGGATGAGGACCTCCCCCTGTTCTATTCCGCCTGCGATGTGTTCGCCTATCTGTCCGACTACGAGGGCTTCGGGATCCCACCCCTGGAAGCCCTGGCCTGCGGCACGGTCCCCGTAGTGCTGGATAAGACATCCCTGTCTGAGGTCTACACGGGGATGGCGGTGATGGCCGAACGAGCCGAGCCGGAGTGTATCCGGCGCTGTCTTGAGACCGCCCTGGACAACGAAACCGAGCGGACCCCGCTTCTGGCGGCCTTCGAGGAGAGGAGGCCGCGCTATTCCTGGGAAAAGGCCGGCGAAGAACTGCTTCAAGTTATGCGGCAGGCCGTAGGGATGGGGCGCCTATGAATTCAGAAAAGCTGGAGCTGTCTGTGATCCTGGTCAGCTTCAACGGCCGGGAGCTGCTGGACGCCTGCCTGCGCTCCCTGCAGGCCTCACTATCTGAAATCCCTCACGAGGTGATTGTCGTGGACAACGCCTCACTCGACGGTTCCGCCGACCTGGTGGCGGAGCGGTTTCCCTCGGTTCGGCTCATGCGCAACAGCGAGAACCTTGGCTATCCTAAGGCCAACAACCAGGGCCTGGCTGTGGCCAGCGGGACCTATGTGCTGCTCCTCAATCCGGATACTGAGATGGCTCTCGGTGTGACGGATCGGCTCCTTTCCGAGTTGAAGGGGCGGCCCGATGCCGGGGGAGTGGCTCCCGTACTCCGGCTGCCTTCGGGAAACATCCAGGTGTCCTTCGGCCGTAAGGTCACCTTCGCGGCGGAGCTCTCTAAGAAGTTGTTCTGGAACCGCCGGCTCAGCCGCGCCGTGGATCGGGATAAGAAGGTGAGGAAAGCTGACTGGCTGGGCGGGGCCTGTCTTCTCTCCCGCAGGGAAATCCTGGAGCGGGCGGGTGGCTTCGATGAGTGGTTCTTCCTCTATTTCGAGGACATCGATCTCTGCTACCGGATCCGCGAGCTGGGGCTGAGACTGTTCCTGATCCCCTCTGTTGAGATCAGGCACATAGGGGGTGCGAGCACGTCTGCCGTGAGCCTCTTCAGCCGCTACCATTACAGACGCAGCCAGCTGTATTTCTACCGCAAACACGGCTCCGGACTCTCCCGGCTGGCACTCAAAGCCTATCTGGGAGTGAATTTTTTCGGGCTGTTCCTTTGGGGTGCCCTTCGACGGGCCGATGACATGGAGCTGCGGAGGCGGTTTTTGTCCCTTCTGAGACGCCAATGAAGTCGATCAAGATCTGTCTGATGATCGACCAGGCCTTCCTGGGTGGGGGACAGAAGAACGTGTTGGCACTCGCCGAGGGCATCGACCGCTCTCTCTTCGAGGTCACGGTGTGCTCCCGGCCGGACGGCCCCCTGTTGGATGCGTTGGAGCAAAAAGGCATCCCCCATTTTCCCATCCCTTTTCGGAAGCGTCTGAGCCTCCGCCTGATCTCTCAGGTCCGTGAGTTCATGCGGGAGGGCGGCTTCGATATCCTGCACACCCATGGTGGCGTGGCCGGATTCTACGGCCGGAAGGCGGCCCGAGCCTCCCGTGTCCCCGTGCTCGTCCACACTTTCCATGGGATCCACTATCTCCACTATCCGATGCGGATTCCAAGGGCGGCATTTATCTCTCTCGACAGGCAGCAATCGCGGTATACGGACGCGGTAATATGCGTGTCGGATTTCGTGCGGGAGCAGAGTCTTGCCCACCGCCTTGTCCCGGAGGATAAGCTGGTGGTCATCCGGAACGGCATTGATTTCGATCCCCCGCTCCCGCGGGACTCGGAGGATCTCAGGATCCAGGTGTCGCGCTTGAGGCTGGATTCCGCCCGTCCGCTGGTCGGGACGGTAGCGCGGCTCGATCCGGTCAAGGGGCTGCCGGCCCTGCTCGAGGCCGCCCCACGCGTCCGGGACCGGCATCCCCATGTCCGGTTCGTGATCGTGGGTGGCGGGCCCGAGAAGGACCGCCTCACGGCACTGTCTCGAGACCTCGGGGCCCAGGAGTTCGTCCATTTCCAGGGCGAACGGACTGACGCTTTCTCCTGGATGCAGCGTTTTGATGTTTTCGTGCTCCCTTCGCTGCAGGAAGCCCTGCCCTACGTGATCCTGGAGGCCGCAGCCTTGGCAAAGCCGGTGGTCGCATCCGATGTCGGCGGCATCCGGGAACTGGTGAAAAACCGGGAGACGGGACTGCTTGTGCCGCCCGGAGACATCGAGGCTCTTGCCGACGCCGTGATCCGTCTAGCGGACGATCCCGACCTGGCACATAGCCTTGGGAAGGAGCTCAAGGCGTCTCTCTCCGAGGAATACTCACTCCCCCGCATGCTGCAGCAGACCCAGGACCTCTACCTGCGCCTCTACCGGCAGAAGAGAGGGGGGCGAGATTGACAACTTGGGGGTGTGTTTCTATAATCAACCTCAATGGACAAGCCAAAGGTCGCTCTGGTCCATGATTGGCTGACCGGCCGTCGGGGCGGAGAGAAGGTCCTCGAGATCTTTGCCGAGCTCTATCCCGAAGCCCCTATCTACACGCTCATTCACATCCCCGGCAGCCAGCACCCTTCCCTCGAGAGCAGGGAGATCCATACCAGTTTCATCCAGCGCCTCCCCTTCCTGAAGAAACGCTACCGGTCCTATCTCCCCCTGTTCCCTCTGGCGGTGGAACTCTTCGACCTGCAGGAGTTCGACCTGATCCTTTCCACCTCCCACTGCGTGGCCAAGGGGGCCATCCCGCGGCCCGATGCCCTGCATATCAGCTACATCTTTTCCCCCATGCGTTATGCCTGGAATCAATATTTTGCCTATTTTTCACCGGAAAAACTGGGGTGGCTGTCGCGCCGCGTGGTCCCGCCCGTGCTCCACCGGCTCCGGATATGGGACACCGTCGCCTGTCACCGTGTCGATCATTTCGCGGCAGACTCAGCGGCCGTGGCCTCGCGGATCCGGAGATACTACGGCCGTTCCGCCGAGGTTGTCTATCCACCCGTGGATACAGCCTTCTTCCAGCCCGGAGACGCAGGAGGAGAGGACTACTACCTGATCGTTTCCGCCCTGGTACCGTACAAGCGCATCGACCTGGCTGTCGAAGCCTTCCGCATGCGCAAGGAGAAGCTGAAGATCGTGGGGCAGGGGCCTGAGCTTACAAGGCTGAAGAGGTCGGCGCCCCCCAATGTCCGCTTCTTCGGCTCTGTCAGCGATGAGGAACTGCGCACGCTCTATCAGGGAGCCCGGGCGCTCATCATGCCCGGAGAGGAGGATTTCGGGATCAATTCTCTGGAGTCGCAGGCTTGTGGTGTGCCCGTCATCGCTTTCGCGCGCGGCGGCGCCCTGGAGACGGTAAACGAGGGAAGAACCGGCCTGTTCTTTTCTCAGCTCACGACCGCCAGCCTCCTGGATGCGCTTGACAAATTCCAGACCATGACCTTTAATAGGCAGGAAATCCGGGAAAATGCCGAGGGGTTTGCACGCCCCGTTTTTCAGGCCAGGATCGCGGCCTTCATACAGGATAAATGGTCTGAGTTCCAGGAACAGAGATGATCCAAAGACAGCGCAGCGGGCTGGTAGGGATATACATCCTGAGCGATATCATCGCCATCCTGCTGGCCTATTTCTGGTCTTACGGATTCCGGTTCTACGGATACCTGCTGCCGGTCGATCCGGAAAAGGGCATCCCCGAACTAAAATCCTATGCTGTGCTCCTCCCGCTCTTCCTGCTGACACACATTCTCATATTTTACCTCCAGGGATTCTACAAGACACGCCTCAAGCGCACCCGAGTGGATGACTTTGTCTACATCACACTGAATGCGGTCTTCTCCGTCCTGATCGTCTTCGCGTTCCTGAACACGCTCGTGGCGTACGGACGGGAGATCCCCTTCCTGATGCAGGATAACTTTACCATCTCCCGATTGTTCCTCCCCATCTATCTCATCAGCGTGGTCTTCATGATCACAATACTGCGGCATCAGATCTATTTTGTGATGAAAAGACGCTATGCCAAGGGGCTAAACCTCAAGAACGTCCTGATCGTCGGGGCCGGCAAGATGGGGCAGGCCGTGGCCCAGAAGCTGCTGGACTACAGGGACATGGGTTTTGTGGTCAGGGGCTTCCTGGAGGACTCGCTTCCTGTCGGCGAAGATGTCTCCGTCGATGGAGGGATACCCGTCCTGGGGGCAGTGGGCGACCTGGAGCCGATCCTGGAAAGAGGCGACATCACCGAGGTTTACGTCGCACTGGACCTGTCCAACTACGCCCAGATCCTGGAAACGCTGAAGATCGTGGACCGTTTCATCGTCAATGTCCGCCTCATCCCCGATCTGTTCCAGATGCTGACGCTCAAGGCCCGGATCGAAGACCTGGACGGATTCCCGGTTATCAGCATCGACGAGCCGCCCTTGAAGGGGCTTATGTTGTTAATGAAACGGTGCGTTGATGTGACCGCGTCCACACTCGTGCTGGTGCTCTTGTCGCCTCTTTGGCTTCTCATCGCGCTCCTGATAAAGATGACATCGAAGGGCCCGGTGTTTTACAGACAGGAACGTGTGAGCATGGACGGTGCCAAATTCGGGATGCTCAAATTCCGCACCATGGTGGCCCATGCGGAGCGGAAGACCGGTCCCGTGATGTGCTCGCCAGATGATCCCAGGATCACACGCCTGGGGCGAGTCCTGCGCAAGCTGAGCATCGATGAGATCCCCCAGCTCATGAATGTGTTGAGAGGGGAGATGAGTTTGATCGGGCCGCGCCCTGAGAGGCCGGTTTTTGTGCAGGACCTCAGGGACCGGATACCCAAGTACATGCTGCGCCACAAGGTTAAATCCGGGATCACGGGCTGGGCCCAGGTCCATGGGCTTCGCCAGGATGCCGACTTCGACAAGCGCCTGGAGTACGATTTCTATTATATTCAGAACTGGTCCCCGGCGTTGGATTTCAAGATCTTCTGGAAGACACTGCGCAAGGGATTCATAGACAAAAGTGTCTCTCTGTCCAGCAAGAACAAAGAAAACTAGCCTTCCTGGGTGCCGCCGCTGGTGTTTCCCTCCTTCTTTCGGGACACACGTAGCCATTGGCAGCCTCTCCGCACATATTCATACCCAGAGGTGATGGTCAAGATGCCTGCCAGGATATAGCACCAGAGCAGGAAGCCGGCCTCTTTCCCCAACATGTTGAAAAGCAGCACCAGCAGCAGCGTTGAGAACTGGCAGACCGTGCTCGCCTTGCCGGTCAGGGTGGGGGGGAACGAATCGGCCCGGATCATCAGATAAAGGGCCAGGGAGCCGCCCACGATCAGGACATCCCGACCGATCACCAGTGCGGCAAGCCAGATGGGCAGTACGTTCGGGGAATTGAGGGAAGGGATGGTGAGGAGGATGATGGCGGCAGTCATGAACAGCTTGTCGCCGAAGGGATCGAGCAGGGCTCCGAGTTTCGTCTTCTGATCGAGCAGTCGCGCCGAGGCTCCGTCCAGAAAATCCGTGGAAGCCGAGACCAGGAAGACGATGAAAGCCATCTGCGTGCGGCCGTTGATCACGGCAAAGAGAAAAACCGGCACCAGAAACACGCGGGAGAGGCTGAAGAAATTGGGGATGCTGAGTATCCGTTCGGATTTGTCTTTGGTCATCTTATCGGATCAGGGCCAGGATCAGGTCGAGGTACTGCATGGCGTCTGCGCCCGAGACCGGTCGGTCCGGATTGAACCTGCGCCCTCCCTGCAGGGTCATCAGGTTGTAGGAGAGCATCATGATGATGGGACGATAGTAAAAGTTGTCAGAGGAGACATCCTCGAGCTGAATCCGCTCGGGCGGGATCTGCTGGATGAATCGGAATCCCTGCTGCTCCAGCTGTCGGACGAGACGGTGGAGTGTCTCCGCCATCTCTGCCCGGGTCACGATCTTCTGTGGCTGGAACGTATGATTGGGATAGACGTCGAGCAGCCCCTGGGACGCGATGTCCAGGATGTAGCGGGAGGCCCATGAGGTGGAGATGTCGATGATGATCGGGGGTCTCTTGTCCGACATCTCCAGTACGTCCTTGAATTTCACTCCGATCAGAGCCGAGATCTGCTCCTTGGTCAAGGATTCTGTCGAGGGAATGGTGTGATACTGGCTGGGAAGCTCGAAGATCCCCAGCCGGTTTTTCAGGGTCTCGATCCGCTGCTGGGCAGTTTCGTTGCCCGGATTCATCTCGAGCAGCTGTTCATAGACCTCCATGCTGCGCGAATTGTCGCCGCTCTGGAACAGAGTATCGGCATAGGCGGCCAGGAGTTCCTCGTTCTCGGGTTCATCGGCCACAGCCGATTTGAAGTGGACGATGGCATTCTCGTACCGGCTCTCGCTGGTGTAGATCTCGGCAAGGGCCCGGTGGGCTTCGATGGACTGCGGCGTGTAATACAGGGCCCTCAAGAACGACGTCTTGGCGGCTTCGTTGTCTCCTGTGGAGATGAAACGCCTGCCCCCCTCCATGGCTTCCTGTGTCTTCCTCTGCTGGATGGCTTCGTGGCGCGCCTTTGCCCAGGGGTGATCCGGGTTGTGCTTGAGGACCTCACGGTATTCCGTGAAGGCCATGTCTTCTCTGCCCGTTTCCTGATAGATCTGGCCCAGGCCCAGGCGAGCCAGCGCGAGTTCAGGGTAGGCGGAGCTCGCCGCCTTGAAGTAGTTCTCGGCTCGAGCCAAGTCATTCAGGACATAGGTGGCATAACCCAGGCCGGTATAATAGAAGGGATTGTCCGGGTCCAGCTTGGTGATCTGTTTGATGGCCTTCTCGGCGTTCCCCAGCTTGATGTTGCGCCAGGCATCCTCCGCGATCAGCCTCTCTTCCAGGGTCAAGCTGGAGACCTCGGCGGCCGGAAGGTTCTCGATGTACAGGTTCGGGGGCGGAGGCTGATAGGTCACACAGGACCACAGCAGTAGCATGAGTAGGGCAACAGGCAGCCATGTCTTCTTTACCACGTCGTGTCTCCTCTCTGAATATAGGGCGAGAGCCTGACCATGTTGCCGGGTTCCGCCATAACCTTCAATTCACAGTATAGTGTATCTTCTCTCCTTTTTAACACAATTGACCATTTGGGAAAAGATTGAATGATGTTTTTCTCTGATTTGGGGATGCGGAGGTAGTAGATACGTTGATCCCTGAACAGCATCTGGTGGAGCCTGGTCTTGAGGTCGGAGAGGCCATCGCCGGTGCGGGCGGAAACATAGACTGAATCCCTGTCAGGGATCAGATTCCTCTCGAGCATTCGGGAACTCTCCGGCAGAAGATCGACCTTGTTGTGGACTAGGAGCGTGGGGATGTCCCGGGCGTCCAACTCGGACAGGATGGCCTCTACCGCTTCTGCCTGCCTCTGGGCGTGGGGGGAGGTCGTATCGATCACATGGCACAGGGCGTCTGCCTCGCCGGCCTCCTCGAGCGTGGCTCGGAAGGCTGTTTTCAGCTCTTTGGGCAGCTTTTTGATCAGCCCCACCGTGTCGCTCAACAGACAGTAGGTACCATCGCTGAAGCTCACCCGGCGGATTACGGGATCGAGCGTGGCAAACAGCTGCTCGGAAGCCAGCATGTTTTCCTGTGCCAGTTGGTTGAACAGAGTGGATTTGCCGGCATTCGTGTAGCCCACCAAAGATACCACGGGGATCGGGCTGCTCTTCCGGCCCTTCCTCTGCTGTGCTCTGCGTTTGCGGATGCGGCGGAGGGCCACCTTGATGTTTGTGATCCGTTCCTGGATCCGGCGCCGGTCTTCCTCCAGTTTTTTCTCGCCGGGTCCCCGCGTCCCAATCCCTCCCCCCAGGCGGGAGAGGGCCGTGCCCTTCCCCGTGAGGCGAGGGAGGAGGTAGTGGAGTTGAGCCAGTTCGACCTGGAGCTTGCCCTCCCTGCTCCTGGCCCGCTGGGCAAATATATCCAGGATGATCTGAGTCCTGTCTATGATCTTGGAGCGGAGCCGATCCTCAAGGCTCCGCTGCTGGATCGGGGAGAGGATGTGATCGAAGACCACCATGTCTGCCTGCTGTTCCTTGAGCAGGCTCTTCAGCTCGGCCGCCTTGCCCTCACCGATGTAATACTTGGGGCTGATCTTATTCCGCTGCTGGAAGATCTCCTGGAGCACCTCGGCTCCAGCCGATTCCACCAGGCCGCGTAGTTCCTGCATGGACTCCTCGGCCTCGAACTTCGAAACCCGGTCTGTGGATAGGTGGACGAGCAGGGCTTTTTCCATTTATTTCAAGGAAAGTCGGACGTGTTCCTGGATCTCTTCGAGCTGCTCCGGATGGAACCAGCGGATCCCCTCCATCTTCCGGAACCAAGTCAACTGGCGCTTGGCATAATGGCGTGTGTCCTGCTGAGACAGGGAGATGGCCTCCTCCTCTGAGATCTCCTGGCGCAGGTATCGGAGGACCTGCTTGTATCCCAGCGCTCGGAAGGGAGGAGCATCCTCCTGGATCCCTGAGGCCAACAGCCGGCGGACCTCATCGATCAGGCCTGCGGCAAACATGTGTTCGACACGCTCGTCGATACGGGCGTACAGGTCCTGTCGTTCCCGATGCAGTCCGATCCTGATCAGGTTGCAGTCGGTCACAAGGGAGCGCGTTCGGGGGAAATGGGCGGACAGGGGTTGGCCGGTCGCCCGATAGACCTCCAGGGCCCGGATGATGCGGATGCGGTCCCTGGAGCCGACCTTTGCAGCGTAGTCCGGATCGACCAGTTTCAGTTTCTCCCAGAGTTTTTCCAGGCCATGGGCCCGGGCTTCCTGGTCCAGCTCCCGCCGGATCTCTGGATCCTTCCCTCCCTCCGGGAACAAGCCTTCGATCAAAGCTTTCAGGTACAGCCCCGTGCCGCCGGTGATTATGGGCAGGCAGCCCCGGTCCCAAATACCGGCTGCGGCTTTCAGGGCTTCCCGTATGAAATCCGCTGCGGTGAACTGTGTGTCGGGGTCCACGATGTCCAGCAGATGATGGGGGACATCCCCTCTCATTTCAGGCGGAATTTTGTCGGTGCCGATGTCGAATCCCCGGTAGACCTGCATGGAGTCGCAGTTGATGACCTCTCCCCGAAAGAGCTGTGCCAGCTGGACGGAGGTCCGGCTTTTCCCGACCGCAGTCGGGCCCAGGATGATTGTCAGGTCTTTATTGTCAGATGCCAATTTGAATCAGAAATAGCAGGGCCAGGAGTGTGACGACCAGGAGGAGCCCGAGGATCTGCTTACGCCTCAGTTCCATCCGGTGACCTTCCCCAGGTTCTTGATCAGAATAGCCTCATGGGAATTTCCCAGGATCTTCTTGACGGCCAGGATCTCGGCGGCCAGGATCTCGTTCAGGTCCTGCAACAGAACCTGTTTCAGCTGACGCCCCGGGATCCCCGCGCTCGTGATGGGCACGGAGTTTATCTCGATCCGGCCGCCCGGATCGAAGCGGAGGTTCTGAAACAGGGGGGAGAGGGACGATTTTGTGTCGTCCAGACATTTTTCCAGGACATTCAGGGAGGCCGGTCCGATCTCCTTGGACATGTACTTGAAGATCGATTCGAATGAGTTGTTGAAAATCTCCAGTAGGTGATAGATATCAGCCTGAGATATCTCCAGGAACTCCAGGTTCTGGGTACTTGTGTGGGGGAGGCCTAGGACGCCCAGAGCGAGAAAGGCGTAGAGGCTTTTCTGTGTCTCTCTCCGGCCCAGGCGGCTGGAGGCAAGGATGTCTTCCATGCCTTGGGCCTCCTTGATCACGTGGTAGAGATAGATCTCGGGGGGATTCCAGGATATCTGTTTCAGATGTTCCGGGAAGAGGAGTTTGAATTTCGCCTCGTCTCCGGGAAGATATCCGGAGATGAGTGCGGAGTTGGTCATCCTGCGGATCCCATCCAGGATGAGGTCCAGGACGGGGTTGTAAAAAAGGATCTCATGCTCTTCCCAGCTGTGTTCGCTGTGAAAAGCATAGTCTGCCTCCGCCAGGTCGAAGAGAGGGGACATGCCTTCCGATGTGAGGGTCCGGAGCGTATCCCACATCTCTACCGGGGTGAAGGCTTCGCTCTCCACCAAGTCCTGGAGACTTTCGGCCTGCTCGATGGCGGCGGTCTTCCCCCCTTCAAATCGTTTTTTCAGCTGGAACATGCCGTTGCCGTCGGTGAATCTCTCTGCGAGCACACAGGAATCCCCGTTCTTGAAATCCACGCTGTGGCCCGATTCCGTCTCGATCTCAAGGGTACCGGACAATCGGTTTTTCCAGAGCCGGAACAGGAGAAAAGGAAAGGGCAGCTCGGACAGGTTTCCGGACAGCCAGACATGCTCCATATCTATACTTTATAGCGAGCACCGGGGGTTGTCAAACCGGCCGCCCCGATCACATATAGGCGTTCGTGATGAGGATGGAAAGCCCGACATTGAGGAGGCTTTTCAGGAGCCAGAAGAAGTAGGAGATGAAGAGGGCGCGCTTCAGGTCGACCTTGAAAACATACTTGAGGCCCAGGGCCAGGATCCCGAACATCCAAAGCTGGAAAAAATCGAACTGGTTCAGCAGAACGTACGGGACGGAAGTGACCTCCAGATTTGGGAAGAACATGGCCGCAGAGGTCGTGGACTGGAAAAAGGACTTCTGGGACAGCACGAGAAAGGCCCGCACGCCGTTTCCCAGGATCTTATCGACCAGGCTGGCATGGACGACCACGGCAAAGACCTGGACAAAACGACCTTCGGTTGATCCCAAACGTCCCAGGACCAGCATGATCAAGCTCGATATCAACAGTCCGGCCGCAAGTCCGAGAGCCGCCATGACATAGGCGGCGTAGACCTGAACCTGGGGAGGATTCTTCCTGCCCTCGATGATGCGTTCGAGCTGCTCGTCGCCGTACTTGTCACGGAACCGTGTGTCGTTCTCCAGGAGTTGCACCTGGTCTTTCTGGAGATAGGGTGTCGCGAGGTAGGTAAAAAGGAGCACGCCGATCGTGGCGAGCAGCAGGACGTCGATCCAAACCGGTTTTTCAGAGAGGGCCTTGAAAGTGAGATCGGGGCTGAAGAATGTTCCCTGGACCCGTTTGAAGAAACCCACGTCCTACTCTCCTTTCCTCTCCTCGCGCTCGATCTTCCCATCCCGAATGTAGATGATCCGCTGGGCCTGAGAGGCGATATCCGGGTCGTGGCTGACCATGAGGATGGTATTGCCCTGGGAATGGATCTTGTGGAACAGCTTGAGGATCTCGCCGCCGGTCTTGGAATCGAGGTTCCCGGTGGGCTCGTCCGCCATCAACAGTGACGGCTCGTTGGCCAGGGCCCGGGCTATGGCCACCCGCTGGCGCTCTCCTCCGGAGAGTTCGGAGGGCCGGTGGTCCATGCGGTGGGAGATCTCGACCATCTCCAGGGCATGTTGGACCTTTTTGTTCCTTTCTTTTTTGGAAGTGCCCCGGTAGATCAAGGGAAGCTCGACGTTGTGGAACGCGGAGGCCCTGGGCAGGAGATTGAAAACCTGAAACACGAATCCGATCTCCTGGTTGCGAATGTGTGCCAGCTCGTTTTCCGTCAGGCTGCTGACCAGTTGGTCGTTCAGCCAGTATTCCCCCCGGCTCGGCGTGTCCAGGCATCCGAGGAGGTTCATGAGGGTGGATTTGCCCGATCCCGACGGCCCCATGATCGCCAGGAATTCGTTCCGCTTCACGGTCATGGTGACCCCGCACAGAGCATTGACTTCCTGCTGCCCCAGCTGGTAGATCTTCCAGAGGTTCTCGGCACGGATGAGGGGGCTTTTCGCGGCTTCCATCAGTCTCCCTCTTTATTACTATCACTGTTTTTGTTCGACTCTGGCTTTACCAGGGCGCCGTCCTTGAGCTGGCGGAGTGCCGAATAGGGGCCCACCACCATGGTCTGCCCCTCTTCCAGGCCTGAGGTGACCTCGATCTTCAGCTCTCCCATGATCCCCTTGCTGACCGGAGTAAACACAACACGGTTGTCAGGGCCCACCACGTAGAGGCCCTCGGTCTGTTCAGCGCCTCTTCTACTGCTTTCCCCGGGGTCCTCCTTGATGATGAGTGCGGATATGGGCACAGCGATGACATCCTTCCTCTCGGCAGTGATGATGTCAGCCGAGGCGGACAGGCCCGGCTTCAAGGTGCTGGGAGGATCCAGGAGCGTGATCACGACCTTGAAATCCCGGGATTCTTCCGAAGCGGTGATCCTGGCCAGCGCTGAACTGC
This sequence comes from uncultured bacterium, assembly GCA_965533275.1. Taxonomy (GTDB): domain Bacteria; phylum Acidobacteriota; class Aminicenantia; order Aminicenantales; family Aminicenantaceae; genus JAUXEH01. The sequence continues at coordinate 28,287 of CBESWG010000020.1, forward strand.
CGATCTCCGTGACCTTGCCCGAGATGATGCGGTCAGGAAGGGCGTCGACCTGGACCTCCGCGGGGTGTCCGATCTCCAGCGCCACGACATCGGTCTCATCCACCTCGACCTCTACCTCCATGACCGACAGGTCGGCGATGGTCATGAGGACGGTGCCGGGATTGTTCATGGTCCCCACCAGCGCTGTCTCTCCCTCTTCCACCTGCAGGCTCGCGATGATCCCCGCGATGGGAGCGACGTATACGGTCTTCTCGATGTTATCCAGGGTGCTCTTGAGAGAGGCTTCGCCTTGGCGGATCTGATACGTTATCGCGTCTTTGGTTGCATTCGCTATATCGTACTGGGCGGTGGCGGCTTCCAGCTCCTCCCGGGAGATCAGCTGTTTGTCCCACAGGTTCTGCTGCCGTTTCAGAGAATTCTCGTCGCGCTTGAAGCTGGCTTCCGCCTTGATGAGTTCGGCATTCAGGGAGCGGATGAAGGCCCTGTCCCTATCGGCATTGGCCTCGTATTGGGTCGCTTCCAGCTTGAGCAGAAAGTCCCCCTCCTGCACGACCTGCCCTTCCTCCACGGCGATCTTTATGACCCGGCCCGGGATCTGGGCGCTTATGTTGACGCTCTTCTTCGGCTTCACCTCGCCGGAAGCCGAAATTATGGCGGCCAGATCATCCGTAGCCACCTTTTCCACTGAGACTTTGATGGCTTTTTCTCGCTTGGACTGCAGATTGGACAGAACGATAACTGCGATCACGACCACGACGGCCAGGAATATGAGGAGTTTCTTGATGTTCATCTTTTCGATCCTTACTCTGTAATGAGCCATTTTAAACTACGTCCTTCGTCTGAAAAGGTTCAAGGCCTGAGGCTTCCCTACGGAGTCCTTCAATCTTGTGAGTTCTTGACCGTTAATTTTAACCTGTTTGGCGGGTTGAAGCAACCGGCCCCGGTTAGATATACCGTCTCTTCCCCCGGAATATTCGATGGGATTCCCAGGTCTCCGGAGTTGTATGATAAGGGTGGAGTTGATAAGATAAGTTATTATGGAGTGGGAGACCTACCTGAAGGCTGCCCAGGAGGCCGCGCACCGGGCCGGGGAGCTGCTGTCTGAGCAGCGTTCTTCCACACCTTCGATCTCTTACAAGGGGGCCGTGGATCTCGTCACCGAGTCCGACAGACAATCACAGGACGTGATCGTCAGTCATTTATCGGAACGCTTCCCCGAACATGATTTCCTGGCGGAGGAGGGCCTTTCCGAGAAGCGTGGATCAGAGTTCCGCTGGATCATCGATCCTCTCGATGGGACCACGAACTTCGCCCATGGATTTCCCGTGTTCTCCATCTCCATCGCCCTGCAGAGATTGGGGGAAACATGCGTCGGTGTTGTGTTCGATCCCACGCGCCGAGATATGTTCTCGGCCCAGCGGGGAGGGGGCGCCGAACTCAATGGACACAGGATCTCCATATCTGCGACGCCCGAATTGGATCACAGCCTGCTCGCCACGGGATTCCCCTATGATATCCGAGAGAGTCGGGACAATAACCTGGACCATTTCGCCGATTTCGCCGTGCGTGCCCAGGCCATCCGGCGCTGCGGCTCTGCGGCCCTGGACCTGTGTTACGTGGCCTGCGGCCGCTTCGACGGTTTCTGGGAGCTCAAGCTCGCCGCCTGGGACGTGGCCGCAGGCCTGCTCATGGTGACCGAAGCGGGGGGCCGGGTGACCGATTTCACCGGAGGACCTCCGGATCCTTCAGGCCGGGAGACCGTGGCCTCGAACGGCCTCATCCATGATTCGCTTCTCCGTGTGCTGCAGCTGCGCCGGACCGATCCCCTGAGTGAAAAAAGCCAGTAGGAAGGTGCTGAAACCATGTCAACCTCGTACCTGATAAATAAAGCGAAGGCCGCGAGTATTGTCTTCGCAGTCTTCAGGACCCTGGCGCTCTGCTGCGTCATCCTGTCTGCCGCCCTCGGAGCTGTTTGGTGTCAGTCAGAGGTCACGGGACAGATCCTGCAGGAAACCCGGCCGGTCCTGGAAACGGGCCGCTTCTACCGCATCGGGATTCCCGGCGATGTGTCATGGACCGACACCCGCTTCGATGTGAAGGCCGGCCAGACGATCACGTTCAGCGCCCAGGGAGGGATCTCACTGCAGCAGGGAAATCCCAGGGGTTACTGTGGGCCCGACGGCCTGGGATTTTCCACCGTCCAACAGCCCGTCCCGGAAAGGAACTTCGGAGCCCTCATCGGGAAAGTCGTCCTGCTTATCTCGATCGAGGTGGATGAAGAGACCGGGGAGGAAACGCGTAACGAGATCGTAGAGTTTTTTTACATCGGCTCGGAGCAGAGTGTAGAGATGCCGATCAATGGGAAACTGTACCTGGGGATAAACGAGCTCGTGACCGATGACAACTCCGGCGCTTTGAGTGTTCAGTTCGAACTGGAGGAAAAGTCCCTTCAGAGCGGACCGCGCCGCCGGAGGAACTGAGTAACGGGTTTCAGGTTCCCCTTCGTTTCTTGACCTGCTTGTCCAGCATCCGTTCCAGGAATTGTATGTTGTAATTCCCTTTTTTGAATTCCGAATTGGACAGGATGTTGATATGGAGAGGGATGTTCGTCTTGATCCCCACGATGGTGGTCATCTCCAGGGCCGTCCGCATCTTGGTGATGGCTTCTTTGCGGGAAGGAGCGACCGCGACGATCTTGGCAAGCAGCGAATCGTAATCCGGGGGGATCACCCAGCCGTCGTATGCTGCAGTATCCACCCGGATCCCCTGCCCCCCCGGCAGCACGAGAAAATCGATCTTCCCGGGTGAGGGGATGAATGTCTCCGCATCTTCGGCATTGATACGGCATTCCAGGCTGTGGCCCTGCATCCGGAGGTCGCGCCCCAGAGAGAGCTTCTCGCCAGCTGCCAGCCGGATCTGTTCCTTTATGAGATCGATGCCGTATACCATCTCGGTGATGGGGTGCTCCACCTGGACGCGGGTGTTCGCCTCCATGAAGTAGAAATTCTTCTGCTCGTCCACCAGGAATTCGAAGGTCCCCAGGCTCTGATAATCGATGAAGCTGATCGCGTCTTCGACCGCTTTGGTTATCCTTTTACGCGTTTTTTCATCGATGAAAGGAGAGGGAGTCTCCTCGATAACCTTCTGGTGTTTCCTCTGAACCGAACATTCCCGTTCGCCAAAGGCCAGCGAATTGCCACTGGCGTCCCGGATGACCTGGATTTCGATGTGCCGGGCGCCCTCGATGTATTTTTCCATGTAAAGGGACGGATCGCCAAAGGAGGCTTTGGCCTCGTATTGGGCAATGGAGAACAGCTCGTCCAGTGTAGCCGAAGTACGGACGATGCGCATGCCCTTGCCCCCCCCACCGGAGGCAGCCTTGAGGATGAGAGGATACTTGATCTTCTTGGCCAGCCTTTTCGCTTCGTCGATATCGGCCACGATCTCGTCCGAACCGGGAGTGACGGGGAGTTTGGCTTTCTTCATCTCCTGCCGCGCCCGGCTCTTATCTCCCATGAGGCTCATCACCTCAGCGGAGGGGCCGATGAACGTGATGCCCGAGGTCTCACATATCTCCGCGAAGCGGGGATTTTCCGCCAGGAAGCCGTATCCCGGGTGGATGGCATCCGCTTTGGTGATCTCCGCTGCGCTGAGGAGGTTGGGTATGTTGAGGTAGCTTTCAGCGGCCTTGGCCGGTCCGATACAGACCTTCTCGTCGGCCATCATGGTATGCAGGGAGTTTTTGTCCGGCTCTGAATACACGGCAACGGTCTTCAATCCCAGTTCTTTGGCGGAGCGGATGATCCTGAGGGCGATCTCTCCGCGGTTGGCGATCAGGATCTTGGAAAACATGTGTGAGCCCTTATGCAGACTTGATGGCAAACAGTTTCTGGCCGTATTCGACGGGCTTGCCGTTCTTGACGTAGACTTCCTCGACGACGCCATCGACATCCGCCTCTATCTCGTTCATGAGCTTCATGGCCTCTATGATGCAGAGCGTCTGGTTCTTTTTCACTGTTTCACCTTTCTCCACAAAGGGAGGTGATGAGGGATCGGACGACCGGTAGAAGGTGCCGACCATGGGGGAAGACACATAATCCAGGTCTTCGCGCTCTTCCTGCTCTGGGGAGGCCTCTTGGGCGGTCTTCAAGGAGGCGGCCCCTGACTGTGAGGCTGCTGCTGTCACGATCTCAAGAGGAGTCGCTGAAGTATCGCCTCGGCCTATACTGATCTTGAATCCTTCCACTTCCAGCTCGAAGCGAGACAGGTTCCGCTCGTCGAGGAGGTCTATAAGTTTAAGGATTTCCGGATAATCTATTTTGGCTTTCATGTATTTTCTCCTCAGAAAATGAGAAGGGCCTTTTTCGTGCTAATTACCTTATGATGAATCTTTTTTTTTGTCAAGGCCGTCCAGTCCACCCCCACAGGTGCTCCCTCCCACCCAAAGGGCTTCGAGACATGCGCTTTTCCAGTCCACCGCCATCATTCCACCCCAACCACCGCCATCTCTCCACCCCACCACCCACCTTAAAAGGAGTAAGATGCACACTCTTCATCTCTCCACCCCAACCACCTGGATTTTATGGGGTACTCAAGGTATAATGGCCATTCAAAAGGAATCGAATTCCAAGGTATATTCATGCTCGACCAGATATCGGACCGCCTGCAATCCGTCGTCAAATACCTCCGCGGTGAGGCCAAGATCACCGAGAAGAACATGACGGAGGCCCTGAAGATGCTCCGCATGGCCTTCCTGGAGGCGGACGTCAACTACAAGGTTGTCAAGGAGTTCGAGGCGCACATCAAGGAAAAGGCGCTGGACGAGAAGGTCCTGGGAAGCTTGACCCCGGCCCAACAGGTCATCAAGATCGTCCGCGATGAGCTCACCACCATGCTGGGACAGGCAGAGAGCAAGCTGGAGTTCTTGCCTGTTCCTCCCTCGGTCTTCATGCTGGTAGGGCTGCAGGGTGCCGGCAAGACAACGACCTGCGGTAAGCTGGCCCTGAAGGTGATGGAACAGAAGAGGAAACCTCTGCTGGTCTCCTTCGACATGAAGCGCCCCGCCGCACAGGACCAGCTGAAGATCATCGGGGAAACTCTCTCCATCCCCTTCTATGATCTGTCTCGGGACCAATTGGCCCGGCCCCAGAAGGCCCTCAGAGAGGTCAAGGCGCATGCCCGCGAGCACGGCCACGATCCACTCATCGTGGATACAGCCGGACGCCTGCATGTGGATGAGAAGCTCATGGAAGAGCTGCGGCTGGCCAGGGATATCCTGGAACCTGTCGAAACCATCTATGTGGGAGACGCGATGACCGGGCAGGATGCTGTCAAGAGTGCCTCCGAGTTCGCGGACAGGATCGGGCTCACGTCCATCATCTTGACGAAGCTGGATGGGGATTCCAGGGGAGGCGCGGCGCTGTCCATCGTTTCGGTGACTGGGAAGCCGATCAAGTTCGTGGGTGTGGGGGAAAAGTTCGACCGATTGGATACCTTCCACCCCGACCGCATGGCATCGCGCATCCTGGGGATGGGCGACGTACTGTCCCTGATCGAAAAGGCCGAAAAGGAGACGGACCAGAAGGAGACAGAGGAACTGGCCCGCAGGCTGAAGAAACAGGAGTTTTCCCTGGAGGATTTTCGTAAGCAGCTCCTCCAGCTCAAGAAAATGGGTTCCCTGTCTCAGATCCTCAGCGACCTCCCGGTAGGCGGCCCCTTCAAACAGATGTCCAAGATGCAGGTGGACGACAACAAGGTGGTTTACTTCGAGGCCATAATCAACTCCATGACGCCCAGGGAGAGGGAGAACCCCAAGCTTATCAACGGCAGCCGCCGGCTGCGGATCGCCCGCGGGAGCGGGAGGCCCGTGGCAGAGATCAACCAGCTGCTCAAACAGTACCAGGAGATGCGGAAGATGATGAAGAAGCCTCAGTTTCAGAAGATGCTCTCGTCCTTCCCTCACTGATACCGATCCATCGCGGCACCATAACCCAAGGAGGAGAGATGGCGTGGGAGCACCTGTGGCGGTGGACAGGAAAAGCGCGTTTCTCGAGGCCCTTTGGGAGGGTGGGAGCACCTGTGGGGGTGGACAGGATGGCCTTGACTTTGAGTTTTTTTTCCGATATCATCACAATTTACTACAATGGAGAAGAATAGGTAAAAAATGGTAGCAATTCGATTAATGAGACTGGGTGCAAAGAAGAGACCTTTTTATCGTGTGATCGTGACCGATAGCCGACGGCCTCGGGAAAGTAAAGCCAAGGAGATCCTCGGCTTCTATGACCCCTTGAAAGAGCCGGCAGAGATCAGTATCGACATGGAAAGAGCGAATTACTGGCTGGAGAACGGAGCTAAAGCGTCCAAAACGGTTCAGTCGCTTTTAAATAAAGTCTCTAAGTCCGAAAAACCATCGGTTTAGCCACACAATAAGGAGGTTACAGTGCAAGAACTCGTAGAATTGATCGCCAAAGCCTTAGTGGACACTCCGGACAAAGTCGTAGTTTCTCAACTTCAGGGGGAGCAGACCACAATCCTGGAGCTCAAGGTCGCTCCGGAAGATCTCGGAAAGGTTATCGGAAAACAAGGACGTACTGCTCGCGCGATCAGGGTTATTCTCGGTGCCGCCGGCATGAAAGAGAAGAGGAGATATAACCTGGAGATCATCGAAAAGGTGTGAATTGATCAGCATCGGGAAGGTCGTCAAAACTCAGGGGAGGAAAGGCGAGCTTCGGATTCGGGCGGGCAGTCCCGCAGAGCCTTTTTTTTTCACGGCTTTATATTGAGCGAGAGAGCCGCCTAGACGCATACCAAGTCGAAGCCGTTCGCGTTTTTAAAGAATTCTACATCGTCCAGCTAAGGGGGGTCGAGTCAATCTCCCAGGCTGAGGAGTTTATCGGCTCCGAAGCCTTCGTTGCAGAAGAAGACCTGCATCCCCTCGCAGAGGGCGAGTATTATTTTCACGAGATCGAGGGATTCTCGGTCGTGACCCTGAAGGGCAGGGAGGTCGGCAGGATCAAGGACCTCATAACCGTATCCGGCAGCGACCTGCTGGTCGTGGAGTCCGGGGAGCGCGAGATCTTGATCCCGCTGATCGGCACGATCTGCCGGGAGTTTGACCTCCAGAACAGGCGGGTCGTGATCGATCCGCCCGAAGGGCTTTTGGATCTAAATGAGATTTGATATAATTACGCTTTTCCCGGAGATGTTTGAAACGGTTTTTTCAGCCGGAGTTGTGGGAAAGGCGATCGAAAAAAGGCTCATTAGCGTGAACGTCCATAACCTCCGCGATTTCGCGACCGATAAGCACCGTCAGGTGGATGATCGCCCCTTCGGTGGCAGCCCGGGAATGGTCTTGAAGCCCGAGCCGGTCTTCGCAGCCGTGGAACAGATCCGGGTGTCCGGGCAGACTCCCGTGTTCCTCCTCTCGCCGAGGGGGAAACCGTTCGATACGCGCAGGGCTGAGGCGATGGCCGGAGAATCGGGCATGATCCTCATCTGCGGGCGCTATGAAGGAGTAGACGAGCGGGTGATCCGGCACCTGATCACGGATGAGGTCTCCGTCGGGGATTACATCCTGACCGGGGGAGAGCCGGCCGCCACGGTCGTCGTGGATGCGGTTTCCCGGTTTGTGCCGGGAGTCGTGGGAAAACAGGAGTCGGTTGCTTCTGAGAGTTTCAGTCAGGAACTGCTGGAACATCCTCAGTACACACGGCCCCGGGATTTCAAAGGGATGAAGGTCCCGGATGTACTTGTGTCCGGGAATCATGAGCAGATAGAACAATGGCGCTTAAAGCGTTCGCTGGAGAAGACCTGGCGAACTCGGCCAGATCTTTTGGATCGGAAGAGATTGACACGGGACGAAGAGCGGATGCTGGCCGAGATAAAAAACGAAAGGAAAGGAAATACCCATGAATCTCATTGACAAAGTCGAGGAAAAACAGCTTAAGCAGGATATAGAGTCCTTCAATATTGGTGATGCCGTCAAGGTCCATGTGGTTATCAGGGAAGGCGACAAAGAGAGGATCCAGGTCTTCCGTGGCGACGTGATCGCAAGGAAAGGATCCGGCTCCCGCGAGAGCTTCACGGTGCGAAAGTTGTCCTTCGGAGTCGGTGTGGAACGTGTCTTCCCTCTGCATTCCAAGATGATCCGAAAGATCGAGGTCGTCCGGCGCGGGAAGGTCAGGCGGGCCAAGCTCTATTACCTGAGAAACCTGCGGGGCAAAGCCGCTAGAATCAAAGAAGCCCGCTGAGGTCCCGGCCCTCCTGATCCGGAAAAATTACTCCGGATCGCATTCTAAAATCCGAATCCTCCCCTCCTGGATTGACTAAATTATCCTGGGCGATGTCTATAGTGCCGCCCGCAGCCGCTGCTCTCGCGGAGTGCAGGGAACATCTCAGCGAGAATTGCAGATGCGAGTAAATTTGGTGTATCATCTCAAAGGTTCGGTTTTAAAACAGCTTTGAGAGTAAAATGCCAGATTTTCAACTGGAAAAAAGTGCGTTGTCCCAAGGGTACAGGGCTATCGCAGGTCTTGATGAGGCCGGACGAGGGGCTCTGTTCGGGCCGGTCGTAGCGGCGGCCGTGGTGTTTCCGCCCGCTAAGATCGAAGGGAGGATTCGCGATTGGATGTGTGAAATCAATGACTCGAAACAGCTGTCTCCCCGCAAGAGACAGCGGTTGTGCCGGCTGATTCTCCAGCACGCCCAGTCCGTGGGCTGGGGGATGGCGAGCAATGTCGAGATCGAGGAACAGAACATCCATTGGGCGTCGCTTGAATCCATGCGCCGCTCCATCGGGATGCTGTCCGAGGAGCCCGACTTTCTTTTGGTTGACGGTTTCAGACTGAATGGAGTACATTATCCTCAGGAAAAAGTTCCTCAAGGAGACAAAAAAAGCATCACGATCGCGGCGGCATCGATCGTCGCCAAGGTGCTGAGAGACGAGATAGTGGTGCATCTGGACCGCCTCTTTGAGGGTTACAGCCTTGCCAAACACAAGGGATATGGAACCCGGGAGCACTATCAGGCGCTCAGGAAACTGGGGCCCACGGTGTTTCACCGGAGGACATTCAACCTGAAGGACAGAGCCGACTTATGAGCAGAGAGAGGGCCCGGATCGAGGCTCAGGTGGAAAAGCTGACCAAGAGGGGCAAGCCTCTGGATGCCATCCTCGAGCTGCAGAAGCTTATTTCGGGCACTGAACAGGACATCCCCATACGCACTCAGATCGGCGACCTCTATGTTCGGGCCGGTCAGAAGAGGAAGGCCGTCGAAGAACTCCTTAAGATCGCCGATTTCTACGAAGAGAAAGGCCTGAATTCCAAGGCGATCGCTATATTGAAGAGGATCGGCCGCATCGATTCCGAGTATCCAGAGGCGATCCAGAAGCTCGCCCGCCTCTATGATAATCAGGGATTTACTTCCGAGGCCAGGAGGGAATATTCCAAGCTGGCCAAGTCTCGGGAAAAACAGGGCAAGAACCCGGAGGCGATCCAAGCCTACGAAACTCTCCTGGAACTGAGCCCGGAAGACCTGGATGCCCGTTTCACGCTGGCCGGGCTTCTAAGCCAGCAGGGCCAGGGCGACAAGGCGGTCGAAGAGTACAATACCGTGGCCGAATCCTTCATGCGGAAGAAGCGGCTGGAGGAAGCGCGTAAGGTTCTCGAACAAGCCAGAGCGCTGAAGGAGGATTATCCACGGACCCTGACCAATCTGATCGAGCTGTACCGCCGTGAGGATAAAAAGGGGGAGGCGCTCGAGCTCGTCAAGTCTTTCCTGAAGAAGGACAAGGATAACATCAAGGCCCTCTATCTCCTCGGGAACCTGCATCTTGAGGATGAAAATCCCCAGGAAGCGGAAAAGGTGTTTTCCCGGATCATCTCTCTGCGTCCCAAAGAGGTGGAGGCAAGGGTCAAGAAGGGACGCATCCTGATATTACGCGGCGAGCTGGACCTGACCTTCGAGTTGTATGAACCTCTGGTCGATACCCTGGTACGAAAGCAGATGGTGGATAAGGCTATCGGCCTCCTGGGATTGGTGCTCGACTCGAAAAAGGTCCATCTACCCACACTCGAAAAACTGGCCGGCATCTACAAGCAGAAGAAACAGCCCAAGGATCTCGAGGTCATCTACGGCGTCCTGATCGAACAGTATCGCAAGAATAAGCTCCTGAAAAAAGTCCTGGCACTTTTGGCGGAGCTGGTAGAGATGTTTCCCAAGAACCAGACCTATTATTCCGATTTCCGATTTCTCAAGGGGGAATTGGGCGGAGGGGAGGGAGAGGCAATGGAAGAGCCCTTCTCCGTCCGAGTCGATGAAACGTCTGAGATCATCGATTCAACGCTCTCCAAGGTCGATCTGTATATCGAACAGGGGCTGTTCAAGAATGCCAGGCGTATTCTGGACAACCTGATGATGCGTTACCCCGATGAGAAAAAAGTGTTCGAAAGGATCAAAGAGATCAAACGGATCACGGCTGGAAGCAAGACCCAAAACCTTGCCCAGAAGATCGGCAAGGTCCACAAGCAGGAGACCGAGCTCCTGGATAAACTCTCGGGCATCATGCCGAAGGGAGGCCCCCAGGCATTTGCCGATGAGCTCGTGGATGGCCATCTGTCGGCTGCCGATATTTTCGCCGAAACCGACCTCATCCCCATCGTGATGCAGGAGAACGATGGCAAGGAAGCCTATTTTGATGTGAAGGACATCATCGGTGACGAGCTGGATGCGATTGAAGCCATCTGCAGTGTCCAGATCCGGGGCGACACTGCCAGCGTGGAGAAGGCTCTGACGGATATCGTGACCGACTTCCGCAAAGCCCTGGACCAGAAGGTGGATCAGGATGACTATGAGAGTCACTACAACCTGGCTGTTGCCTTCATGGGGCAGGGACTGTTCGATGAGGCCATCAAAGAATGTAAGCTGGCGGTCAACAGCAAGAAGCTGGAGATCGACAGCCTCACGCTGATCAGCCATTGTTATACACAGAAAGAAGAACCGAAAGAAGCGGTCCGTTGGCTGGAAAAAGCCTTGGAACAGGCGGCAAAGGATTCCCACCAATCGTTCGCCCTCAAGTTCGAGCTGGCTTCCCTCTATGAGTCGATGAAAGACGGCAAGAATGCGTTCAAGTTTTATAATGAGGTTGCCGCATGGAACCCGGAGTTTCGGGATGTGACAGCCAAACTGCAAGCCCTCAAGCCCAGGAACTGACTTCCCCCCTTCATGAACCTCCGCATATATATTCGTTTCGGTCTGCGGATTTCCAGATCCACTTTTCCGGGATGAGAAAATCCCTGCCCTAGAAACGTTACCAATACAGTGACGTTATGGGAGGGAACTTGTGTCATCACCTGGATGAGGCCGCTGGGGAGGCCCAGGCGTCTCCCCATGTGGACCTGATCGGAAAAAGTCGTGCCTTACTGCGGGTTCTCGCCCTGATCGAAAAGTTCAAGGATTCTTCTGCCCCTGTCTTTATCGGAGGAGAGAGCGGTACCGGCAAAGAGGTGGTGGCGCGCTCAATCCATCGGCGCAGCCCTCGATCTCGGTCTCGTTTTGTTGCTGTCAATTGTGCCGCTCTGCCCGAACATCTGATCGAGAGCGAGCTTTTTGGATATGTCCGAGGGGCCTTCACCGGTGCGGTCCGAGACAAGCCGGGGCTGGTGGAGGAAGCCTCCGGCGGCTCCCTGTTTTTGGACGAGATCGGAGACCTGCCTTCTCACCTGCAGGCCAAGCTCCTGCGGCTTATCGAGGAGCGGGAGATACGCAGAGTGGGCGATGTCCGGGCGCGTCCGATCGATGTCCGGTTTATCAGCGCCACCAACCAGAATATCGAGAGCAGAGTTTCCGAGGGTGCCTTCAGGGAAGACCTGCTGTACCGCTTGAAGATCCTTCCCGTTGAGATCGAACCTCTGCGCCGCCGTCGGGAGGACATCATCCCACTGGTCGACCATTTTCTAGACAAATTCTGTGTGGAGATGAAAAGAGAACGCGTCTATCTGTCTCCCACCGCCATGGCGCTCCTGCAGGAGTATGAATGGCCGGGGAATGTCCGGGAGCTCCAGGGCGAGATCCAGCGGTGCCTGGTCCTATGCAATAACACGTCATTCATCACCGAGAGGGACCTCTCAACTCGGATATATCCCTACACCGAGCCGACAGGCGCTTCCCCATACGACTATTTCCGGGCCAAAGCGGACTTTGAAAAGCGTTTTCTCCGACAGGCTCTGGACCGTTTCAACTACAACCGAACCCGTACAGCCCAGGAGATCGGGTTGAGCCGACAGGGATTGTTCAAGCTCATTAAGAAGCACTGCATCGAGGTCCCGGGGTCAGGAGACCAGGAAGGGCCGGGAATATCATAGGAATCCCGCGGCGATGGTGGTATTATTTAGGGTAATGAAAGATCAGAATGAGGACATCATCCCCGTCCATTGCCCCTGCTGTCGTACGCGGCTCTGGATCGACACCAAGTCAGGAGAGATCATCAAGTCTGAGAAGGCCGCGAAAGAGAAAAGCTCCCTGGACGACCTGATGGCCAGGGAAAAACAGAAGCAGGCGGGGATGGATCAGAGGTTCGCCTCTACTGCCGAGCTGGCGCGCAAGAAAAAAAAGGAGGCCCAGGACAAGTTCAAAAAGGCCTTCGGAAGCCTCGACGACGAATAAACCAGAGTCTCCTACTTCGATCCCATCGCGACGAAACAGATGTTGTGAGATCGCCCCTCAGAGCCTCTGGGCTAGGAGCCGATCTCGGTCTCGTCGTCGCGTACCCGCGGCGCCATGCTGAAGCCCGTGAATCCGAAGATAGCTAGAATCAGCACCGAGACGTAGTTCATGACCGCCCAGGGCAGATAATCAAAGGTCGCGACTCCCAGAGTGCCGGTGATGTAAACGCCGGCCATACTCCAGGGGATCAGGGGGACGATGATGGCCCCGCTCTCCTCGATGATCCGGGAGAGATTTTTGGCTGCCAGGTCGTACCTCTTGTAGACCGGAGCCAGGAGCTCTGCCGGGATGATCATGGAGAGATAGGAGCTACCGGTCACCATCGCGGTCACGATGGCTGTACCGATGGTGGTCAATACGATACTCCATACGCGGTTGGCAAAGCGCATCACCTTGTCCAGGATCACGGAGAGCAGGCCTGTCGCCTGCATGATGCCGCCGAAGCTGAAAGCCGTGAACGCTACCAGCTGAGTCTCCATCATGCTCATCATGCCTCCCCGTGATATCAGGTTATCTACCTGCTCGACCCCGGTTGAAGCCTGATATCCGGTGTTCACAGCCGTGGCGATCTCCGGGATCGAGGCCTTCTGGAAGATGATGGCCAGGGCCCCGGCTACGATGGACGAGAGCAGCATCCCCGGGATAGTGGGTCTCTTGGTGGCGGCAAAATAAAATACGATGACCATGGGCAGGAACAGCAGAATATGGAAGTGGAAGTTTTCCTTCAGGGTCTGCATGATCAGGATCATGTCCTCCGTTTCTATCTGAGCATCCCCATAACGGAGGCCGATCAGGAAATAGACCAGGAGCCCGATCAGCCAGGCCGGCGTAGATGACCACATCATGTGTTTGATGTGATCGAACAGGTTCGAACCCGCAGCCACCGGCGCCAGGTTGGTCACATCGGAGAACGGGGACATTTTATCTCCGAAGTAGGCCCCGGCCACGATCGCACCTGCCGCCTGCCCCAGAGGCATGCCCAGCCCCATGGCGATCCCGATGAAGGCCACCCCCAAGGTTCCGATGGTACCCCAGGAAGTCCCCGTGGCCAGGGAGGTGAGCGAACACACGAAACAGGCGGTCACGAGGAAATATTTGGGGGAGATGAACTTGAGCCCGTAGTATATGACCATGGGGATCGTTCCGCTGGCGATCCACGCACCGATGAGCACTCCCACACAGAGCATGATCAGGATGGCGGGCATAGCCTTGTGGATGCCGTCTACGATCCCCTTTTCCATCTCCTTCCAGGTGAAGCGGAGAAAAAAGCCCAGGCAGCCCGTGAGGAATGCGGCGGCGACCAGGAGCACCTGGGGGCGGATCTGGTAGACTCCATAGCCGATTCCCAGGAGCAGGCCCATGGCTACCAGCGGGAGCATGGCCACGCCGAAGCTGGGCGCTTTCCGGTCAGGGCGGCCTGATGAATGGCTGTCGTTCATGCGTGCGATCCTTAATTCTTACGGATTTATTGTCTTATTCCTTCTTCCTTCATCCATCCTTAGCGGCCGAGAAGGTGCCTCGGGCCAGGAGGCTCCCGCCGGACATCATCAAGCGGCCTCGGGACATGACCTCCGTCAGTGCCCAGTCTCGGTCAAAGGCCAGCAGGTCTGCGTCGCTGCCCCTCCGGATCCCGCCCTTCCTCTCCAGCTGGTAGGCGCCTGCCGGATTGAGTGTCAGGAGCCTCAGTGCGTCCGGCAGCTCCAGGATCCGGTTCGCGATCAGGAACCTGAAGTTGGCAAGCAAGCTCTTCTGCGTAGCGATGGTCAGTCCGGTGAGCCTGCCCTCACGATCGAAGACCGGCATGCTGCCATTGCTGTCGGAGCTGACCGTCACCCTCGACAGGGGGATATTCGCATCCAGGCAGCTGCGGATCGAACGGGCGATGCTCAGGTGGCCATCGTCAGTGAGATCCGGATCCAGGTCCGCGGTCAGGTCCACGCAGCCTCCCTCCTTCACGTAGGCGATGCCCTCGTCCAGGAGCTCTGGATTGCGGTTGATATGGGTGGGGATGACCTGCGTGGCCGGGATCTCCGTCTCCCGGATAAGCCGGAACAGATATTCGAGCCGCCGGGGTCCGTCTCCCAGGTGACAGTGAAGGATCCCGGCCTTGCCGCCCAGCATCCCTCCCACTCGGCATTCCGCTGCCAGGCGGGCGAATTCGTCGAAGGTCGGCTGTGAGGAACGGTGGTCTGAGAGAGCGATCTCGCCGGCTCCGATGACCCTCTGGATAAGGATCAGGTCCGACCTTACACTCCCGGTCAGTGTTTTCACGGGGACCTCATAGGATCCCGTGAAGAGCAGCGTGGTGATCCCTTCCCTGTCCAGGGCGTTGGCCTTGGCAAGCAGCGAGCTCATGTGACGCGTGGTCCCATCCGTGCCAAGGCAGCCGATCAGAGTGGTGACACCGCTGGTGACGATATCCTCCAGCTGGATCTCCGGGGCTCGAGTGGCAGGCCCGCCCTCGCCTCCGCCTCCCAGGATGTGAACATGACTGTCGATAAAACCCGGGACCAGGACGCGGCCGGAGAGGTCCACTTCCTCGACGGGCAGGCCGGAGAACTCAGCCGTCCCGGCCGGCAGTATGGCCTCGATCCGCTCTCCTGCCACCACCACATCCCGAATGCCCAATGGATCGGGCGCAAAGACATCGGCTCCCCGAAGTATCCGGATCATGTCCCCTCCCTCGTGTTTGTCTCCAACCGCATGGGCTCATATTTAAACCAATCTCTCATTTTATGCAAGCCCCATCCGGAAATCTGGGCGGGATGAGGAGGGTTGCAGTCGATGCGGACTTTGACCGTGATGAGAAAAGTGTTAATATCAGGATTGGGAAAACGACCGTGGACATGGAGGCCTACGAAAGACATTTTCGCCGCATGAAACCGACTCTCATGAAATGGGTCAGGCTCGCCCTGTTCGGCAAGACTCTGAACGTGACGGGGATGGAGAACCTGCCGATGCAGGGACCCGTGGTGATCGTCGGCAACCACATCGGGAGCTACAAGGATATCGGCGCCCTGCTGCAGATAATCCCCCGCCATATCCACTTCACGGCCAACCAGGAGATTTTCACGAGGCAGAGTTTCAATGCTCTCATTCGAAATCATTTGAGGCTGCACCTGAAGGAATTCGGCGTACTGTTCGATGCCGCCATCAGGCCCATCAAGATCCCCTTTGTCAATTTCATGGCTGACAACATCGGCAGAGTCGGGACCATCCCCGTCGACCTGACGGGAGGCAAAACACAGGCGCTCCAGAGGTGTAAGGATTTTCTCTTGGAGGGGCGTGCAGTGGTCCTACTGCAGGGCAGGGGGCGGATCAATCCGCAGGATCCTCACCCCTATGTCAGCGAATTCCGGAGCGGTCCGGCAGTTCTGTGCTCAGAAATCTTCAGGGAGCATGGCCTCATCATTCCCGTGGTTCCGGTCGCGATGTTCGGGACGCATATGCCCTGGGTCGTTCCCGGGAAGATCAAGATTAGCATTGGGCAGCCGCTCAAGGTATCGGATTATTCGGCGGAGGATATTTCCCTGATGATCTCCCGTTTCCGGTCGGCCATGGAGAAACGCACACGTCAGCTCCTCTATCGGTTGGTCAAGAACGACCGATAGAGCCCTAGCGCGTGAAGTACGAAAGGATCTGCTGGTTGATCTGGAAGAACAGTCCGTAGTTGGGCTCCACCTTCTTTTCCTCCCTCAGCTTGGTGTAGAAGGAGGCGAATACCATGTTTCGCTTCTGGTCCAACAGATTCTGCCTTTCCGTCTCCCTGTCCCCCTCGAATTCCTCGCGTGTGACCTCTTTGCGCTCGAGTACGCGCATCAGGATGAATCCATTCTCATAACGCAGCGGTTCGCTCAGCTGCTCCAGTGGTGAATCGAAGACGTATGCATCGATCTCGAGACTTTCCCCGACCACGCTGAGATACTGTTCCCGCTTGTGTTCCTCCGAGGTCTTGAGTTCGAGATCGTGGGTTTCAGACACCTGATCGAAAGAGCGGTTCTCCAGCTCGGAGCGGACCTCGGAGGCCTTCTCCAGAGCCAACTGCTGCTTCCTCTCCAGGTCCAGGTCTTCTTTGATGTCGGTTTCCGCCTCCTCGAATGTGGCGGGCCTGGAGGGCTCGATACCTGTCAGCTGGGCCAGCCCGACTCCCGAGTAGGTGTAGACGGGAGTGGAGATCTCTTCGGTCTCGAGACCGAACAGGGCTCGGCTGATCGATCCAGAGGAGTCGATGTCCAGGATAGGATCACCTTCGGCCAATGGCCCTGTTTGCTGGAGAGAATAGCCCAGCCTCTGTCCGGCTGTTTCAAGGTTCTTGTCACGTTTGGCCTCTTTCTCAAGCAGGGCGATCCGCTCCTCCGCCAATTCCTGGGTCTTCTGATCTGTGAGAGTACCTTCGATCTGTTCCTTGACCTCATCGAGGCTCTTCTGCACGGACGGCCGTTTCTCTGTGACCTTCAAAAGCGAGGCCCCATCGGCGGTCTCGACGGTCTCGGACAGGTTGTCCTGGTCCAGGCCCTCGATGACGGTCTGTTCTTCCGGAGACAGCCGTCTCCATTCGAACTCTCCCCAGTCCCCCCCGGCTTCGGCTTTTTCATCCAGTGAGAGTGTCTTGGCGAGCTCTCCAAAATCCTCCCCCTGTCGGATCCGTTCCCGGATGTCATCGATCTCGGCCACCAGCATCCCGGGCTCCTTGTCGCCCAGGGAAAGGAAGATCCTGCTGACCTTGACGGCCTCGGGATCTTCGAATTGGGACAGGTTGTCTTCGTAGTACGCTTCGATCTCGTCCTCTTCGAGCCGAACTTCCAGCTTGATTTCCTCATTGTCGAGGAACACATAGGAACTGGCTCTCTTCTCGGGGATCTGGTATTCATCCGGATGTGCCTGGAAATATTCGCGGAGCTCCTCTACGGAGGGCTCCTCTGAAAGCTCCATCTTATCTTCCGGGATGACGAGGTATTCCAGTTTGGCGCTCTCATTCATCTTCTTGTAGTTGTCCCAGAGCTCGTCCGCGGACACCGTGACACCCGAGGTGATCAGCTTGACAGCCTTCTCGATCTTGATCTCCTTCTCCAGACCCTGCTCGAACTGAGCGGTCGATGTCCGGTTCCAATTCAGGATGCGCTGGTATTCTTCGAATCCCACGAACTGGCCGTCTTTCTGGAATACTGGCAGGGCCTTGACCCTTTCAGCGATCTCGTCATTGGAAGCCTGGATGCCCATATCCGCGGCCACCTGGAGCAGAAGTGCCTGCTGGATGACCTGCTCCAGGACCTGTTGGGGGACGTTGAGCTGCTGGATGAAATTCTGGTCCAGCTCCGGCAGCTGCTGCTGCAGGGCTTCGATCCTCTGCTGAAGGCCCTGGACGTAAAGGTCGAGCGGGATCTTTTCGCCGCCCACGGTAGCGATCGTATCGGACCCCTGTCCGCCGCTCACACGTCCGGCGCCACCCCAGTCCACGAAAATCGTGACGATGAACGCTAGGATCACGAACCAGAGTACGGGAGCCAGGGTTTTCACGTTCTTGCGCATGTTCTTTAGCATCGAATTACCTCGTTATCTAGTGTCGGTCTGGATCACTCCTTGAGCAGGGACCGGGCGATGACCATCCGCTGGATCTCGGAAGTGCCTTCGTAAATGGACAGTACTCGGGCGTCGCGATAGAGCTGTTCGATCAGAAACTCCCGGGAGTAACCGTATCCTCCATGGATCTGGAGCGCTTGATAGACGATCTTGTTGGCCGCTTCCGAAGCGTACAGCTTGGCCATGGCGGCAGCAGTGGAGAGCGGTCTCCCAAGGTCATACTGCGCCGCGGCCCTGTAGGTCATGAGGCGGGAAGCCTCGGTGAGCGTCGCGATGTCGGCCAGCATGAACTGGATGGCCTGGAGCTGAGAAATGGGTGCGCCGAAGGCCTCGCGCTGCTGGGAATACGCGATGGCCTCGTCCAGGGCGCGCTGGGAAAGCCCTACCGCCTGAGCGGCGATCCCGATCCGGGAGCAGTCCAGGCAGTGCAGGGCGATCGAAGCGCCCTTGCCCTCTTCTCCCAACAGATTTCCCTCCGGGATCTCACAGCCTTCCAGCACCAGATCCGTGGTGATGGAAGCGTTCAGACCCATCTTTTCTTCGATCTTGGAGACACTCAGCCCGGGAGCGTTGCGGTCCACGAGGAATGCGCTGAGCTTCTTTCCCCCAGATTCCACTTCTGTCTGGGCGAAAAGGATGAACGCACCCGCATTGTGTCCATTGGATACCCAGGCCTTTGTCCCGTTCAGGACGAAACGATCCTCCCTGTGAACAGCCCGAGTGGACAGGGCGGAGATGTCCGATCCGGCGCCCGGTTCTGTCAGGGAGAATGCGCCCAGGATCTCCCCTGAGGCAGCCTTGGGAAGGTAGGCTTTTTTCAGGTTGTCATTCCCGTATTTCAAGAGGGCGTAGCTGAAGAGAGAACTGTGGACTGAGAGGATGACGGCCAGGGCGGGCATGGATCGGCTGATCTCCTCCAGGGTGATCATGAGCGAGACGTAATCGGTCTTGATCCCGTCATATTCTGCGGGGATCGCCATCCCCAGCAGCCCCAGGTCTGCCAGCTTCTTCAGAAGATCCTGAGGAAACTCATGCCTCGATTCAAGCCCCGCTGCAACGGGATCGATCTCGTTCTTGGCAAAATTCCGCACCATATCCCGCAGCATCAACTGTTCTTCATTCAGTTCAAAATCCATGGATACCTCATGACTGAGAGAATCTGGTTATGTGCGCTCCCGGAAATGGGGAGTGAGCTGTTCGAATGTGGTTTCCAGGGGCTCTATCACCACGCGTGTCTCTCCCACCAGGGGCATGAAATTGGAATCTCCGGGCCAGCGCGGGATGATATGGATGTGGTAGTGGCCGGCAACCCCTGCCCCGGCACATTTTCCGAGATTCATGCCGAGGTTGAAACCCTGGGGCTGATAGTGCGCCCGCAGGATCTTCAGACAGAGCACCTGGATGTCGTCCATCTCGTGCGCTGCCGTCCGCGTCGCGTTTTCGGGGGAATCAAGGTGTTGGAAAGGGGCGATCATCAAATGTCCCGGAGTGTAGGGGTATTTGTTCAGGATGACGAAATTATCCTGTCCACGGTACAGGATGAACGCTTCCCGGTCATCCTTTTCCCCTTTTTTCCCAGCCTGGCAGAAAATGCACCCCTTGGTTTTGTACACGCTCTTGACGTACTGGGCTCTCCAAGGAGCATTGATGTATTCCATCAGCTGTTGATCATGTTTTTAAGGAGCTTGCTCGGCTTGAAGTAGAGGACCTTCTTGGGCGGGACCTGGACGGGTTCGCCGGTGCGGGGATTGCGTCCCGCCCGGGCATCGCGCGTACGGAAGCGGAAGCTGCCGAATCCCCGCAGTTCAATCTCTTCACCCCGTTGAAGCGCATCTTTTATGGTTTCGAAAAACAGGTTGACGCCGGTCTCGGCTTCCTGTTTGGATATGTCCATCTCCTCAGCGATCCGGTTGATGAGATCTGCCTTAATCATCCTTTTTCTCCTTCTTTTTGGTTTTCGGGGTGTCGATGTTCTTGAGCTGATCCTTCATCAGGTCTCCCAGGGTCATGCGGTCATCCTGATTGCTCATGTACTTCTGATACTCCATCTTCTGCATATCCAGCTGGGCCTGCCTGAAACTCAGAGATATTTTTTTGTCGACCTGGTTCATCTTGATCAACTTGGCCGTGCGCTCGTCCCCCACGCTGCATATCTCGTTGGGATCTTCGATCTTCTTGTCATCCAGCTCGGATAGGAAGACCACACCCTCGATTCCCGGAGTGATCTCTACGAATACTCCGAAGCTGGCGATCCGGACCACACTGACCTTGACCAGGTCTCCAGACTTCTGCCGTTTAAAGAAATCCTCCCAGATGTCGCCCTCCAGTTGTTTGATGCCCAGAGAGAACTTCTGGCGGTTGACGTCGATATTCAGGATGATAGCGTCCGTCTCGTCTCCTACCTTGAGGACATCGGAGGGATGTTTGATCTTCTTCCAGCTGAGGTCGGAGATATGGATGAGCCCTTCGAGTCCTTTTTCCACTTCCATGAAGGCGCCGAAATCGGTGATGCTTGTGATGGTTCCCTTGACGCGGGCGCCGGGGCTGTATGTCTGCTGCAGGATCTCCAGGGGATGGGGGCTGGACTGTTTCAGCCCCAGTGAGATCCGTTTTGTTTCTGGATTGACGTCCAGGATGGTGACGAGGACCTCTTCGCCCTGGGAGAGGATCTTCTTGGGATGAACCTGTTTACGTGACCAGGTCAGGTCCGAGATGTGGACCAGGCCTTCCACTCCTTCTTCCAGCTCCACAAAAGCACCGAAGTCGGTCAGGCTGACCACCTTGCCCGTGATCTTCTGCCCCGACATGTACCGGTCCTGGACGTTGACCCAGGGATCGGAAGTGAGCTGCTTGTAGCCCAGGGAGATCTTCTCATCCTTTTCATCGAAATCCAGTACGATGACATCGATCTCCTTACCGTTTTCGAAGAGTTCGGAAGGGTGGTTGAGCTTGCCCCAGGACATATCGGAAATATGGAGCAGTCCTTCGATCCCTCCCAGATCGACGAATGCGCCGAAGTTGGTGAGGGACTTGATCTTCCCCTTGAAGGTCTTTCCCTTCTCCAGCTGCGAGAAGACCTGTTTCTTTCGCTGCTCCCGTTCGTCCTGCTGTAGCAGCTTACGCGATAGGACCGCGTTCTCTGAATTCCGGTCGAACTTGATGACCTTGAATTTGAAGCGTTTCCCCAGGAGTTGACTCGGATCCCTTACTATCTTTATGTCGGCGTGTGAGTCGGGCAGGAATGTTTCCAGCCCCACGTCGACGGTGTATCCGTTTCTGATCTTGTCTACCACCTTCCCGATGATCCAGTTGTCGTTGTGAAAGGCTTTTTCCAGGTTGTTGAGAGCCATCACGGCATTGGCTCGCCGTTTGGAGAGGATGAAGTAGCCCTCTTTCATGTTGCGTCTTTCCAGGATAGCCTCGATATCATCCCCCGGCTTCAGGGATTCCATTTCCCGCCTGTCCGAGAAGTCTTCGGAAGGGATGATCCCTTCGGACTTGGATCCGATATCCACCAGAACATGCGTAGGGAGGACCTTGATGACTTTGCCCTTGACCAGTTTTCCGGGAGCCAGATCACTGGCTTTGAACTGATATTTATCCAGAAGGTCAGCGTAATCTTGTGTACTGAGCTCGTCTTCGTTGTTGAGGTCTTCGTTTAACTCTGACATTGGACTATAATCTCCCTTGGTGTGAGTTGAATATCTGTGTCTAAATTCGTTTATATCTCCGATTTTTGGAGTGAGTCGATATATACTATACGAGAGGCACTTCTTTGTCAATCTTAACTATAGGTAATATCTTGACTTAGCCTAGTTTGGGGGGTGCAGGAAGGGCCCCACCCCGCGGTCGGCCACAGACTCTGCAGCAGGCCATCCCTGAACCCGGAGGGGCTTGAGAGGATGGAGTTCCGCCCAGCTGCTCAAGAGTGCCTGCAGCGCGGCCAGATGTCGGGCAACCCGCCTCCGCAGCGGGATCCCATCCTCGTCAAACGGCACGAACAGCAGGCCGAGCCGGCCGGCACGGGCATAGTAGGGATCCTGGCCCCGGGTGATCAGGTCGCTGGACGGGCGGCCCTTCAATCGACCGTGCGAGGCATTGGCGGTCTCGAACAGGAAGGCAGACACTCCGGCATGGTCTCCCCACTCCCGGTGGCTCAATCCTCTCAGGTTGTAGGGTGACTCTTCCAGCCGGAAAGACAGGCCGGCCATCTCCAGTTCCATCACCGTCACGGCCGCCAGTTCGGCGCTGTCTTCGTGGAACACGATCGCATTGACCACCGGGTATTCCGGGGCTGCCTCATGCAGGTCTACGGCCACATCGATCCTTTCCTCCCGCATGAGTTCCAGGACCGCGTGAGCGACCTGCTGTGTCAGGCCTCCGGTCGTGTTTCCGGGATAGTTGCGGTTCAGGTTGCGCATCTCGGCCCCGGCCAGCTTTTGCCCCGAGGGATTGACATAGAGCGCAGGATCGGGCCATTGGTGGATGGGATTCGTCAGGCGCGATCCGTAGCGGAACCAGCGGTTTCCCTGGGTAGTGCGGATGGGGAAGCGCTGCGGGCTGGCCTCGAAGGGATCGTTGTGGGTGAAGCCGCTGTGGTTGGCCTGTGGGATGTACACAACTTTTCCCTGTACGACTTGTGTGTTTTCCACCAGCATGAGGGCCGTGATGAATCCGGCAGGCTCGTTCGGGTGTGTCCCACCCAGGATGAGGAGGCCGGCACCCTCATCCTCGCCCTGGAATATGTAAACATCCGTGTCTCCCGCGGAGCCTTTCAGCGCGGGAGAGTAGTCACTCAGCCGCCGGAGCTCCGTCAGGCTGCTGTGGGGGAAGATGTCCTCCTGCGTGTGCATGGAACGGAACCGGATCCCACTGATGCCGCACACGCAAAACACGGCCGCCAGCAGGACTGCGGCGCGTATGGTATGACGGCTCATGTGTGTGACCTCACTTAGGGACCTCTATTTTATCAGGAACAGCCGGAGCAGGAACATGATCAGCACGATGGCCGTGCTGGCCTGCCAGCGGAACCTCTTTTCCCGGAATAGATACACCACCAGGTTTACGCTCAGATAGGCCACGATAAAATGGTATAGAATCTGCATGGGTTGCCTACATAAACAGCTTCTCCAGCCAGGGAGTCAGGAGCAATACGCCGATCCCGGCTGCTAGCTGGAAGAGGGCCGGGATCAGGCAGTGGCGCAGGACCTTGAAATAGTTGGCCTCTCCCACCACCTGTGCGGCGAAGATCCCGGCCAGGGCCGTGGGGGGCATCAAATCACCGAGGCCGGCCACGGCCGACAGTGCGGCCGAGGTGAATATTGCGTTTTTTTCGATCAGGGCCAGTATAAAGGGCACCCCCAGGATGGAGGCCGAGCCATAGGCCGAGACCGCCCCGAAAAGAGGCATGCTGGTCGCGATCCCGGCATAGAGGAAGGCCGGAGGAAGGGACAGGAAAGAGAGGATGATCCATCCCCGGCCGCCGGTCAGTGTCATCACCTGGATAAACATACCTACCCCGGCCAGGATGGCGAGTATGGGCATGGATGCTTTCAGGGCTCCCTGAGTGGCCTGGAACAGCCCGAAACGGCGGCCACCCACCAGGCAGGCGAGGCTGCCCAGCAGGAAAATAGCCGGTATGCCCAGATCCGGGACCGGGATCCGGGGCAGACTCTGCACCGTAAGCAGGAGGAAGACCAGGGCCAGGGGGATAATGATCCTCCACCGGTATCGTTTTCCAAGAGAAGGCGGCAGGATAGAGGCCAGCTCTGTCTTATCGATGATGCGGATGTCCCGGTAGCCCAGCCAGAGCGCGATCACCACGGCCAGGGGGACGACCATGATCAGGAGCGGAAGGGTGATCCCGACATAGGGCATGTCCACCCCGCCTCCCATGATCATGACCAGGATGTTGACGGGAGGGGCGATCATCCCCAGGATGGCGCCCATGGCGATCAGCGCAGCCGCCTTGACTCTGGAGAGCCCCAGCCGGATCAACGCGGGCGCGACCAGAGCGCCCGTGCTCAGGACCGCCACGGTGGAAGAGCCTGTGATCATTCCCGGGAACATGATGATCGCCATCACGGTCATGAGGAGCGGGAATTTGTGTCGGTAGAAGGCCTTGAGCAGCAGGGCGGTCACCGTGTCCAGGATGCCGGATTTTTCCAGGGACTGCATGTAGATCATGGCCGCGACAATGATGAGGATGGTATCGAAATAGCCGAAGCTTCCCTCGACCAGGTGTCGCAGCGGCAGGCCCTCGCCGGCCAGGAGGGCGCCGGTCAGGGCTGAGATGACGAGGGAGAGGCCGATGGGGATCTTCAAGACCATGGCCGCCAATGCAAACACCGCGACCATCAGCAGGAGGATCAGATAGTCCGGCACTGCGTATTTCCCTTGTGTGGCAGCATATACACGGCGGCCCGGGCCCTCTCTACCGGAACGCTTGCTTGAACGGCCCCATCGCGTCCACCGTCCGCTCCACCTCGATCAGAGGGATCTCGTGCCGGCCGCAGATCTGAGTGAATATGCCGTCCTGGTTCCCGGACCGGACCACGATGGCGAGCTGGGCTGAGGGGAGGAAGGCGGATATGAATTCATCGGAGAGCTTTCCGCGGCGATCCTGCCCTCCCAGGTGAAGACAGATGATAGGAATGTTGCGAGCGCTGGCCGCCTCGACCAGGCGGGTCAGGCGGTCCTTTTCCTGCTGGACATCCAGCCCGGCCGCGCCCAGTCCCTTGAGGCTTACTCCCAGTGACAGGACGAGCGTCTTGGCGCCGTTCAGGTCCCCCGGGAGAGCGGCCTTTTCAAGTGTATAGGCCAGTTCGGACCGCTTTGCCAGGATGGTGACCATCTGGACCTCGGCGCTCTGCCCGGCCGAGGTGATCAGGAGCGGCTGCTCGAAACGGGTCTCTTCCTGTGCGGTTCCCGGGAGCGCATACATGCACGCCAAAATCAAGACAGCAAGCCAACGAAACCATGTTCTACTCATGTGACCGTCGTTTCTTTTTAATTTTTTATCGCGAATGTGATGAAAGAAAAAATGATATACCAAACTCTCCGCAAACACAAACGGCGGCAGAAGCAGCCACCGCTGCCGAAATCTCTGCGCTGAGGTGGCGGTTTGCCGGCGAAGGGATTTTTCAATACCCGGCGCCGAATCCGTCCCGGCGGGAGTCGGCTCCACCCAGGATGAGCCCCTTGTCCGGCAGAAGCATGAGGCCCTGGGCGCCGCCGAAATAGCGGTCGAACGCCCCCTTGATCACAAGCGTGTGCCCCATCCCCTCCAGCGCCGTTCGCGTGGCCGCGGAGATTCGGTCTTCCAGGTGGAGTTCCCGAGCTTCACCCAGGGAGGAATAGGAGAAGAACCGCGGAGCCTCTATGGCTTCATCCAGTGACATGCCGTACACCGTGACATTGAGCAGGATCTGTGTGAGCGAGGGGAAGATCCGCGTGCCGCCCGGAGAACCGAGGACCAGGTATGGGCGTTCTCCCCGGAAGAGGAGGAGGGGACCCATGTTGCTGACCGGCCGCCGGTGCGGGCCGGGCGCATTGGGCGAGAGGGGATCCGCCGCAAAATCGTCCATGTGGTTGTTGAGGAGGAATCCGGTCCCCTCAGGCACGATGCCCGATCCGAAAAAATGGTTGATGGACTGGGTCAGCGACACGATGTTTCCGGCCTTGTCCACCACACAGAGATGGGTGGTGTTTTCAACAATCCCATCCTCCAGGCTGAATTGTCCGGAGGGATAGCTGCCGGCGGTCCTGCCCGAATGTATGCGGGAGACTACGTCTTGAACGTGCTCCGGCGAGACCAGCCGCTCCACCGGGATGGGGACGAAGTCCGGATCCCCGAGGTAGCGGGCCTTGTCTGCGAACACGAACCGGAATGCCTCTGTCAAGTGATGGATGCTTTTGGGCGAGTTGTGTCCCCATTCCCGCAGAGGCCAGTTCTGGGCGATGTTGAGGAGCTGAAGCATGTGCAGGCCGCCACAGGAGGGAGGCCTTGTGCTGTAGAGGGTGTACTCGCCGATGGTGCCGCTCAGGGGGGCCTGCTCCTGCGGGCTGTATGACGCCAGATCTTCGAGGGTCATAATGCCGCCCGCCGCTTGGACCGCTTCCACGATGCGCTCCGCGGTTTCGCCTCCATAGAAATCTTCTATTCCGCGCTGGGCGAGCCGCTTCAGGAAGCGGGCCAGTTCGGGGTTGCGGAAGGTGTCCCCTGCCTCGAAGGGAAATCCCTCGTTGAGATAGAGGCTGTCCTCCCCATCGTTCTGGATCAGCTTTTCGTATTCGTCCTTGTTGGCCAGGCTGAACGTAGGGCTCACGGCGAATCCCTGCTCGGCGATTCGGACGGCGCCTTCGATCACCTCCTGCAGGGACAGCGTCCCGTAGGCCTCCAGGGCATGAATCCAACCGGCCAGGGCTCCGGGGACGGCGACGGCCAGACCGTGGTTGCGCTTCCACTGCAGGTTGAGCTTTCCATCCTGATGGAACATCCCGGGGGAAGAGGCCGCGGGGGCCTTTTCTCTGAAATTGATGACCGTAGCGTGGCCCTTGTCGGCCAGGTACACCACCATGAACCCACCGCCCCCGATGCCGGAGGCGAAGGGCTCGGCAGCGTTCAGGGCCAGGGCTGTGGCGACCGCGGCATCGACGGCATTGCCGCCGTGCTCGAGCACATCCAGGCCGGCCTGAGCGGCCAGGGGATGCGCGGCCACGACCATTCCCCTCCGGGCCGTAAAATCATGGGGCAGATGGGGATCATCGGGAGGTATGGGGGGGCGCTCTGTCTGGCAGGCAAGGATTGCCACCAGCCCCAGCAGCCACAGCGACCGAATCTGCCTACTCATCCTTCTCGTCTTCATCCAGGATCTTCTCGATCTCATCCGGTGTGGGGAGATCCTTGAGGGAATTCAGCCCGAAATAACTCAGGAACTTGCTGGACGTCCGATAGATCAGCGGTTTGCCCGGGCTCTTTTTGCGACCGGTGATCTTGACCAACCTCTTCAGGAGGAGGGTCTTCAGGGAATGAGCCGAATCCACACCCCGCATCGCAGAGATCTCGGACAGCGTAAGGGGCTGGTGATAGGCGATGATGGACAGCGTTTCCAGTGCAGCGGGGGAGAGGCGGGTCTTCTTATCGAGGTGCAGCATTTTCTTGATATAGGAATCGAACTCCGGCCTCGTGACAAAAATGTACCCCCCGGCCACATTCTGTATCTGGATGCCCCGGTTGTCGTCTGTATAGGCGTGCTCCAGTTCGCTCAGGGCACGGTCGATGTCCTCCGCCTTGAAATCTCCGAGGACGGCCTTCAGCTTTTCCGGAGAGACCGGTTCCTGGGCCACGAAGATCAGGGATTCTATGATGTCTTTCAGCTCAGAAGTCATGGGACCTATCCTTTTGCTTGTCTCAGCCAGACTTTGATGGGGCTGAACAGGCTGTCCTGGGCCGCAAAGATCGTACCGGACTTGATGAGTTCGAGCAGGCAGAGAAATGCGAGCAGAGCCTCCTCCAGTGATGCCTGCCGATCGAAGAACTCCAGGAAATCCAGGTATTCGTTGGCCTTGAGGTGAAGCAGGATCTCATCCATCTTGTCCTGCACCGAGAGTTCCTTGCCCTGGATGACCTGGATGTCCTCCCGTTCCTTGCGTTTCATGATCGAGAAAAAAACCTCGGCCAGGTCGAACAGCGAAACCTCTATGAACTCCAGGTCGTCGGAGGGAGACAGCGGCGGCAGGACGGTTCTCTGCCAGGTCTGCATCTGGTCTTTTTCCCTGCCTCGCAGTATGGAGCAGGCGGCCTTGATCCTCTGGTGATCGAGCAGGCGGTTCACCAGGTTCTGACGGGGATCCTCCGCATCCACGGCTTCGGCTTCCCTGGGCAGAAGCATCTGGGATTTGATGTGTATGAGGAGGGTGGCGATGAGCAGGAATTCGGCTTCCCGCTCCAGGTTGATCTGTTCCTTCTGGTCCAGGTAATCCAGGTATTCCCGGGTGATCACGGCCATGGGGATATCGTGGATGTCGAGCTTCTTTTTCCGGATCAGAAACAGCAGGAGGTCCAGGGGGCCCTTGAAGACCTCCAGCTTGACCTGATATGTCTGTACGGCATCCATATTAGAACAGCAGTTGCTGGATGATGAACCATATGGGCTTCAGGATGATGTCCAGGATGCCCAGCCACAACATGCCGAAGACGATGATGATCCCGAACGGGCGGAGCTGCTCCACCTTCTGGGCGGCCTCCTCGGATATCAGCCCGATCAGGATGCCGCTGCCGTCCAGGGGAGGGATGGGGATCAGGTTGAAAACAGCCAGGAACATGTTCAGGAACACGGCATAGAACAGGATGACGGCCAGGATCGAGACCGGATTGAAGCCCGGAGAGCCGCCCTGCTGTAGGGCCAGGTTTAGGTCGTAGATCGTTCGGGGGCGCAAGCCCATGATGACCTTGAGGAGAATCCCGGCCCCGATGGCGGCCAGGATATTGGAGATAGGCCCCGCCGCAGAGATCAGCAGGTTGTCCTTTTTGGGATTTTTGAGGTTCATGGGGTTGACGGGCACGGGCTTGGCCCATCCGATGGGGGGCGCCCCCATGATGACCATGAGTAGGGGGAGGAGCACCGTCCCGAACGGGTCGATGTGTGCGATCGGATTGAGAGTGACCCGTCCCTGGATCATGGCCGTGGGATCCCCCAGCTTGTTGGCCGCCCAACCGTGTGCGGCCTCATGGATGGTGATGGCGAAGAGGATGACGATCAGTTGAGTGGCAATAAGCGCAATATTCATGGTGTGTCTTTGCCCTTTATAGCATATCTTGTGTATTTAGGTAAAGTCCCGGTGCCGCCGCGAAGAGAAGGAGCGGCGCACACTAATGTTTTACGGCTGCCGGGGACCGTTGGTTTCAGAGAAAAGAGAAATATCCCTCTCCTTGGGAGTTGGGCCGGGCCCGAGGGGCCGGCAGCCGGAAGGGAGCTCCACCGCCACAGGAAGGGGAGATA
>CBESWG010000021.1:0-56739 GCA_965533275.1 uncultured bacterium
AATCTCTTTGGTATCAGCACTATGAAACATCACCCCCCCCCCTTTTAAGGTGGGTGGCTGGGGTGGAGAGACGGCGGGTCACCCCTATAGGGGAGGAAGAGGAGACAAAATATCACCTCCCCAATCCTCCTTTTGGGTGATTGACCCTGAAACCGCCTTTTGTCAGTATTAGAGACAATTTTACAGGGTGGAATGCTAATGTTAAAACGCACGCTATTCCGGACGCTCGCGGCGCTGACAGCGCTTGCAGCGGCACTCCTGTTTTTCCATTTGACAAAGATATCCCAATTTGATAATACCTTAATCAATTCACGCTATGCCTTATTTTTTGTATGTGTACAGATGAAAGCTGTCTATCCGGGCTCATTTGATCCTATCACCAATGGGCACATAGATATTATTGAAAGGGGACTTAAGATCTTCGATCCGATTATGGTCGCTGTGCTGGAAAATCCCAAGAAACAGCCGCTGTTCACGACTAAAGAAAGAGTGGACATTATCAAGACCATTTTCATCGAACAGAAAAACGTGGAAGTTAAATCATTTCACGGGCTTCTGGTCGATTTTGCCCGGGAGAACCGGGCGAACGTCATCATGCGCGGGCTGCGCGCTATTTCGGACTTTGAGTATGAATTTCAAATGGCTTTAATGAACCAAAAACTCGATCCTGAGATCGAGACCTTTTTCATGGCTCCCTCGGTCAACTACTCTTTTCTCAGCTCAAAGCTGGTGAAGGAAGTATCCTATCTGGGAGGATGTCTCACGGGCCTGGTGCCTGAGAGCATCGAAGGCCTGCTGAAAGAGAAGTTTGAGCAAGATCCGCAATCTATTATATTAAAAGGATGAGCACATGTTAGGATTAAGCCGAGGAAAAGATCTCATCGGGCTCGATATCGGCTCCTATTCCGTGAAGGCCGTTGAGCTGAAATCCAAGAAGAAGGATGGCGCAGACGCCTTCGAAGTCAAAAAGATCGGGTACGAACTCCTCCCCCATGATGCCATCGTGGAGGGGACCATCATCGACTCTTCAGCCGTGGTGGAAACCATCAAAATGGTGTTCGAGGAGAATAAAATCTCCAACAAGAACGTCGTCATCTCCATCAGCGGCAATTCCGTGATCATCAAGAAGATCTCCCTGCCTGCAATGGAAAGCCAGGAACTGGCCGAGTCGATCATTTGGGAAGCGAAACACAACATCCCCTACCCCTATGAAGAGACCAATGTAGACTACGCGATCCTGGAACCACCCGCCCATGCCGCAGGCCAGAACCTGGACATCCTGCTGGTCGCGGCCAAAAAGGAAAAGATCGCCAACTACAGCAATGTGATCACCCAGGCCCGCAAGAACCTGGAGGGGATCGAGGTAGATGCTTTCGCCCTCCAGAATATAATGGAGATCAACTATCCGGAGATCTTTCCGGACAAAACGCTCGCCATTGTCAACCTGGGAGCCAACATCACCAATGTCGTCATTATCGAAAAAGGGATTCCACAGCTGTTCCGAGATCTGTCGTTGGGAGGCTCGTTCTTCACGGAGAACCTGAGCAAAGACCTCAACCTGAGCTTCGATGATGCGGAAAAACTCCTTAAGGGATTGCCAGTGGAGAATGTACAGGCCGATCAGCTGCAGTCAGTGCTCAACATGAATGTGCAGAACCTGCTGGAAGAGATCGAGAAGACATTCTCTTTCTATGAAGCGGGAGAAAAGAGTGATAAAAAGGTCGAATTTATTTTCCTGAGTGGTGGACTCTCCAAGCTCAAAGATCTTCCGGGATACTTTGAGCAGAAGTTCAATATAAAAACCGAGTCTTTAAATCCTTTTCGAAAGATCGATTTCGACGAGAAGAAATTCGATCCTATCTATTTCGAAGAGATGGCTTCCCTGTTCGGGGTTGCCACCGGACTCGCAACCCGAAAAATGGACAAATAAACAATGATCAGGATCAACTTACTCAAACCTGGACAAAAGGATCTCAAGGAGTCTCCTACCGCCGGGCCTATGGTGGAGTTCAAGGAAAAAAGGAGTCAATCCCTGTTCGGAGTGATCCCGCTTCTGACGATACTCGCCATTGCGGCGTTGTTCTTCTTCCAGAAAAGCGAGATGAACAAGGAACAGGATATGCTCACCAAGGCACAGGAGGAGAAGCGGACCCTGCAGTATGTGGTCGTCAAACTGGAAGAACTCCAGCAGCAGCGGGAGCTACTCCAGCGGAAGATCGACCTGATCGTCCGGCTGCAGGCCGAACAACCCAGCGCCGTCATCATCCTGGACGAGCTGAGCCGCCAGCTTCCGGAATGGGTCTGGCTGACCGAGGCATCCTTCGACGGGGAGAAGATCAGCCTGAAGGGTCGCACCATCAACAATAACCTGCTGGCGGACTACCTCCGCAACCTGGAAGAGAGCCCCCATTTCGAAGACGTCGAGCTGATCCAGTCGATCCAGCGCACAGTGCGGAATGACCGGTTCAACGAGTTCTCTCTGAGCGCTCTGTTCCTGCCGCCGGCCGCAGAACAAGCAGCGGCCGACCCAGCCACGGAAGGGGAAGGACAATGAAAGACTGGCCCTGGTACGGATATATCATCATCGCGGCTCTGATCTTCGGGCTTTTCTTCTTCCTGTACTACAAGCCCAAGAACGCAGAACTGACGAGCCTGAGGGAAGAGCGGATCGCGACGGAGAACGAGGTCATCGAGCTCAAGGAAAAAAAGGAGCAGCTGGATCAGATCGAGGTAGAGCTGGCCAACATGAAGGTCAAACTCAAAGAACTTGAGACCATAATCCCGCAGGAAGAAGAGATCGCGGAGATTCTGGACCGCATCCAGCAGCTGGCAGTAGACTCGCGCCTGAATGTCGAAAAGTTCATCCCCCGGCCCCAGGTGGAGCAGGAGTTCTACGCGGAGAAGCCCATCAGCATCGAGATGACGGGCAACTATCACAACCTGGCCATCTTCTTCAACCACCTGAGCAACTTCGCCCGCCTCTTCACAATACAAAACTTCTCGATCAAGGTCGCACGCGATCAGACAGACACGACTACAATCACAGCGGCCACAACGGCCAAGACCTACATATTCCAGGAACCGCCTCCTCCCACTGAGGAGCCAGCCCAAAAAGCCGCAAGGAAGAAATGATGAGAAAAGCCACAATCCTACTCTTTGCTTTAGGGATCCTGTGCGCATTCCTGCAGCCAGCTCCTGCGTACGCACAGGAGGAGGGAACGGCCGTGCAGGAGGAAACGACCCAGGAGGTCGACACCTCATCGATCCGAAAACGCGGGGCCATCACCTACGATCCAGCCGGCCGCAGAGATCCATTCCGGGATCTTCTTGAGGGTCAAGAGGCGGAATCGGACGCAGGTGAAGGCATCGCAGGCATGCCCATCGATGATGTCGTCCTGATGGGCATCACCAAGACACGGGGACAACTCAACGCCATCATCGTCGGCGCCATGGGCTTTCCCAAGACCATCCACGAAGGCGATAAATTTGCCGACGGTTTCGTCTTATCCATACATGACACTAAGGTTGTATTCCGCAAGACACGCGAAAGGGGTGTCCCACTTTACAAACCGAAAGATGTCGTCAAAGAAATAAATCCGGAGGAGCGATAACATGAGAGGGAAAACATATTTACAGGTACTCTCCTTTCTGGGTGTCCTTTCGCTGTTGTGTGGATTGGGAGCAAGCTCTGACAGCCCCCCGGTCAACATAGATCAGATCTCAGTGCGGGCCGGAGTTCTCCACACCAAGATCATGCTCGAATCCACAACCCCGCTGGCCATCCTTGGGTCTCAATACCTGGAGGGACAATCCCCCACACTCGTGATCGATGTGAACAAGATCACGACGCAGGATGCCTCAAACCTGAGGTTCAGCAA
Organism: uncultured bacterium; assembly: GCA_965533275.1. Taxonomy (GTDB): domain Bacteria; phylum Acidobacteriota; class Aminicenantia; order Aminicenantales; family Aminicenantaceae; genus JAUXEH01. The sequence goes on from CBESWG010000021.1 coordinate 3,879, forward strand.
ATCCTCGCTGGTGAACAACATTCAGGTCGATAACGCCGCAGAGGATACTTCCCGCCTGATCTTCGACCTGAAGGAACAGGTGCCCTACCGCATCTATTCCGATCCCAAGGGAACGGTCATCGAGTTCAACCGGTATCAGAACGGCCAGAAGGGCTATGTGCTCGAACCTGAGCTGCAGGCCAAGATCGAAGGCCAGGGCATGCCGTCCTCCTATCTTCAGGATATCCAGGTTTCGAGTAGCCCGGATCGTGTGGATGTCGTGGCAAAACTGACAGACGACACCCTCTCCCACGTGTTTGTCCTGAACGATCCGCTGCGCTTGGTCGTCGACCTGCACAACACGCTCTACACGCGTCAGGCTACTAACTATAAGGTAAACCAGCTGGGCGTGGAAAAGGTCCGTGCAGCCCAGTTCCAGATGGACGATCCCTACACCATCACACGTATGGTGTTCGATCTGAAAAAGCCGCAGCTTTACTCTGTCGAGGCCCAGAACAACCAACTCGTCGTGTCCTTCTTTGAGAAGCAGGTAGGCACGGCTATGGATAACGGGGATTCCAATGAGGAACCTCTGGCGGCCCCTGCCCCGGAGGAAAAGCCGACACTCCCAGCTGAGACAATTCCCGAGATAGAGCTGAGCCCCCCCCCGGTCGCGGATCCTCCGCCGGCCGAGGCCAAGGCTGAGACTCCACCTGAGACCGAGTTTCCGGTCGTCAACGTCAATCCGGCTCAGGATCCTGCAGAGGAAGAGCAGTCCGCCCAGTTCGCTCCGCTGACCATCTCCGAAGAGGACACCAAGTACCGCGGGGAAGCCCTCACGCTTATCTTTAAAGACGCCGACCTGCAGGGCGTGATCTTCTACCTGGCCGAGTTCGCCGGGCTGAATGTGACCTTCGACCCAGGTGTGACCGGAATCGTCAGTCTCAACCTGGTCGATGTTCCCTGGGACCAGGCCCTCGACTTGATCCTCAAGCAGAACAAGATGGGGAAGGTCATCGAAGGCAACGTGCTTCGAATAGCTCCCGTATCCGTGCTGACACGTGAACGCGAGGATATGAGGCGTCTCGAGGAAAGCGAAGAACTCTCCGGACCTATCAAAACCCGGACTTTCTGGCTGTCCTACTCACGGGCTCCCGATGTCCATGCCCTGCTGACTTCCAAGCTCTCCAATAGGGGCGAGATCATAATCGATAACCGCACAAACACGCTAACCATCACGGACGTGGAAGACCGCATGACCATCCTCGAGTCCATGATCGATGTGTTCGATACTCCGACTCCACAGGTTTCCATCGAGGCCCGGATCGTGGAGGCCACCTCTACCTTCATCAGGAACCTCGGTGTCCAGTGGGGTTTCCGCGGCATCCAGGATCCCTATTACGGGAACCAGTCGTCGCTGAAATTCCCCAACCGCTCCCTGGTGGACGGAGCCATGATCCCTCAGGGTATCGTGACCAAGGGAATCGCCGGCCCCCTGGGCGGATACGCCATCAACCTGCCGGCCCCGGCTTTCTCCACAGCCATGGGCATCTCCTTCGCGAATGTGCTGGACACGTTCCGGCTGGACATGGCCCTGACCGCACTGGAGACCTCGGGAAGCGGCAAGATCATCTCCGCGCCCAAGATCACCACGCAGAACAACCAGGAAGCAAACATTGTCCAGGGACGACAGATCCCGGTGCAAACGGTGGCCAACTTCACGGTCACTACCCGGTATGTCAACGCGGCCCTGGAACTCCGGGCCACTCCGCAGATCACGGCTGAAGGCACGATCATCATGTACATCGAGATCCAGAACAATGCAGCCGACTTTGCCAACCTGGTCAACGGGATACCGCCCATCACCACTCAGAGCGCTCAGACCACGGTCATGGTGCCCGACGGAGGGACTACCGTGATCGGCGGCATTTACCGGACTGAAGATTCGATAACGCGGGAGAAAGTCCCGCTGCTCCATAAAATTCCGGTTCTGGGAAATCTGTTCAAGTCCTTTGCCAGGACGAAGCAGAATCGAGAGCTTCTGATCTTCATAACTCCCAGAATAATCAAGTAATAGGGTGGACAAAATGAAAAGAACAAATATCACCTTTAAAATCATGGCCATCCTTCCCCTGGCATTCGCACTGATCGCCTGCAACCCGATCGAGAACGAGACGACCTCGTCCAGCTTGTTGATCGTGGATAGCATCGTCGGCCAGTCGCTGGAGGGGGATGAAGGCCAATACCTTGAATCGGATGTCCTGTTCGAAGACGAGGACAAAGGGATCACGACCATCTATGCCGACCCTGCCGTGGCTTCCCTCACGGCAAGCCTGCTGGACCCGATCTCGGTCACCGGCCCCTCGCAGTACAACTCCATCAGCGTCGAAAAATACCGGGTCAGCTATTCCCGGACGGACGGCCGCGCTTCCGAAGGCGTCGATGTCCCTTACTCCCATGAGGGGGTGATGACAGTGCTGATCAATGTCGGTACGACTCGGGACATTTCCTTCACCATCGTGAGAGCCGCTGCCAAGGCGGAACCCCCCCTGGTCGAAATGGCCGAGGGACGAGACACAGGGATCCTGACCTGCCTGGCCAAGGTTGAATTTTTCGGTAAAGACCAGGCCGGCCGTTCTGTGAAGGCCACCGGCTATCTGACCATCCACTTCGCCAACTATGTCAACGATTCCGGCGGAGGTGGAAGCGCAGCGGCCGGACGGAAAATCCAATGAGAGGGATCAGGACAATGAAACAGAAAACATATACGTTATTGACGATCGGCCTGGTGGTGTTGATGATCGCCGCCTTCGGTTCCTGCAAACGGAATACCGTGGGTATCCCCGATCCTACCGGCCCTTCCACCCTGGCCACTATCCTCAAACTCGGCGCATCGCCCAACGTGATCGCGGCCGGGTTGGAACAGCGGCAGACCGCGATCGTAAACGCCCACCTGTACAATTTTGACGGTTCGCCCCTTTCGGGCAAGACCATCCACTTCGAGGTCCGCGACGCATTTGGTTTTAAGGCGGACTACGGGAATCTGGACAATTCCATGACCGTGGTGTCAAAGTCCACGGACGGCTCGGGCCGGGTTTCAGTCACCTATACCGGTCCGCTCTCCTCGGAACTGGATATGGCCGATAATTTCACCCTCTATGTGTACGCCTGGGTGGGTTGGGACGGCAAGGAACAGATCAGCGAACTCTGCCCCATCCACATTGTGGGCGATGTCTTCGCCGACGTGGATCTGGAGTTCGAGCTCCAGGCCTTCCCCAACATCCTTTGGGTAACCTCCGCCGGCGCTACCTCCAAGATCCGCGGGGTGTATACCTATGCGAACGGTGTTCCCGTCGTGGGACGCAAGGTCTTCTTCGAGATCAAGCGGGGGCCTGGCCAGTTCGAGGACGGCAGGGTCAAGACCTTCGTAGTGACCGACGCGAACGGTGTAGCAGAAATTCTCTATCTCAGCCCCACCTTTGCCCAGCTCACTGCACCCGAGACCTGGGTCACCATCGAGGGCCAGCCTGAAACCGACTGGGTCCACATCATGGATCCCTACGATCCGCTCGATGACCCCGAGAAATTCTGGCTGCACAAAGATATGGACATCAAGCTGATCAAGGGGACGGGTACCAAATAGAGTTGTTCAGGTAATCCTCCATCGAAACAGGAAAAGGCGCCCCGCGGGGCGCCTTTTTTTTTACTGGGAGAATTCCCCATCAGCTATAGATATTGACCGAGCGTCTAGCCTTGATCTGGCTCAGAGGGCCGCGCAAAGCCTGATCCAGGCGGCTCTTGCGGGCTGACTTGATGAACATCTGAACCCTATTCTTCCCCCGGATACGCGAGACCGGGGCCAGTGCCGGCCCCAGGACCTCGACATCGGCCTGGGCCTCGTTCACCAGCCGGGAAAAATCCCTCGTCCTGTTCGCCAGGCTCCTCAGGTTTTCGCCCTGGAAGACGATCTCCGCCATGTAGGAGAAGGGCGGGTAACCCAGCGTACTCCGGTGCTGGATCTCCTGGTCGTAATATTCCTCGAAGCGCCCGAGCGCCACCGGGCGGATGCAGTGATGCCAGGGAAATTCGGTCTGGACCAGGAGCTCGCTGTCCCGAGAGCCAGCCAGGTGGCGGATGGCCTGGCGCAGGTTTTGGGCGGTACGCTGCCCAGCTTGAAAATCCGGTGCGTTCAGCGCTGTCTCGGGATGGAACACCACCACGAGGCCCGCAGGGGGGAGATTGTGGCTGTGGGCCAGAAAGGGAGTACCCAACAGGATGTCGATACTTCCCTGCTCGAACTCGCTCAGGATCCGATCCCGGTCACCACTCGAGGCCGCCGCATCCCGATCGAAACTTTCGATCCTCCGATCTGGAAATTTTCTCCGGAGCTCTTCAGCGATCACCTCGATCCCCGGCCCCCGGCTGGCGATCATCCGGCCTCCGCATTCCGGGCAGGAAGGGGAAAAGGTTTTTACGTGTCCGCAGAAATGACAGAGCAGGCGGCCGTCTTTCTTATGATACGGCAGGCTCACATCGCACCGGGGGCAGCGGGATATATGGCGGCAGCGAGAACATCTCAGGAAGGAGGCATAGCCGCGCCGGCTGCAGAACACGAGGACCGGCTCCTGTTTGAATTCCAGGCGCCGTCGGATGCGTTCGAGGATCCTCCCAGCGATGAGGTCTCGGGAATGTGCATCATCCAGGATCTCCACATAGCCCATCTGCGGGGGGGCCGAGAGGTGCATGTATTCACCGCTCTTGCGGGCCCGATGCAGTGTTTCTACGGAAGGCCAGTCGGATCCGTAGACCAGAAGGGCCCCCGATTGCCTGGCTCGGATGAGGGCTCCCCGCCGGGCATCGAAGGACGGAGACTCCCGCTGGAAGTATGACGCGTCCTGTTCCTCCTCGACTATGACCAGCCCCAGCTCGTCCAGGGGGGCGAAGAGCGCCGAGCGGGGGCCGATGGCCACATGGGCCTGGCCGCTCCTGAGCCTCCGCCACTGGGCCGCCCTCTGCGATGGAGTCAGACGGCTGTGGAGGACGGCCACACTCTCTCCCAGCTTCTGCTCCAGGTCATGCCTCAGGCCCTCAGACTGGGCGACCTCTGGAACCAGCACCAGAGCCTTGCGCCGCAGGCTGGAGTTTTCCTTGAGCAGATACAGATAGATGGACTGCCGTGTGGAGGCGGAAGAGTGCAGATAGACCGCACGATGCTCCTTCAGGCTCAGGGAGCGGCCCATGACGCGTGCCGCCTTCAAGGCATCTCTATCCAGTGAAAAATCCAGCTCCAGCTGGGATATCGTCGCTGCCACAGCCTCAACTTTGGGCGCAGGCGCCTGCTTCATCTCGCGCACACGCGTCACGAGCCCGAGCCGTTCCAGCCGCTTGAGCAGGGCCTGAACATTATCTTGAGGGAAACGCCGGATGAGATATTTCTCTGTGTAGGCTTTCTTGCCGAGCAGGTCCAGCAGGCCCTTCTCGGGCTCTGTAAGGCGTGGAGTCTCTGCTCCGGCGGCTTCTGGATTTTCACGCAGGGCGTATCGGATCCGACTTTTCACGATCAGGGAGGGAGGGAGCGCGGCCTGCAGCATCTCTCCCCACGAGGCATGATACCAGTCCGCCAGCTGCCGTGTGAATTTAAGGAATCCGAGAGTGAATACCGGTTCCTCATCCAAGACCGCATGCAGGGATTTCAACTCGAAATTGCCGGCCGGCCTTCTGCGCCGGATCTTTATCACATAGCCGGTCAGAATGCGGTGGCCGAGAGGCGCCAGGACGTGCACGCCAATGCCCAGGTTCCCTGCCATGTCTTCCGGGACCTGGTAAGAGTAGCTCTGATCGAGAGGCAGGGCGAAGACGACCTCGGCATACACGCTCATTTCTTGGCCAGCAGTTCCATCACCAGCTTCATGTCCTCCCAGACATTGCGTTTCAGGTCCCGGTTCTGTTCATTTCTTATCAGATAGGAGGGATGAAAAGTGGGCATGACCGGGGTCCCTTCATATTCCTGAAATGCGCCCCGCATCCCTGTGATGCCGGACCGGGTCTCGAGGAGATGCTGTGTGGGTACATTCCCCAGCGAAACGATCACCCTGGGCCGGATCAGGGCCAACTGCTGTTTGAGGAAAGGCGTGCAGGCTGCTGTCTCATCGCTCTGCGGATTGCGGTTCTTGGGAGGACGGCACTTGACCACATTGGTGATATAAACATCTTCCCTGCGCAGGCCCATGGCCTCGATGATCTTGGTGAGAAGCTGACCGGCACGGCCCACGAAGGGGCGGCCCTGGATATCCTCATCATGTCCCGGGCCCTCGCCGATGAACATCAGGTCAGCCTGGGGACTGCCTTCCCCCGGGACCGCATGGGTTCTGGACTGGCTCAGGGGACATCTTTCACATTCGCGGATCGCTGCCTCCAGAGCCCCCAGGTCCTGCTCAGGGGGAGGGGAATCCGCTGCGGGAGCCTGGGCGGTGACGAATCCCGCGCCCAATTCATCCAGATAGCGGATGTGGTTCTGCAGGTCATGGATCAGATGAGTTTTTCGTTCTGCCAATGATTCCCTCGATCTCATTAAAGATGACGCTGCTGATCTCGCGTTTGCTCATGACCTCTGTCTGGAATGATTTCCCGTCCCTCAGTGCCACGAAAACCAGGTTGGAATCTGAGCTGAATCCAACATCGGGCCGCGAGACATCGTTGGCCACTACCATATCCAGATTCTTGGCCTCCAGCTTGGATCGGGCGTTTTCCTCGAGCGCCTCGGTTTCGGCGGCAAATCCCACCAGTATCCGGCCGCTCTTCCTCCGCCCCAGTTCCGCCAGGATATCGGAAGTCCGGCTCAGTTGAATCTTAAGATCTGCTCCGGCTTTCTTGATCTTGTTCGCCTCTGTCCGGGCGGGACGAAAATCCGCCACGGCCGCTGCCATGACTATGATGTCGGCTTTCTCGGCCAGTTCGAATACCGCGGACTCCATCTCGGATGCGGTTTCGACATGATGGACCTGGCTCACCCTGAGAGGGGCCGGCAGCGTCACCGGGCCGGAAACCAACGTGACCTCGGCCCCCCGGCTGGCAGCTTCCTCGGCCAGGGCATACCCCATCTTGCCCGAAGACCGGTTGGTGAAAAAGCGGACCGGATCGATGGATTCCCGGGTCGGCCCGGCCGTCACCAGAACCCGCTTTCCCTTCAGGCTATTCGACCGAGACAGCGCCTCCAGGCCCGCCTGGACGATCTCCTCTGGCTGAGCCAACCGGCCCCAACCCTCATCTCCACACGCCAGCCTGCCTTTCCCGGGCAGAACAAAACGGACACCCAGTCCCCGCAGCCTGGCCATGTTGCCCTGGGTGTGGGGATGGAGGTACATGTTCTCATGCATGGCGGGCGCGATGATGACGGGACAAGCCGCCGCCAGGAAAAAGGTGGACAGGAAATCGTCCGCCACTCCGGTGGCCAGCTTCCCGAGCACATTTGCGGTTGCGGGCGCGATCAAGAAGAGCGATGCATCCCGGGCCAGCGAGATGTGGGCGACCTGTTCCACGGAAGAGTCGTCGAACAGGTCCATGAAGACCTCGTGTCCGCTGAGGGCCTGGAACAGCTTCGGAGAGATCAGTTTCCCTGCATTCGGTGTCATGATGACCCGAACCAGATGCTTCTTGTTCTGAAAGGCGCGGACGATCTCACACGCCTTGTACAGACTGATGGAAGAGCTCACGCCCAATACGATGGTGGCCTCGCTCATGGCAGCGTCCTCCCGCCTCTACTCAGGCTCGGTAAAGCTCCTCAGGATGGGTATGACCTCTTTCTGCTTCCTCAGAAGGCGACATCTTTCGCTGAGGATGATGGCTTCGAGCTCCTGCTTGGCGGTATCGAGTGTTTTGTTGACGATGAGATAGTCGAATTGAGGGTAGGACCGGATCTCCTTCCGTGCCATGCCCAGCCGCTTGCTTATGATGTCGGGGGCATCCTGTCCCCTCTTCACCAGACGCTCCTTCAATTGGGCGAAAGAGGGAGGAAGGACAAAGATGAACAGTCCTTTTTTGTACTTTTCCTTTATCTGACGGGCACCCTGCACATCGATATCCAGGATCACATCGGTGTCACCGGAGGCCCTGTGTTCCAGCTCCCGTTTAGAAGTACCATAATAATTCCCGTGAACGACCGCCCACTCCGCCAATCGCCCCTCGGCGATCATGGAGTCGAACTTCTCCCTGTCCACGAAGTAGTAGTGTGTCCCTTCTTCCTCCCCTTCCCGCCTTCCCCGCGTTGTGTGGGACACGGAGAACGCAACCTTCGGGAGCGTGGACAGGACATGCTTGACAAGCGTGGATTTCCCACATCCGGAGGGTCCACTGATCACGAACAGCATCTCATCATCCTCGTTCTAATGATAGCATAATTTACCGAGAATCACTCCAGGTTCTGGACCTGCTGACGGATGCTCTCCAATTCCCCCTTGACCGTCAGGCACTTCTGGACGATGACGATGTCCTGGGCCTTGGAATTGATGGTGTTCGCCTCCCTGAAGAGCTCCTGGGCCACGAAGTCCAGCTTCTTCCCCACAGGCTCCTTCGCCTTGGAAGACAGGAGCTCCTGGATGTAATGGAGATGAGACTTCAGGCGCTCTATCTCCTCGGAAAGATCGTATCGCTGTGCCATATAGGCCGTTTCTTCGAGGAGCTTCTCTTCAGGGATCCTCGCCTCCTGCCCCAGTTCATTGAGCCGGTCCCTGAGCCTGTTGCGGATAAGCAGCGGCTGTTTTTTGCCGAGTCTCTCGATCTCCCGAACCGCCTGCCGCAGCACCTTGATGTGGGTCAGGACAGCGGTCTTCATCCTGCGGCCCTCGTCCAGGCGCGCCCGCACCAGATCCTTGAGCGTTTTTGCAAAACATTTCTCGATGAATTCGATCTCAGCTTCCCTCAGGTTTTTCCTCTTCATCTCGATGACATGCGGGATGCCGAAGATGTGGTCGACGGAAAAATTGATGTCTCGCTTGAGCCTTCCGGACACATGCTCGAGCGAAGCGATAAGTTTGGCCAGCAGTTCCTCGTTGATCCGCACCTCCCAGCGCGAGGGATCCGTGAACTGCACATCGATGAAGACGTCGATCCGGCCTCTGTTCAAGCTCTTCTGGCAGAGGCCGCGCAGACGGCTCTCCATTTCGCCGAGCTGGCCGGCCCGGTAGTTCCAATCGAGAAACCGGTGATTCAGGCTCTTGATCGTGATCTTCAACGAGAACGTCTTGGATTCGAAGAACTTCTCTGCAAAACCTGTCATGCTCTGGATCACGGATCAACCTCCTTTTTCTCGGGGAACTGCAGCTCGAAGAGCTTCCTGTAGATGCCGTCCTGCTGCACGAGCTCCTCATGGGTGCCGATCTCGGTTATCGAACCCTTGTCGATCACGAAGATCCGGTCTGCGTTTCGGATAGTAGACAGACGATGGGCGATGACGATCGTGGTGCGGTCCCGCATCACGTTCGCCAGGGCGATCTGGATCTGCTGTTCGGATTCGGCATCCAGTGCCGAGGTGGCCTCATCCAGGATCAGTATGGGAGGATCCTTCAACAGGGCCCGGGCGATCGAAAGGCGCTGCTTCTGGCCCGAGGACAGGAGCCCGCCCTTTTCTCCGATCTGAGTATCATAGCCCCGTGAAAGCTCCGAGACGAATCCATGGGCTTCGGCCGCCCTGGACGCGCGGATCACGTCCTCGTCCGGAGTGTCGGCCAGGCCGTAAGCGATGTTGTTGCGCACCGTATCGTTGAACAGGATCAGTTCCTGAGTAACGAGGCCGATCTGCGACCGAAGGGAATTGAGCCGGACATCACGGATATCCCAGTCGTCGATCAAGATCCTTCCGGACGTGGGTTCGTAGAAGCGGGACAGGAGATTGATGATGGTGGTTTTACCCGAACCACTCAGGCCGACCAGGGCGATCATTTCATTGGGGCGCACAGTGAACGAGACGTTATGCAGAACAGCCCCGGAATTGTCGTAGCTGAACGTCACATCCTCGAACACCACACTCCCTTCGACGGGGGGCAGCTCAGGGGCATCGACTTTGTCGACTATGGTGGGGCTGCTGAGCATCACTTCTTCCACCCGTTCCAGGCAGGCGACTCCATGCTGCAGCGTGTTGTTGGCCCGGCTGATCTTGCGGATCGGCATGTACATGGAAAGGATGGCGAACATGAAGGTCCCGAATTCGCCCGAGGTGATGTGCCCGTCCACGATGCGCTGGCTCCCAACCAGGAGGATGAAGGCCCCGAGCATCCCCCCTAGAAATTCCATGAACGGAGAGGACAGGCTCCCGACCCAGGCCAGCTTTATAGCTGTGCGGTAGAGGGAGCGGGTGGCCTCCATGAATTTCCTCAACTCGAACTTCTCCATGGTGAAGGCCTTGACGATCTTGCTCCCGGTGATCGACTCATGCAGGAGGCTGAAGATGTTGGCCATCTTGACCTGGTTCTGTTTCCCGATCCGTTTGAGCTGCCTGCTGAACACCACGATGAGGATGACCGCCAGGGGTGTGATCATCATTGTGGCCAGTGCGAGCTTCCAGTCAATGATGAACACGGTGATGATGAGAGCGATGAGCACGAAGGATTCCTGTAAGAAATCCTTGGCACTCCCGGAAAGGGCTTCCTGGATCCGGTCCACATCGCTCGTCAGGCGGGACATGAGTTCTCCCGTAGAACGCCGGTCAAAATAATCCGCGGACTGATTGATCAAGGCGTTATAGAGGTCATCCCTCATTCGCCGGACGACACGGATGCCGATGGACTGCATGAAGAAGGATGAGAGGAAGGTGAAAAACCCCCTTCCGAACATCACACTCACCAGGATCCAGGGCAGAAACTGCACCAACTTATCCCGGGTGATATCGAAGGTCCGCATGACGAAGAGCGTGAATCGGGCATTCTCCGACACATCGGATGGCGACATCATATAATCGATGATGGGCTGGACCAGGTTGACAAAGGCTAGTGTGAAAAGGGCGACCAGCACCGTGCAGACGAACGAGAGCGCGAGCCTCCTCTTCTCGAACAGGACCAGATGGAACAGCCTCATTAGTGGTTTCATGGGTGTACCGCTGTCCTATTCCTCCATCATAGACAGGGCGATCTCATAGGCGTTCAGCGCAGATCCCCGCGTGAGATTATCGACAACAGCCCAGAGCCAGAAGGTCCCACGGCGGGAGGGATCTTTCTTCAATTGGCCCACATGGATCCTGTCCTCCCCCGCCACAGTGAAGGATGAGACCGGGCACGCCATGGAGGATGCCGAATATTTGATAAAGGAGGATTTTTTCAACTCCGAAACGAGGGCAGGGGCATCCGGATCGTCCGCCAGTTCAAGGTAGACCATATGTGAGTAGGCATGGAACACGGGGGCCTGGATGAGAGAGACCGATAGGGGCAGTTTTCGATCGGACAGGACCTCCCGGACCTCCCGCACGATCTGGCGTTCGGCGAAGGAAAATCCATTCTCATCGACGGGGGCGACCTGAGAGAGCAGGTTGAAGGCGGACTGGGCACGGAAGACCTTCTTCTCCAGGGAGGCGCTCTGCAGTATATTGAGGCTCTGGCCGGCCAGTTCCTTGATCCCCCCCTCTTCAAAAGCGGAGGCCGGCTGAAGTGCCACAACTGCGGCCCGTCGGATACTGGAAAGATTGCCCAGGGCACTGAATAGATGCGCAAGCGCGATCGTGGTGGGATGGGGATTGGCCACAAGAGGAGGATCTTTCTTGAGGACAGCCCCGTCATTGATCCCGGAAACGACCACAGGCACCTTCCGGTCCTTCAGGAACGCCTCTCCCAAATCTATGGCTTTGAATCCCTGCTGGGCAGCCATCTTTCCGTAGCGGCGGTTGGTCTTTTGATCGCTGGCGAGGAAAACCAGGTCCAATCCCTCCAGCGCTGTAGGAGTCAGCGGCAGGATGACCTTGGGCTCGTCCCGGAATTCCGTCAATTTGCTGAATTCCTCCTCCACATCCGGGTCGAAGAAATCAAAACTCGCCAAGGCGAAGGATCTGGAACTCAGCAGGCGCCTTATCTCATGGCCGCACAGAGATTCGGTTCCGATCAAGGCCAGGCGAGTTTTTCCCATATGTATCGATCCAGGTTGGTGCCCTCAGAAGAGGGACTTCTGATACTGTGTCATCAAAAAATACATCCGGTCCTTGAGGACGAGCTTCTTTTTCTTGATCTCTTTCTGTTCCCGGTCTTCCTCTTCGGTCAAATAAGCCTTATCGCTGAGCTCCTGCAGGCGTGACTCATACTCTCGATGAAGATTCAGCATTTTTTTGAACTCAGGGTTTTCCTGTGACAGCCGCAGCCTAAGCATGACCTCGTCCACTTGGTTCTTCCTCCGGATGCACAGAATAGCACAAATCCAGCCGATATCGCAATGTATCACTCGAGGTTGACCCAGCCCAATTTTCTGTTTGACAATCCCCGGGGAGATATCTATACTACATGCATTCTGACCAAGGATGGCCGGCGAGGTAGCTCAGTCGGTAGAGCGAGAGACTGAAAATCTCTGCGTCGGCGGTTCGATTCCGTCCCTCGCCATTCTTCCCTTCTTATTCACAATCCTCTCCCCTCCAACTTGTTGCACAATTATCTCGGATTCACCTTCCTAGCCCCTCACAGGCAGTTCATGAAGGCGAGAGTCTTCGGTCAATGGAAAATTTGATATGGAAAAATGACGTGGGGGGGGCTAGAGGTCGAGGTCCTTGAGAAACGCGCGGAACTCCTCCTCATAATCGGGCCGCTTCAGGGCAAGGGAGACCGATCCTTTCAGGAAGCCGAGCTTGTCTCCGCAGTCATGCCGCGTGCCCTCGAAGAGATAGCCATAGACCGGCTGCTTCTCGCGCAGGAGCTTGATGGCGTCCGTGATCTGGATCTCCCCCCTGTGGTCCGGCTCTGTGTCCCGGATCGCCTGGAAGATCTCGGGCGTGAAGATGTAGCGACCGATGATGGCAAGGTCGGAGAAGGCCCGGTCCGGGCCGGGCTTCTCGATCATGTCGTCCACGCGGAAGACGCGTTCCGCTACCGGATGCGGCTTGATGATCCCGTACTTCCTGGTTCCTTCCTCATCCACGCGCCCCAGCACGATCACCGAGGCTTCGTACTGCTCGGCGGCCGTGATCAGCTGCTTGGTACAGGGGACGGGGCAGTCGAAGATGTCATCGGGGAGGAGGACCGCGAACGGCTCGCCAGCAACAAACTCCTCGGCCATGAGGATGGCATGGCCCAGCCCCAGCATGTCCTTCTGCCGGATGTAGTGTAAATCCGCCAGCCCGGAGATCCTCTCGACCTCTTGAAGCTGCTCGAGCTTATGTTTCTCCTTGAGAAACTGCTCGAGCTCAGGATTCCTGTCGAAATGGTCCAGGAGGGCGTCCTTGCCGCGGCTGACGATCACGGCGATGTGCTCGATGCCGGAGCCGACCGCCTCCTCCACGCTGTACTGGATCAGGGGTTTGTCCAGTACGGCCAGCATTTCCTTGGGCTGGGCTTTTGTAGCCGGAAGGAAGCGGGTGCCGTAGCCGGCGGAAGGAATGACTGCCTTGCGGATCTTCATGGTTCTATTCGCTCCTTCGTTACTTCTTACTAGATAATATAATGACACTCCCTTGTCAAACGAGGCAAGGGCCCATTATGAGTTCGATCCCCGACATGGAGAACAGTCGGTCCCCGAGTCTTGAAGGTAGATTCAGGGAGTCAGGGCGATTCGCAAACAGAATCGGACAGGCCGACGCAACCCAGACATCCACGGTGTCCGCACCGAACGCCGCGGATAGGGGCGCAGGACTATAATATGCGCGTGTTCAGCCTAGAAGCGATATCCTATTCCTAAGGCGAAAGCCCAGGTCGTGCGGCTGTATTTCTCGGGATAAGTACCTATCAGGGGATAGGAAATAGGATTTGTGTCATCTTTATAGCTGACATAGATGACGCCCAGGTCCAGGTCCAGCCGGTCGTTTATCGTATATCTGGCGCCGCCAGCGAATGTGTCGCTGTCGAGCTCGTGGCTTAAGTCAGTCTGATAAGCCTTGTCCACATCGATCGCCGTGTGCAGGTATCCAGCGCTGAGCAGGAAGGCCTCGGTGATGTCATACTCGAATCCGAAAGCCAGGTCATATGTGTTGCTGTTGACCAGCTCTTCCCTGCCGTCCCAATCCGCGCTCTTGTCGAAGTAGTACGTGAAGGAGAAATGGGCCCGGAGCTGTTCCAGCACGGAGTACTCGATCCCCCCTGCCAGTATGGCGGGGATGTCGTTCATTGTCTTCTCCCCGTCCGGGAACATACCGGTGTCGTCCTTGGTGGTGTTGTTTTCCAGCTCAAGCTTGGTGTTGAACTCATACCTGAGGCCGATGTTCAGTTTCTCGCTCGGACGCAGGTTCAGCCCCAGTATGGGCGTAATACCGGTGCCCGATTGTTTGACGTCCACGGTCTTGTCCTGGACCTGAGCTGCCAAGGAAGGCATTCCCGCCGCAGTAAAAAATCCGGCCGCGGACATCATCCCTCCGGAGGGATTGAGGAGGGGATGCATCGGATTGATCATGATGTTCTTGATGGATCCCTCATAGATGTTCTCGGCGATGATATACCGGAATCCGGCTGCCAGGGCGAAGACATCGCTCAGGGCATAGGAGGCGTTGAACTGGAGGCCGTAATAGATGGACTTGCCCTTGAACACGAGATCCGTCGAATAGGCCGTGGTCGGGATCCCGAATCCATTGACCAGCATAGGCACGTTGGAGATCGGGATCTCGAAGGAAGGAAGGCCGGTCATGAAATCAGCCGTCCCTCCTCCCGCATTGGGGCCGAAGCCGAAGGACAGGGCCAGCTTGTTTTTCTTATAGACAGCGAAGAACGTGGGGAAGAAGGGGACGTTCACCTCGCCGACATATTTGGGATCATTCAGGAAAGGATAACTGTTGACGACTGTCTTTTCCTGATAGATCGTCTGGTTGTGGAACGCGAGGTGCCATCCATCCATGAGCTGGGTCAAACCTGCGGGATTGTAGTAGACCGCATCTGCCTGCATGGACGCATTGCGGGACAGCAGGCGATAATAAATTGCGCTCTGGTTCGTGTTGGTAATGATGCTCGCTTGCAGCAAGGGAACGGCGAACAGAAGCAGGGCAGCCAAGACAGTGAATTTCTTCATGATTCCTCCCTAAATACTCGAATAAAGTGTATAAATCCATCAAGCCGTGCTCAATTAGGTAAGAATATATAGAAAAATCCCATTTTATGCAACCGGGATAGCCCTGATTTTTATTGTTTTATCTCAGGTGACATCGGTGCTGGAAATGGATGGATTCTTGAGACATGACCGTGAATTCGTCCATCCCGTTCATTTTGACAATTTCTCCTTCAGCTCCTGCAGGTAGTTCATGGCCTCGAGCGGTGTCATCCCCTCGAGGGACAGCTTCCGCATCTCCTGCTTGAGCCGGGAGAAGCGCTCCAGCTCCTGATCCTCCTGAAACAGGAGGAACTGGGATTCGTCGCGCGGGGCTCCCGAGTGGTAGGAGATGCGCGGGAGGCCGGCAGCATCCAGCTCCTTCTTCTCGAGGTTGAAAAGGATCTCCCGGGCCCGGTCCACCACCGCCCGCGGGATGCCCGCCAGCTTGGCCACGTGAATGCCGTAGCTCTGATCGGAGGGTCCGGGCACGATCTTGCGCAAAAAGATGATGTCGTCCCGATGTTCCTTGACGGTCACGTGGTAGTTCTTGATGCGGCCCATGGTCAGGGCCAGTTCGGTCAGCTCATGGTAGTGGGTGGCAAAGAGGGTCTTGGCCCTCACCTCCTCCCTCTCGTGCAGAAACTCGGCGATGGCCCAGGCCAGGCTGAGGCCGTCGAATGTGCTGGTCCCCCGCCCTACCTCATCCAGCAGGATCAGGCTGCGGGCGGTCGCGTTGTTGAGGATGCTGGCGGTCTCCAGCATCTCCACCATGAACGTAGACTGGCCAACACTCAAGAAATCCATGGCCCCGATGCGTGTGAAGATTCGGTCCACCACACCGATCTCCGCTTCTTCGGCAGGGACCAAGGAACCGATCTGGGCCAGGATGCAGATGAGGGCCACCTGCCTCAGGAAGGTGGATTTCCCCCCCATGTTGGGCCCGGTGATGATCAGGATCTGGTCCCCTTCCCTGTCCAGGTAGGTGTCATTGGGGATGAAGGGCTCATCATGTGTCCGCTCGATGACCGGATGGCGTCCGCCCACGATCCGGATGATCTCCCCATCAAACACACGGGGACGCACATAATTGTTGAGAGAGGCCAGTTCCGCCAGGGCAGTCAGTACGTCCAGGAGGGCGATGAAGCCGGCGATCTTCTGGAGGCGGGCGATGTCGGCGGCGATACGCTCCCTCACCTCGAGGAAGAGCTGATGTTCGAGTTCATTGGACCGTTCCTCGGCATGCAGGATCTTTTCCTCGTATTCCTTGAGCTCTCCGGTGATGAAGCGCTCTGAGTTCAACAGTGTCTGCTTGCGGATGTACTCCTCCGGGACCAGGTGGAGGTTGGGCTTGGTGACATCGATGAAATATCCGAACACCTTGTTGTAGCGGATCTTCAGAGAACCGATCCCGGTCTTCTCCCGCTCTTCCTTCTCGAGTCCAGCTACAAACTCCTTCCCGGAGCGGCTGATTCGGCGCAGCTCGTCCAACTCCTGATGATATCCTTCCCGGATGATCCCCCCATCGGTGAGGTGGTGAGACGGCTCGTCCCGAAGCGACGTTTCGACCAGTGCAGCGATATCCGCGGCACTGTCCCAATCAGAACGGACAGCCTCCAGTTTCGAGGAATCGAACTCCTGCAGCAGAGAGTGCAGCCAGGGCAGGCTGAGGAGCGACCGTTTGAGGGCTACCAGGTCACGCGGGAGAGCCACGGCCAACGAGATCTTGCCTGTCAGGCGCTCCAGATCCGAGATCTCTTTAAGCGCCGCCCTGATCTCATGGCGCTCGATGGTGGCCTCCAGCAGTTCAGCCACCGCATCCTGGCGGGCCTCGATCTCACTCACGTCCATGAGGGGCTGCAGGAGCCAGCTCTGGAGGAGACGGCCTCCCATGGCATTGACCGTGAGGTCCATGATATCCAGCAGGGAGCCTTCTCTCCGGTTATCCCTCAAGTTCCTGATCAACTCGAGGTTCTTGATCGATGTGGAATCCAGGATCAGATGGCGGGATGACTGGACAAACGCGATGCTCTGGATCACGGAGAGGGAATCCTTCCGCAGGCCCTTCAAGTAGTACAGGAGAGCCCCGGCCGCTGCCGCCGCCAGCGGCTTGTCTTCCAGATCGAAGCCTGCCAGTGAGCGGACCTGAAAATGCTCGCGGAGAAGGCTCTTGGCCTGAGTGAGATCGAATATCCAGTCCTCCTGGGGGCTCTTCAGGACACTCGACATGCCGTTCAAGGAGAGGAGGGCCTCCACGGCTTTCTCCTGGCTTTCCGGGAAGGCGATCTCACGCGGGGCATATTTATACAGCTCATCTGCCAGGCTGCGGGTTCCCCCTTTTTCCCTCTGGGCGGTCAGTATCCGGCCGGCCGAGACATCCACCACGGCCATCCCCCATCCCTCCTCTTCCAGGCACAGACTGATGAGGTAGGTGGAATCCCGCTCCTCGGCCAGGTCCAATTCCACGGCCGTCCCGGGAGTCAGGACCTTGACGACCTCGCGCTTGACCACTCCCTTGGCCTTGGCCGGATCTTCCACCTGCTCGCAGATGGCCACCCTGAAGCCGGCCTTCAGGAGACGCGTCAGATAGACCTCTGCCGCATGATAGGGTACGCCACACATGGGAATCTTCTGCCGGGAAGTCAGAGCGATATCCAATACCGGGGCCGCGAGCTTGGCGTCCTCGAGGAACATCTCGTAGAAATCACCCATGCGGAAAAACAGCAAGGAATCCAGGTGCTGCTTCTTTATGCGCAGGTACTGCTCCATCATGGGAGTCACGGAGTTCTTCTTTTTCGACATGGCAGCCTCACAACTATACTTTTTAGCCCGGCATTTTTCAAGCTGCAGGACTTTTACAAAAGAATCCTGGTTTAGTGTATTATAGGGGGTCAAAATGAACGTACAATTCATGCGGATCGTGGACAGGTGGATAGGTGTGCCGCTCTGTTTTTTACTGACCGGTTTGAGCACACTGGGACGATGGTTCCACACGAAACGTCCCGTTTCTCCCCCAAAGAAGATCCTGTTCATGGAGATCTCGGAGATGGGGAGCATGGTCCTGGCCTACCCGCTGTTTTGTAAGACCAGGGAACTCTTCCCCGATGCTGAGCTGTTCTTTCTCACTTTCCGGCAGAACCGATTTGCCATCGATATCCTGGGTGTGATCCCTGAGGAGAATGTCCTCACCATCGATGGAGCACATCCCCTCCGGTTCCTGGCCTCGACCTGGTGCGTGCTGCGGGCCATGAGAAAACAGAAGCTGGATGCGATCCTCGACATGGAGCTATTCGCCCGATTCAGCGCCGTTATAGGTTGGATGAGCGGATCCAGGGTCAGAGTAGGGTATCACCGTTTCCACAACGAGGGCCTGTACCGGGGCAGCCTTCTCACGCACCGCGTGGAGTACAATCCGCACATCCACATGGCCCATAACCTGCTCAACCTGATCCTGGCGCTCACGCGGCCGGCCGGAGAGCGCCCGCACGTCAAACTTCCCCTCGAGCCTGCCAACCTGCCGATCCCATCCTATGCGGTCCCCGAGGATGACCGGATAAACGTCTGGGAAAAGATCAAGGCCGCCGCGCCGGAAGACCCGGATGAAAAACGCATCATCCTGCTCAATCCCAATGCCAGCGACCTGATCCCTCTCCGCCGCTGGCCCCTGGAAAAATACGTTGCGCTGGCAAAGCGCCTGCTCGAATCACCGGATCGGCTGGTCCTTCTCACCGGAACCCAAGAGGAACACGCCCGGGCAGAAGAGCTGACCCGAGCTGTGGAGTCGTCCCGCTGCATCAACTTCGCGGGGCAGACCAGCTTCGCACAGCTCCTGGCACTTTATTCCCATGCCGATGTCCTGGTCACCAACGACAGCGGCCCAGTCCACTTTTCCACCTTGACCCGGACCCGGACCGTGGCGCTCTTCGGACCTGAAACCCCAGATCTGTACGGGCCCCTGGGAACGGACAACCGGATCGCCTATGCGCGGTACGCCTGCAGTCCCTGTGTTTCCGCCTTCAACCACCGCCGCTCCCCCTGTTCCGACAACCTGTGCCTGCAGGCCATAACCGTCGGACAGGTATTGGAGGACATCGAAGCCCTGCTGCTTCCCTGAGCCCCGTGGACGCGTTGACAAATAGGACCGGATACTCTAGTCATAACTCCTTGAGTACACATGACGATTCGCAGGACAAAGTCGAGGCTTAGGCCATGAGTCAAAACACGAATCCCCCGGACACGAGAGAGGCCACAGCCGGGTATGTCGCCCTTCAGATCATGACCCTGATCCGAATCCCCATGGCCATTATCTTCGGACTGATCCTGGGGGGCTAGTTCATCCGCCCAGGGCCTCACGTGCCTTGGCCAGCGTCTCGGGATCTCCCACCGCATGGACAGCGGGTTTTTTCTCCCAGCCGCGGGATTCCCTCTTCAAGAGCCCGGAAAGCACTGTACCTGAACCCAGTTCCACAGCGGCGTCAATGCCTTCCCGCCCGAGGATCTCCATGGTGCGAAACCAGAGTACGGTGCGGCTCACCTGGCGTTTGAGGGCGTCCCGGGCCTGTGTGCCGGTCTGGATGATCTCGGCGTCCACATTGGTGATGATGGGGAACCGAGGATCCTTGAATTCCACATGGTCCAGGTCATAGGACAGCTTCTCTTCGGCACTCAACATCAACTCACAGTGGAAAGGAGCGCTGACCGGGAGCATGACGGCACGGGGAGAATCGATGTGCTGCAGCGCCTCTTCCACCGCCGCCTTCTCTCCTGCGATCACGACCTGCTGCCGGCTGTTCCAGTTGGCCACCTCCACCACACCGGATCCGACAGCCCGCAGGCTTTCCTCCACCTCTGCCAGTTCCTTGCCCAGAATGGCCGCCATGGCCCCCTCGCCCACCGGAACAGCCTGCTGCATGTACTGCCCGCGCTTGTGGACCAGCAGTACGGCATCTTCAAAGCTCAGCGCGCCGGCGGCCACGTGGGCCGAGTACTCCCCCAAGCTGTGGCCTGCCGCCAGGATGGGATCACGCCCGAAAAGCTCGAACGCGATGGTGCTTACGACCAGCAGCGCCGGCTGAGTGTTTTCTGTGAGCTTGAGGTCGTCCTCGGGGCCTTCGAAACACAGGGCGGAGATCGCATAACCCAGGATCTCATCGGCCCGATCGAAGGTCTCCCTGGCAAGGGAGTATTCCTCGTAGAATGCCTGGCCCATCCCTACCTTCTGGGATGCCTGACCCGGAAATAAAAAAGCTAGTTTTGCCATTTGCTTTCAGGTCCTTTTCTTCTTCCTTACTTATTTTCTTTCTTTGGAGTTTCACTAAAATACTCAGGGTAGTCTTCCGTGAATGCCTGGATGTCCGCCTCCTTCCTCAGGTTTCGCATCCATTCTGAACTCAGGAGGCGTGTTTCCTCGGATTTGGCCACGGTTTCCAGCATATCCAGGATCTCCAGCATGGGCTGAGGCTCCTGTCCTTTGGCTCTCTGTTCCGGCACATAGGAATTCTGGTAGTAATCCTCTATCTCCTTCAGCGTCACCGAAACGGTACGTTGGAACCGCTGGTTCAGGACCAGGCGGGAGGCGACCATCTCTCTCAGGTACACATAGAGTTCCTCGCGTGTCAGGTCGAACTCCGCCATCTTCTGCTGGAAGGACTCCGATCCCAGGGAATCGGCCAGTTGCTGGAAGAAGCGTTCCAGCTCGCCCACAGGCACATTTATGTCGGCGTTGGTGATCAGGATGATCAGCTTCTGATCGATCAGCCCCTCGAGTACGCCGCGAGGGGACAGGTCAGGCTCGGCTCCCTTGTCAAGCCGGTGGATCCCAAATTCATGGACGATCCTGAAATCGGTCAATGTGATCACTTCCTCGTTCACCACGGCCACGATGCCATCCACCACAACGTCCTGGGATGGGGCGGGCACCACGGCCAGCATCTGGATGGCAAGGAAACAGGTCCATGCTCGTGTGAATCCTTTGGATCTCGTCTCAGGTCGTTTTCGCATTTAAAACATATTCCCGATCGTGATGAATACAAAGGTTTTACTCTCGCCCGGCGCCGCACTGAGATTCCATGCAAATTCGAGGCGGATCGGGCCGAGCGGGGTTCGATAACGCACGCCCAGCCCCACGGCGTGCTCCAGATCTCCCAGTGAAATCTGGGAAGTTTGGGACCAGACGTTCCCGGCATCATAGAACAGAACGGCGCCCAGGTTCTCGAGTTGAGGGAAGAGTGAGAAGACCGTCTCGAAATTCAACAGGAACAGGGCTTTGCCTCCCACCGGATTCCCAAACTCAGGATCCTTGGGCCCCAGTTCGTCATACCGGGTCCCACGGAAGGAGTTGCTGCCGCCCGCGAAGAAGCGCTCGGGGATCGGCATATTTCCGCTGCCCAGGCCGAGTCGTGATGTGAAGCCAAACTGGAGCCGGTTGGAGAGAGGAAAGAACTGCTTATACTTGCTGAACAGCTTGATGAAATCGGATTCTGTATTGAAGAGAGGGTACGCCCATTCCAGGGCAGAGGAGAAAAAGTATCCCCTCGCCGGATTAAAGGGATCGTCCCGGCGGTCTCGCAGGACGCTGCTTCCGATCGAGGTCGTGGAGTAGGGTTGGAACTGGCGGTCGATCTCGTCTTCCGGGATGTTCAGTTCCAGGATCGTGGTGCGAGCGAATTTCAGCGTCGGCACGAGGGTCCAGTGCTCCTGCCCCTTGAAGGTCCGGATACCGGAGAGGCTGACACCGATCCTCTCGTATCTGAAGCTTGTGCGCTGCTCCTGTTCCCACCATGCATTGAGGAAGGTGTTGATCGGGATCCCGAAGAAATAGGGCTGCTGCCAGGTCGCCACCACACGCCTTTCCCGGATGCTGAGCTGGCCCACGAGGCTGAGGGTTGCGGCCCGGCCGAAGAGATTCTGACGGATGACCTCTCCGGTTCCCCGGAGCCGGACATCGTAGTTCCAGACATCGGCGGAATTGGGCGCTCCCGCGGTCTCGAGGCCCAGGCCGGCAGACACGTGATGTCTGTCTCCCTCGCTCACCTGTATGAAGAGGTTCATGGTGTCCGGCGACAGCTGGATCTCCTCGATCCGCACCTCAGAAAATACACCCAAGCCCTCGAGCCGGCGTTTGGTCTCCCGGATGGCATCATACCGCGCCAGGTCCCCCTCCTGGATCTGGAGCTCCCGTGTGATCACACCCATCCGCGTTATGTCCTGACCGGAGACGACAATTTCTTGGATGATGACCCGCTCCCCTTCGCGGACCTGGAAGTTCACGAAGTAGCGACCCTCTTCCACCATCTCCACGGCCGCCACGATCTCTGTCCCCCGTACGCCCTCATTGCGGTAAAAGATCAGCAGTTTTTCGATATCCTGCTGGACATTGGGCTGGTAATACGCCCCTCCCGCTGAGCTGCCGATGCGGGAAAGGAGTTCAGCAGGAGGAAACAAGGTAGCCTCTTGGAAGGTGACCTGCTCCACCGTCTCCTGCCTCCCCTCGGAGACGATGTAGATCGGCTTGACCTTTTTCTCCCCCTGCCATTCGAACTGGAGCTGGACGTCGGTTTCCGGAAATCCCCGTGTTTGATACAAAAATTCCATCTCCGCCTGCAGCTGGAACAAACGTGATCCCGGGATCTTGCTCAAGAGGGGGATCTTCGCAGAGATGAGGAGCTCGCGCTTGAGCTCATCCTCTGTGAAATGCTCCAATCCCCTGAATTCCATGTCCTGAATGCTGACCTTCCTCCCCGGCGCCACCCTATGGATGACATCGATCTCGTTCTCCCTCCGCTCGATGGAGGAAGACACTGTCGCGAACAGGTGCCCCCTGTCCCGCAGATGCCCGATGATCTTGGCCTCGCCCTCGTCCAGGCCCCATTCCTCGAAGATCTGGGCCTCCCAGATGGGCTTGATAAGGTCGACCGGGACACTGGCTCCGGTGATATGAACCACGATCCTCTCGTTGGGGATGACCTCGAGGGTCAGCGCGACACGGCCGCCCTCCTCGTCGAATTCCGGCTCCAGCACCCTGACTTCAGCCCGGCGGTAGTCTTCCGCGAGATAGATCTCTTCCAGTCCGAACACGTCTTCACGGAGGGCCGCCGGGACATATGCACCTCCCTCCCTGGTTTTCATCTTGCGCAGGAGGCTGTCCCTGCTGAAGAGGAGCGTTCCGGAAAAACGAATGCTGCCTACCACATAGGTCTTGGTGGAACGGACCTCGAAAAAGACATCGACTTGGGTGGAATCCGAAACCCTCTCGGCAAGGGCATGGATGTCCGCCTCGAACATCCCCTCATCGTTCAGGGCCTCCCGCAGTTCCTCGACAGACCTCCCCAGCCTCTCCTCTGAGAAGGGTTCCCCTGCCCTCACGCTGTACACCTTATTCGCCAGTCGTTTTAGAGGAACCGAGTCGAGGCCCGTGATGGAAAAACCTCGAGAAAAAGGCCGGCTGGTCAGCCGGAAGGTGAGCCGGATCCTTTCCCGGCCCTCCCTGACCACCCGGACGTCCGAGAACAGCCCTGTCTTATAGATCTGTTTGATGCTGAAGTTGATCTTCTTGAGCGAGAAGAATTCACCAGGCTGAACCGCGATCAGTTTTTCGATGCTCTCGCTCCCGGGCTGTTCATCGATCAGCACCGATACCGATTCGACCACAATGTTGCTGATGTCGTCCTCCGCCCCGGAGATCAGGGCACAGGACAGGAGCAAGATCAGGAACAGACCGGTCTTTGACATGTTCATCTATCGGAATCTCTTGTGGATCTTCAGGTCCACGCTCAGCCGCCCGTTTTCGTCCCGTATTCCGACGATCGAAAGGTCCCGGGAGAGCTCGAACTCCATGCGTACGATGTCCTTGCGCTCTGTGGACAGGTTCGTGGCGTACTGAATAAAGAAGTTCCGTCCCAGCCTCTTCCCCACCGTGAGCCGGGCGGCGACCTCGGAAGACGAGCCCAGGATATAGGGGTCCAGACGGAACTGGTCGATGCTGAAGAGCCTTTCCGCGCTCTTCTTCGCCTCCTCGGACAAGGTGAAAGTCATCAGGAGGGAAGCCGTCCCCTGGCTGCGTGACTGGTCATAATGATACGTCCGCTTAAAAGAATCTCCCAGGGAGATCAGGGTCAAGACGTCCTCGGGAGGCAGGGGGGGAGAAGAGGTTGTCTCAAGGTCCAGGCCGCTCAGATCGCGGTTAGCCAATCCCTCGGCTTTGATGGTCACACGGTAGTCCTTGATAAAAGTCTCTACGCGAAAGTTGATGTAGGGCTCGATGAGAGCGGGATTGAAGAAACTGATGCGGCCGTGGATCACTTCGAAGGTGCGGTCTGCGAGTTCCACGTTGCCGTCGATAACCTCGATGTCTCCGAAGAGGACCGGGTTGAAGATGTTCCCAGAAATGGTCAGGTCGAAGCGGGTGCGCAGCCGGCCCAGGGTGTTGTCCATCCAGGCATCGTCGGTCGCCCGAAGTCTTATATTCAGCGTCAGGTCATTGAAAAACTCATCTTGCAGCCGGGCCTGCCGGAAAGCCGAGGTCGCGAACGCGAACTTTTCAGTGACCTCCCGCCTCCAGCTCACACGATGCACCTGGAAATCTCCCTCCAGGACGAACCTGTCGGGATCCTTAAACAGGCGTATAGTGCCGTCGGTGCGGGCGGCAGTCCGTTCCATGAGAGACAAGACCATGTCCTTTCCCTCTGCCCGCACATCTATGCCATCGACACCGTCCTTCCCCAGGTGCAGCGTCCCCGATCCGGCGATCTGCCCACCTCCGAATGTCCCTTGAAGGTTCCGGACGGACAGGTCGCCGTTGTTGACGAACACCAGTCCGGAAAAATCCCGGAATGCATGAGCGAAGCGCGGAAACGGGAGCACGGTCCCCTGGATGTCGATTCCTCCCGAGACCTCGGGAGCGAGCCGCGACCCCCGCAGCCCGAGCTGGTAGTCGATCCGGGCCTCAGCCCCCGGCCAGGGAAGGAGGAGGTCCATGTTGGTAAAAAAGCCTTTGATGTCTCCGGTCAGCACATCGTCAAGGAGCCCGATCTCCACAGCCACGGTGTACTCGTTTTCTCCGGGGAAAAACGCTCCCCCCAGATCCAGCTTGATGGTCTCATCCCGATAATCCAGGGTGAAGTCCGCCTCTGTCCGTGTGGGCTGAAACGGATCGAGCTCCAGGTCCTCGACGCGCAGGGATCCGGAGATGGTCTCCTGGCCGAATGTCCCCTGTCCGTTGAGTTTGAAGGCGCCCCTACCCTGCAGAGAGGGATAGAGCACCGACAGGTCGAAGTCCTCACCTGTGAGATCCACGTCGAAGCCCAATTCGAGGGGCTGAAATCCCAGCGTCCCCCATATCCTCCCCCCGTAGGCCTCGAACTCCAGTTCGGGGAAACGGAATGAATCCGCATCCCCCTCGATGGTTCCCTTAACTTGGGACAGCTTCTGGCCTGCCAGGTCGATGCTGTCACCGGCAAAATCGCCCTCATAGGCCAGGACCTTGTTCTTCTCCTCGAGGGAAAAATGACCCGAACCCATCCCGGAGAGTGGAAGTTGGATGTCCAGGGCCTGCAGGATGGTCTGGATCTCACCTCTGTCCACCCAGATCTCGGTCCTCACTTCGTCCATGTCCGTATAGAGGCCGATCCTGCCGACGAACAGGGGATCCTCCACCTCGAAGCGGCCGAAGAAAATCTCTCGGATGACCTCGGCCTCTCCCTTTACATATGCAGCTGAAAACTGATCGAAGCCGGCATCCCGCACGGCAAAATCCGCGTTGACCTGGGGCGTCAGGATATCCCCGAAGATCCTGAGCTCGGCATCCCCTGCACCTCGAATCTCTGGAAAATCAAATGTCTTGTCCAGGATTAGTTGAGTGAAATGGCGGGCCTGGGCCGCATCCTTGACCTCCCCCCGGATGGTCATGTCCATATCCTGATCCACCTTGAACATGCCATCCAATTCCACCCGTGCAAAGCTGGAGTCGAGGTCATCCGACCACAACTTCAGGTTCTCTACTCCATCCCATTCCACATGGACCATTCCTCTGAAAGGAAACCGGTCAGGGTCACGGAGCTCCAGCTCGTCCTTGAATTCCATATCCGCCGTAAGAAACTCCTCCACGACAGTAAACGTCCCCCAGGCAGGAGACGCGACTGGCCAGGGCAGATCGAATTCCTTTATCACTGGATCCAGGTACACCCCGCTGGCCATCCCTTCAACCCGGTTCCCATCGAGCCGGATCCTCACTGACTCGTTCTCCCGCCCCGGGCGCCGGAGGTTGAAATTCAGAAGACCCCCGGTGGATTCCTGAAATACGAGCGTGCCGCCGACCCGGCCCAGAGAAATTCCATTCAGGGACACGTCCCTTCCCCGGACATCTCCCTGGAACGAGATTTGTCCCTCCATGCGTCTGAGGACACCCCTGCCTTCTCCCCTCCCCTCCCATGTAAAAGGAAGGGCCAGGAACTCGGCCAGGAAATCCGTCCGGACGTTATAACTCGTCTGCAGCTCGAACTCGGGATCAGAGAAACTGCCGAGCCTGCCGCTGGCCTTGATCACTCCCCCGGGGCTGACAACCCTGAGCTTTTGCACAACTATCTCATCCCCGGACCCTTCCAGAACCAGGTCGACCTGCCCGCTCAGACTGGGGAGTTCCGAGTCCCAGGTGAAGGTATTATCAGAAAGTTGGGCTTTGAGAAAAAAATCCGAGCCGGACTGCCGAAAAAGCGCGTTGATGCCCTGAGAAAAGAGGCGGGTCTCCCGGCCCCAATAGTAGACCTCTCCTCCGCGGATAAGGCCCCTGTCAACCATGAACGGGAGAGCCAGGCTTATGTCCCGGTTGATGGACATGCTGGAATCCGTCCCTCCAGCAAAAATGCGGAGGATCGGCTGATCCACATAAACGGCGAAGGGTCGGTCCCTGGAGAAGAGGGAGCGCAGGGTGACCTTGATCTCGATCCTTTGGGCAGAAAAGAATGGGGAGGAGGATACGGAGCGCACGTCTTCGATGATGAGGGCGGGCGGGAAGGTCTGGACGTAGAGCCGTTCAAAGTGCAGAGTGGAGGCGATCTGTTTTTTGACCTGAGTCAGCACGACATTCTTCAGAACAGTGCTGGCTCCGAACAGCACGGCCCCGATCAACGCGAGGATGAAAAAGGATCTCAGCCGTCGGCGGATCCTCAGTATATACTGCTTATAGCGCAGGTTGTAGAATAAAGCCATTATATCAAGATATCAAATATAGCATTTTTTTCGATAAATGCACAGAAATCCCCCGAGAGGCTTTCGCATCAAGAAACAGAGAAGGCTTTTATGAATGATTCAGGCTAGGAGATAACAAAAAGGAGAGACCCGGCTTGCACCGATTCTCCCACCTTGGGAGTGATGCTCGCGATCGTTCCCGGCTGGGGAGACTTGATCTCATTCTGCATCTTCATGGCCTCCAGGATCAGCACAGCCTGCCCCTCCTCCACCTCTTCTCCCTCCTGAACCAGGACTTCGATGATGCGGCCGGGCATGGAGGTCTTGATCTCCCGGCGCCCGGAACGTGCGCTCTTCCCTCCGAGGAGCTGGAGCGGGGACTTCTTGCCCACATGGATGTTCTTGCCGTTGATGCAGACGGCATAGGAGTCCGTGTTGGGTGAGACGATGACGTCATACACCTTCCCATCGATCTTGAGCAGGTACTCTTCAGTGCTGAAATATTCGACCAGGATGTCGAAGGTCTCCCCGTTCATATCCACCTGGATGTGGTTCTCTGCACGCTCGCGCAGTTTCAGCTGGAATTCCGTCTCTGCGAAGAGGAGAGAGATGTTCATGCTAGATCCTTCTCGAAAAGGCCTCCATGCGGCCCTTGACCTTCCAGCCGCTCCTGCTCTTCTGGGGGCATGGGGACAGCGACTGCCGGCTCTCTCTGTAGTTGCGTATCCCGGCCGCGATCAGCGCCACGGTCTTCTCCTCCGGGTCGAACTTCTCCTCCTCTTTTTCGAGCTCCTCGATAAAATGGGTGTTGTACACACCCTCGAAAAATCGAGGGTGAAGCAGTATCCGCTGGAAGAACGGGATGATGGTCTTGATCCCGTAGACCTGGTATTCGGACAGGGCCCGCAGCATGCGGTGGATGGCCTCTTCCCGTGTATTCCCCCAGGTAATGAGCTTGGAGAGCAGGGGATCATATTCCAGCGGCACCTCATATCCCTCGTAGGTCCCGTTGTCGTAACGAACACCCAACCCTCCGGCCGGGGCCCTCAGGCGCTCGATCCTGCCCGGCGAGGGCATGAAACCGTTGTAGGGATCCTCCGCATAGATCCGGCACTCCAGGGAATGGCCTGTCGGCCGGATGTCCTCCTGGGAAAAGGCCAATGGGTTCCCAGCTGCGATCTCCAGCTGACACTTGACCAGGTCGATCCCGGTCACCATCTCCGTTACGGGGTGTTCCACCTGGAGGCGCGCATTCATCTCCAGGAAATAGAATTTTTTGTGCTTGTCGACGATGAACTCTACGGTGCCGGCATTCTGATAGCCCACTGCCTCAGCCGCAGCAACCGCCACCTCCCCCATCTCGCGCCGAAGGGCATCATCCAGGAAGGGCGAAGGCGTCTCCTCCAGGACTTTTTGATATCGCCTCTGGATGGAGCACTCCCGCTCTCCCAGATATACGGTACGGCCTTCCCGGTCCGCCAGGACCTGGACCTCGATGTGGTGGGGCTCCTCCATGTATTTTTCTATGTAGACTGAGGAATCACCGAAGCTCGACTGGGACTCTGACTGGGCCAGACGGAAGGCCGACACAAGGTCCTTTTCTTCCTCCACCAGTCGAAGGCCCTTGCCCCCGCCCCCAGACGAGGCCTTGAGCAGCACGGGATATCCCACCTCGCCGGCCTGGAGGCGAAGTTCGGTCTCATCCGCGATAGGGTCCAGGGTTCCGGGGACGATCGGCACGCCTGACGCCGCCATGGTCTTGCGGGCGGCGGTCTTTTCCCCCATGAGTTCCATAGGCTCTGAACTCGGGCCGATGAACACGATCCCCGACCGCTCACAGCGCCGGACAAACTCTGCATTTTCTGCCAGGAAACCGTAGCCGGGATGAATGGCCTCCGCTCCGCAGGCTTCAGCGACCTGGAGAATGCGGTCCATGTTGAGGTAGCTTTCGCTGGGAGGGGCAGCACCGATGTGGTGCGCCTCCTCTGACAGCCGCACATGCAGGGCCTTGCGGTCGGCGTCGGAGTATACCGCCACGGGTATGATGCCCATCTCCCGGCAGGCACGAATGATGCGGACCGCGATCTCGCCGCGATTGGCGATCAGGATCTTCTTGAACGTCTTGACCATGAGCCCTTCATTGTACCCCACCGTCGGAGCCGGACACAACACCAAAAGCCGGGAACCATCTCACAAGGGAATGTTGCCGTGTTTTTTGGGAGGGTTGAGGTCTCTCTTGTTCTCGAGCATACGCAGTGCCGCGATCAACTTCGGCCGCGTATCCTTGGGCTCGATGATACCGTCCAGGTAGCCCTTTTCGCAGGCCACATAGGGATTGGCAAATTTTTCGCGAAATTCGTCCACCTTGTCGCGGTTCATTTTCTCAGGATCCTCGGCTTTTTCCAGGTCACGCTTATACACGATCTTCACGGCCCCCTCAGGTCCCATAACAGCGATCTCCGCAGAGGGAAAGGCATAGTTGATGTCCGCCCGAATGTGCTTCGACGCCATGACACAGTAGGCGCCGCCGTAGGCCTTGCGGGTGATGATCGTGATCTTGGGCACCGTGGCCTCGGCAAAGGCGTACAGCAGCTTGGCCCCGTGACGGATGATGCCGCCATGCTCCTGGGCCACTCCGGGGAGAAATCCGGGGACGTCCTCGAATGTGATGAGCGGGAGGTTGAAGGCATCGCAGAATCGGACGAAACGGGCGGCCTTATCTGAGGAGTCGATGTCCAGCACCCCGGCCAGATGGTCGGGCTGGTTGGCGATGATGGAGACGGGTTTTCCGGCCATGCGGCCGAACCCGATCACGATGTTGCGGGCAAAATGCTCCTGAACCTCGAAAAAGTACTGATCGTCCAGGATCTCTGTGATGATATTCCGGATATCATAGGGATGGTTGGGATCATCGGGGATCACCGAATTCAGAACTTCGCTGGTCCTGTCCGGCGGATCCAGGGTTTCTTTTTCCGGCGGATCCTCCATGTTGTTATCGGGGAGGAAGGAGAGAAGCTCCCGGATCAGTGCGAGGGTGTGCTCCTCGTTTTCCGCGGCGAAATGGGCGACACCGGAGAGCGTGTTGTGGGTCTCGGCACCTCCCAGTTCCTCCATGGTCACTTCTTCGTGGGTGACCGCCTTGATCACATCCGGCCCGGTTATGAACATGTTGCTGCTGCCCCGGGTCATGATGATGAAATCCGTGATGGCAGGGGAATAGACGGCCCCCCCTGCGCAGGGACCGATGATGGCCGAGATCTGGGGGATGACACCGGAGGCCAGCACATTGCGCAGGAAAATGTCCGCGTAGCCGGCCAGGGAGGCCACGCCCTCCTGGATTCGGGCTCCTCCCGAATCGTTGAGGCCGATGATGGGGATGCCGGCCTTCATGGCGGAGTCCATGATCTTGCAGATCTTGGCCGCATTGGCGGCGCTCAGGCTGCCACCGAACACGGTGAAGTCTTGTGCGAAGATGAACACGGAACGGCCGCTGATGTTCCCGTACCCGGTGACCACACCGTCCCCGTAGATGCGCTTTTTGTCCATCCCGAAGTCATGGCTCTGATGCACCACGAATTTATCGGTTTCCTGGAATGAGCCCTCATCGAGCAGGAGGTGGATCCGTTCCCGGGCCGTGAGTTTTCCGGATTCGTGACGCCGGGCGATCCGCTCTTCCCCTCCGCCCAGCTCTGCCAGCTCTTCCCGCCGTTTGATCTCCTGGATCTTCTTATCGATCGACATGGTCTCCCCCCACCTGGGTAGGTCAGTGCTTGACCTTTTCCCAGTCTTTCAGAAATTTTTCCATCCCGATGTCAGTCAGAGGGTGCTTCAACAGCTTCCCGAAGGCACCGAAGGGAATGGTGGCGATATCCGCGCCCATCAGGGCCGCATCGATGACATGCAGGGGGTGCCGGATGCTGGCCACGATGACCTCGGTATCGAAGCCGTAGTTGTTGAAGATGGTCACGATCTGGTCTACCAGGTCCAGGCCATCGTGCCCGATATCGTCCAGGCGGCCCACAAAGGGGCTCACGTAGCGGGCACCAGCCTTGGCGGCCATGAGAGCCTGCATGGGATTGAAGATCAGCGTGGTGTTGACAGGGATGCCCTCCTGGGCCAGCGCCTTGATGGCCTTGAGCCCCTCGATGTTGATGGGGATCTTGACAACGACATTGTCAGCCATCTTGTCCAGCTCCCGGGCCTCGGGGATGATTTCATCGGCTTGAGTGGACACGGATTCCACGCTGACCGGTCCGTCCACCACATCACAGATCTGCGTGATCAGAACCTCGAATGGTTCGTCCTCCCGGGACACCAGTGTAGGATTTGTGGTCACGCCGTCCAGCATCCCCCAGTTGGCCACCTCCCGGATCTCCTCCAGGTTGGCCGTATCCAAGAAAAATTTCATTTTTTCCTCCCAATAGAGTTATAGGGTATACATAGTACAACCGCGGAAAAAAGTCTAATAATTCAGCTCTTGACCCGCATAACGGTGTTGGACAGGGTCCCGATCCCTTCGATCTGCACCTCGACGCGATCTCCAGGATTCATGGGCCCAATACCCGCGGGGGTCCCGGTGGTGACGACGTCCCCGGGCTCGAGGGTCATCACCTGAGTGATGTAGCGCAGCAGATATGGGATCGGGAAGATGAAGTTCCGGGTGTTTCCCGACTGACGGAGCTTGCCGTTCAGGAAAGTCTTCAGCTTGAGGTGGGAGGGATCCAGGTCCGTGGCTATGCAGGGACCGAGCGGCGCAAACGTGTCGAAGGACTTGGCGCGCGTCCACTGCCCATCCTTATCCTGGAGATCCCGTGCGGAGACATCGTTCAGGCAGGTATATCCGAGGATATGCGCGAAAACATCGTCCTCATCAGAGAGCCTCGAGGCTTTTTTCTTGATGACCAGGGCCAGCTCTCCCTCATAGTCCACCCTCCCAGCCATCTCCGGATAGAGGATGGAGTCATGTGGGCCGATGACGGCCGAAGGCGGCTTTAGGAACAGGAGCGGCTGCTTGGGGACCGGCTTCCCACGTTCGGCGGCATGGTCCCGGTAGTTGCGTCCCACGGCCACGATCTTGCCGGGCAGGACCGGAGGCAGCAGCAGCACGCTGTTGAGGGGAATACCCATATCATCCACAGTGAATTTGCGATAGATCGAGCCCCGGATCGGGAAGAGTGCATTCTCTCTCAGGATGCCGGTCCGGACTCTGCCCTCGTGTCTAAATCGGTAGATGCGCATGGCTTTCTCCCGTGATGGTCGCGGTCACTCTCTTTGACCGGCCGCTCTCATTCCCATTTTGGTCCATGGCCGTGACAGAATATTCATACCGGACATTCTTCCGGGCGCCGGTATCCGTGAAGCTGTTATCCTGGATCCCCTCCGGGGTCAGGAGCGTGTACTCCTCAGTCCCGGCAGGCCGGCGCCAGACACGGTAAGAGGCCAGGTCACTTTCCCTGCTGCGGTCCCAGCTGAGCGAGATGAAATCCTCACCTGTGATGGCAATAAGGCCCTTGGGCGATGAGGGTGCAAAAGTGTCCTTCACCTCGACTTCGAGGGGCTTGGAATCCGCGCTCTCCGCGAAGGGAGCAGATTCGCCCGTCACCGCGCGGATCAGATACCGGTAGGTGCTGCCATACTGCACGGCCCTGTCTTCGAATTTCGGCTCCGTGAGCAGGGAGCTGTTCACCCTCGTAGGCTCGGCTTCCCCGACCGCCCTGTACACATTGTAGCCGGCGACCACGGCGGGTTCGCTCCCATCCAGATGCCGGGCGGGCTCGCGCCAGGTGATAGTGGCCCTGTTCCGGCTCAGTTCCGCCTTAAGCCCCCGGACAGGAACGGTCACATTGAGAGGCCCGGCGGTGACCCAGGGAGAAAAATCGGAAAACCGCCCGCGCGCATCCCGGACCTTGAGGGCGAAACCATAGTGGCTGGCCCCGATCTGGGCCCGTTCTACGCTATAGACATAGGAAAATTCGAGCGGCGATCCTTCCGGGTCCGTTTGAAATTCCGCGAAACGATCAGGTGAGATCTCCTCCAGAAGCCTCGCTTCGCTGATCATCCTCTCCGGGCCCGCTGGAACAAAGGGGGGCTCAGGCGGTGGGGCCTCTTCCGCTATGTCTTCTACAACACCTTCCTTTTCAACCTGCTCGGCATCCTCCTTCCCCTCTTCCCCCTCCGGTTTTCCTGGTATGTCCTGCTCGAATATCCAGAGCTCGATAGCGGAGAGGCTCTCCATGGGACTCCCGTCCACATATCCGGTAGGGATCTGCCACCGCAGACGAAACTCCAGGCCGACCTGGACGAGGGAAGCCCCCTCAACGGACTTGGGGATTTTCTGCAGCGGCGGCAGGACCGGGCCCTTCCTCCCGCAGGACCAGAACAGGACGAGTAAGATGACAAGCCCGTTCAGATAGGATCGCTTCATCATCATTAAAGGATAAACCGGCTGAGATCCTCGTCCTCCAGGATGTCCTTGAGCTGTTTCTGGACATAGGCCCTGTCGATCAGAATGGTTTTCCTGCGCGCGTAGGGAGCGGAGAAGGAGATGTCTTCCATGACCTTTTCCATCACGGTATGCAGACGGCGCGCCCCGATGTTCTCACTGGTGTCGTTGACCTTCTCGGCGATCTCGGCGATCTCATCCGCGGCGTCGTCTGCGAACTTGATCGTTACGCCTTCGGTCGCCATCAAGGCCTGGTATTGTTTGAGGAGTGCGTTCTCGGGCTCAGACAGGATGCGGATGAAATCTCCCTTGTCCAGGGAATCGAGCTCCACGCGAATGGGAAAGCGCCCCTGGAGCTCGGGGATGAGGTCGGAGGGCCTGGACACATGGAACGCTCCGGCCCCGATGAAGAGGATGTGGTCGGTCCGGACCAGTCCCGAACGCGTGTTCACGGTCGTGCCCTCGATGATGGGCAGCAGGTCGCGCTGCACGCCCTCGCGGCTCACCTCCGGGCCGTGCCCGGATTCCCGGCCAGAGACCTTGTCGACTTCGTCCAGGAAGATGATCCCTGAGTGCTCGACCCTCTCCACGGCCAGGCGGTTGATCTGATCCATATCGACCAGGCGCTGCTGTTCATCCTCGATGAGGTAGTCGCGGGCCTCCTTGAGTTTGATCTTGCGGCGCTTGGTCTTGCCACCCAACCCAGGAAAGATCTCCTGGATCTGCATCCCGATCTCCTCCACTCCCTGGTTGGAAAATATCTCGAAGGGAGAAGAAAACCGCTCCTTGACATCGATCTCGATCAGGCGCTCTTCGAGCTGCCCGGTCCGCAGCTGTCGGCGAAGCTTTTCTCGGGTTTCCTTGAACCGGGCCGCGGCCTCCTCATCCGGAACGCCCGCTGTGCGCGGCGGCGGGGGCAGGAGGAGGTCCAGGAGCTTCTCCTCCACATTGCTCTCGGCCTTGACTTGCACCTCCTGGATCTTTTCGGCCTTGATGAGGCCCACCGAGATCTGGACCAGGTCCCGGATCATAGACTCCACGTCCCGCCCCACATAACCCACCTCGGTGAATTTGCTGGCCTCGATCTTGAGGAAGGGCGAGGAGGTCAGGCGGGCCAATCGGCGGGAGATCTCGGTCTTGCCCACTCCTGTCGGGCCGATCATGAGGATGTTCTTGGGAGCCACCTCGTCCGCCATTTCGGCGGGAAGCTTCTGGCGGCGGTAGCGATTGCGGAGCGCGATGGCGACCGCCTTCTTCGCGTCATTCTGCCCGATGATGTACTTGTCCAGCTCGGCCACGATCTGCTTTGGGGTCAGCTCCGCGTCCGTGCTGAGCAACCTGCCCGCAGACAACGATTCCGGGAGTGCAATAGCCATTTAGAGTTCCTCTACGGTGATGTGTTGGTTGGTATAGATGCAGATATCGGCACTGATCTTCATGGCCTGCTCCGCGATCTCTTTGGCGGGGAGCTTGGAATGGGCCAGGAGGGCCCGGGCAGCGGCCAGGGCATATGGTCCGCCCGAACCGATGGCGATGATCCCGTCATCCGGCTCCACGACATCGCCCGTGCCAGAGATTATGAAGGAAGACTCCTTGTCCGCCACAATAAGGAGCGCCTCCAGGCGCCGCAGCGCCCGGTCCATCCGCCAGTCCTTGGCCAGTTCGATGGCGGCGCGCGAAAGGTTGCCCCGGTATTCCTCCAGCTTGGCCTCAAAGCGGGAGAACAGGGCAAAGGCGTCGGAGGTAGCCCCTGCGAATCCCGCCAGGATCGCGTTGTTGTGCAGCCGCCGGATCTTGTTTGCACTCTGTTTGAGCACGGTCTCCCCGAAGGTGACCTGGCCGTCCCCGGCCATGGCTACCTTTCCGCCGCGCCGAACACAGATGATGGTGGTTGCCTTATACATGGTGTTTTCCTTATTCAATCATAATACGTCCCGCCCCCAAAAAGCGATAACCGCGCCTTTATTTCTTTGTCATGCGCTCCTTGACGAGCTTGGAGTACTTGTCATAGAGCCTGGTCTGGATGCTGGTCAGAGGGACCATCTCTCCCTTTATGATGACCGTGTCGATCCGGGAGCGGAGCTGGAGAGGGCTGCCCGTCCAGATGACCACATTGGCCACCTTGCCCTCCTCCAACGAGCCAACCGTATCATCGATGCCCAGGATCTTCGCCGGATTGATGGTCATGGCCTCGATGGCGGCCTGCTCGGAAAGCCCGTGTGCCACTGAGATCGTGGCCGGCACGGGCAGGTTGCGTATGTTGCGGTTGCCGGGACCCCTTCCACCTGCATCGAAGGCAAATAGGACGCCGTGGGCATGCAGGGCAGCGGCCGTGAAATAGTTTTTGTCGTACGACTCCCAGCGCTGCGGGAGTCCTGTGGTGCCAGACCAGATGACCGGGATCTTTTCCAGGGCCAGCCTGTTCATATACTTGAAGATCCCGGTGCGCGCCTGGATGATCCCCTTGAGCTCATATTCCGTGATGATCTCGATGGCCTTGCGGACCGTGAGCTCATCGGACGTGATGAAGACGACCGGGACTTCTCCGGATACGACCGGCACCAGGGCCTCGAGCTCCAGGTTGCGCTTGAAGGGCGCCTCACCTTTTTTCTCTTCCTGCCCGTTATCACCGGGTTCCTTTTCCTGTTTCTCCTGTTTTTTTGCGTACTCCTTGGCCTGGTCGAATTTGTCCCGCAGCAGGGCGATAACACCTGGTATGGTCGAGGGATACTTGCCCTGCTCCTTGGCGGCGATGTTGATGATCTGTGCCGCATAGCGCTTGCAGACCAGGTCTTCGGCCAGGTCACCCCCGAGGTGGAGCACGACGGATTTGCCGTTCAGGACGCTGCGGCTGCCGCTGACGGTCTGCACGGTGGTCACGCCTCCGATCCGCGTCACCTCGATGCAGTCGTCTTCCGGATTGATGGCATCGTAGGGATCCATGTGCGGAGTCGAAACCCCGACCTCATCGGTGTCGTTGCCGGCGCCGGGGTATCCCGTGACGCCCACGGACGTCATCAGCGCCACCAGTCCCGGGTACACGAATTTGCCGGAGGCATCGATGATCTTGGCACCGGCCGGAGCGCTCAGGCCTTTGCCTATCTTCGCGATCTTCCCGTCTTGGATAAGGAGGCTGCCCCCCTCGATGGCGGGGCCGATCACCGGAACGATCGTCCCGTTCTTGATCAGGATGACTTCCGCCGCAACGGCGGCAGATCCAACAAGCACCAGGAGAGCCAACATGAAGCTGCCGACGAGGGCTGTGCGTCTCATTGGTGTCCTCCCCGGGCAGTGATGCTGTCTCGAACGTAGTCGAAGAATATTTCGCCCTCGATGATGGTCAGGAGGCACTTGGTGGTGGAATCAAGCGGATGCTTCTCGAATACCGCCACATCGCCGTCCTTGCCGACCTCCAGGCTTCCGATGCGGTCGCCCAGTTCGATGGATTCGGCCGCGTTCAGAGTGATCATCTTGAGCACCTCGTTTTCCGGGATGTCGTTGTACTTGAGGACCTTGGCCGCGTTGCGGAACAGATAACGTCCCTCATCCGGGCTGTCGGAGTTGATGACGATCTTGACGCCGGCGTCATGCATGATCTGGAATCCGTAGGGACACCCGTCATAGGCTTCCTCTTTATAGCCCCACCAATCGATCCAGCCGCCGTGGAACACGCCGGCCTCAGCCATGACATCCGCCACCTTATACCCATCCACACAGTGGCTGAGCTGGATGAGGTCGAGGTCGAACTCCTTACAGAAGCCGATGATCCACACGATCTCGTCCGCCCGGTAAGTGTGGCAGTCGATGGAGAGCTTTTTCTCCAGCGTCATCTTCAGCGTCTCCAGCTTGAGGTCCTTCTTGGGAGGGGTGATGTCCTCCTTGCCCGCGGCTTTGTCCTTCTCGTACTTATCCCACTTGGCCTTGTATTCCCGGGCCTCGACAAACGCCTTGCGAGCCACATAGGCGTTCCCCATCCGTGTCGACGGGGTGCGCCCCTTGGACCCGTACAGCCTCTTGGGATTTTCTCCGAGTGCCATCTTGAGCTGCTGACGGACACCGGGGATGATGAGCTCCTCGACGGGCCGGTTGTACTTGAGTTTGATGGTCACGTTTACGCCGCCGATGACATTGGCGCTGCCGTGCATGGTCTTGACCGTAGTGATCCCACCCCCCAAGGTCGTAAGGATCTGGGGCGAGTCGGGTTCCAGTCCCTCATGCATCCAGATCTGGGGGGTCACGGGGTCCGTGGCCTCGTTGACATCAGACAGCGCGATGTGCGAGTGGCTGTCGATGAGGCCGGGCAGCACAAACCGCCCCGTCACGTCTATGACCTCCATCCCGGCTGGGATCTTGACATCCCGCCCGATGGCAGCGATCTTTCCGTCCTTGATCACGACCGTTCCGTTCTCGATGGTGCCGTTGGTGATGGTCAGGATGGTGCCACCCTTGAGTGCCAGGTCCTGCGCCTGCATGCCGGCCCAGAGCACCATCACCCCGGCCAGCAGCATTACGAATTTTTTCAGCATGTTCTCCTCCACGAAAAAAAGGGGACCGTCCCCTATTCCCTTTTAAAAATAATAATCATTGAAGGGGACAATCCCCTTTTTTATCTCCGTCCTTATTTTTTCCACTTCTCCACCAGGAATCGATTGATGAATTCATAGGTCCGGTTGTAGGCCTCCATTCGGTTCTTGAACAGCATGAACTCATGCGGTTCGTCTGGTGCGATCATCAGCTCGATGTGGACATCGCCTTTGTTTCGAAGTTTCTGCACGATGTCCGTGGTCTGCTGGAAGTCCACGTTGCGGTCGTCATCACCGTGGATGAAGAGCACCGGAGACTTCCAGGTCTTATAGTCGGCCACGGGCGATGACTCGCGCGCCAGCTTGGCCTGGGCCTCGTTCATGCGTCCGCGGCCCCTCTGTGACCAATCATGCACACCGGCCATGTCCACACCGACCTTGAAGACGTCCGAATTGCGGGCCAGAGCCATGGCTGTGAGCAGCCCGCCGTAGGAGAGGCCCCATTTTCCGATCCGCTCAGGGTCCACCTCGGGGCGGCCCTGGAGGTACCTGGCGCCGGCCAGGATGTCCTGGTACTCGGCCGCCCCCCTCGCGCCGGTGTTGGGGGCATTGCGGAAGGAACGGCCATAGCCGATACCGCTGCGGTAGTTGATGGAGATCACAACATAGCCCCGGTTGGCAAAATACTGATTGATGCCGTAGGCCTCCGAGTAGAACTCCATGTAGTGCCAGCCAAGGAGCATCTGACGGATGGGTCCGCCGTGCGTGTAGACCACACCCGGCCGGTTGTCCCCGGCCTTGGCGCCCTTGGGCAGGAAGAGCTGACAGGAGATCTCGAGCCCGTCTGGAGCCTTGACCACGATCAGCTTGGGGAGCACCAGCTCGTCCTTGGGGTACTCAACCGGCAGAGATTCAGGGGCCACGACCTCGATCTCTCCACCTTGGGCCGGAACCGTGGCGATGGAGGTGGGATGGAATGCCGTCGCATAAAGGAATGCAGCGCCTTTTCCGGATGCTAGGGCCACGGGATAGGTCCCGATGGTGGCCCCCTCGGTCAGCTGTACGGCCTTGCCGCCCCCATCCGTTGGCACCTTCCAGATGTGCCGGCCGTGGATGTCGGCCAGGTTGCTCGAGAAAAACAGAGTTTCACCGTCAGCCGACACATCCAGGTGTTCCACGAACGCCTCTCCGGGAGTGAGATCCACTGGCTCCCCGCCGGAAAGCGGCAGGGAATACACGTGATTCCAGTTCTCTTGCTCGGCGGTGAACAGGATACGCCCGGTCGCCGTCAATTGAAGATTGCGGAAGGAGTAGAACCGGGGCTTCTCGCGGGGCATGACCCAGATCTCCCTGGCTTCGCCGGTCTTCGCGTCTCCCAGCCAGAAAGACTGGATCGGGGAACCGAAGCTGCGGTAGCCGGACGGCGCGACAGCCCCGAACTGCAGGCCCGGCCGCCGGATGAACAGGATCTGGGAACCATCCGCCGTCCAGTGGGGGTCGCTGTCCCGGTCTATACTGGGAGAGATCCAGGTGATCCGCCTCTTCGCGAGGTCGAAGATACCGACGAAGCTGTGGTCGTTTCGCACCGTTACGAAGGCTATCCGGGAGCCATCCGGAGCCCAGCGGGGCGAGCCGTTGCGGCCGGCCGCACGGAACAGGAGCTCTGGCTCGGGGACATCATCGGGATCGGCCGGGGGACTCAGCGGGAGGCGGAAGATCGATCCCTCCCTTACGATACAGGCCCAGTTGCCGGCCGGGGAGAGGACCGGATTGGCGCCCACAGCGAGCTTCCAGGGCCTGCCGCCGTCGGTCCTAACGGCCCAGATCTCCTGCTCCCTGCCGTCCGGGCCGCTGTCGGAACTGGTCACCCAGCCCTCGCTGTTGGGGCGGCCGTTCTTGATATAGACCACGGTCCTGCCGTCATCCGTGATATAGACATCCGGGAGCTCGAACACCTCGTCCCTGGCATAGCCCGTGAGGTTCACGGGAGTGAAGTCCGGGGCGGCCGCCGTCCACACGTTCCGCTCGCCCCTCTCATAGAAAACCCAGGCGATGCGGTCCGCATTCCTGGCAGACACCAAACCCCAGGGATATGGCGGGCTCAGCACCTGTTCGAGCGTAAAGGTCCCCTCTGCCGCAGCCTGGCCGGCAAGTCCGATGGCCAAGAACAGGGCCAGGGCCCAGATAAACAATCTCCGTTTTTTCATGTCCCCCTCCTCTGGCG
Organism: uncultured bacterium; assembly: GCA_965533275.1. Classification (GTDB taxonomy): domain Bacteria; phylum Acidobacteriota; class Aminicenantia; order Aminicenantales; family Aminicenantaceae; genus JAUXEH01. The sequence continues at coordinate 44,419 of CBESWG010000021.1, forward strand.
GTGGATCGGATGCCGAACGTCGATGGAATAGTTCGATCTGTGAGGGTATGCGTGGTGAGATCCTGCCGCCTTCATGCCTGCTAACATAATACGACACGGCCCGCTAAATCAACAGAAATGTGGCAGCGCCTGTGAAAGATCCGGCGAAGCTTTTCGAGTTGAAGAGCTCTACCGCTTCAGGTGTTCGAGGATCTTCGCATTCCTGGGATCCGGGAGAAAAGTGTCAAACTCGATGAAATACCCGGCTGGATCATAGCCCACAAATGCCCTGACCGGGATGCCGGAGGCGTCTTCGAGCGGGTCCTTGATCGGGACTCCCCGCTCCAGGAGGCGTGCGTACCAGCCCTCGATCTGATCTGTGAAAAAGGAGACATTCACGGCCTTTTTTTCCGAGAAGCGGTGCAGCCCCTGAGCCTCGTCCACAAGGCCGATGAATCCCGACCGGGAAGAGGAATAGACCTTGGCGAAGCCCTGGTCCACAAGCTGGGAGGCCCCGAACACATCCGAGTAGAACCTCTCGGCCTGGGGGATGTCCTCATAATAGAGCCAGAAAACACTGGCGCGGATGCCCAGCCCGGCCGGGCGCGTGGTCTCCTGCCCAGCTGGCGGATATACGGACCCGACCCCCTCGAGCTGCTCGTTGAGCTTCACGTTCTGAGGATGGTCCAGAAATTGCTCGAACTCCAGAAAGTAGCCGGCCGGGTCATAGGCCACGAATCCGCGCGTGGGATGGCGCGTGGCGTCACCCAGCGGGCCCCGCATCTCGACACCCTGCTCGACCAAGTATTCATGCCACCCGTCGATCTCATCGGTCACGAAGGCAAGGGTAACGGTCTTGGGCTCACCTGGATCATGCATGCCCTTGGTCTCTTCCACAAGCCCGATATAGGTCGTCTCAGAGATCCTGCAGATCCGGGCGAAGCCGTAGTCCAACACCTTTTCCAGCCCCAAAAGCCGGGTGTAGAAGCGTTCCGCCGCGTCAATATCGGGATAATAGAAGAATACCAGGTTGGCCTGGATCCCGAGCTGCTTCATACTCGTCTCCTCCCCCGGAACGGATTTTTCTCCAGAACAGGAGATGCCCAACAGAATCAAGGCCAGAACGAAACCTGCTGCTGTGAAGTTTCTCATATTTGTTTCCCTCTCTATATACCCTGCTATTCAAAAACAAGCGGAAAGGAATGTCAACCCGAGAGAAAAACCAGGCTCACTTCGTCTTAATACTTGGCGGCCAGCTCTTCCTTCCCGCTTGACCATACACTGATTTCGTGTGTAATATGCGTATACCAGTCGAGTGGAGGTTCAAGTGCAGGTCCGATACAACATCACAATGGATAAAGATGTGTCCGATGAACTCGAGATCATAGCCCTGGAATTGGGAGAGAAAAAGAGCCACATCATAGAAAAAGCCCTCACCGTGTATTTCGATCTCCTTGATGCCAAACTCGCTCACAAACGCCTCAAAGACCTTGAAGAGGGGAGAGACTCCACCCGTACTGCAGAAGATGTCTGGAACGAGCTGGACCTCTAGCCCGGATTTTTTCTGAGCCGAGTGACTGCATGTATACTCTGAAATATCTGGGGAAGGCGGTCGACGGCCTGGAAAGGATCGACCGTGCCCACCAACTGATAATCAAGGCCAAGCTGGAGATCCTGGCTGAGAATCCACTGGCGCTGAAGAACGATATCCAGAGGTTATCAAGCACGGCAAAGAATATCTTCCGTCTGCGCATTGGTTCCTACTGTGTCATATTTGGAAAGGAAAGAACCGACCTCGTCATCCTCACCATCCGGATCGGCCACAGGAAGGATATCTATGCGAAAACCGACATGGACATCGGCTAACCGACTAAAGCAAGGAACGGAAATGAGGGGCATCTTTTCAATAGGCATGGCGATTACACTGGCCTGCGTCCCGGCCCTGTCTCAGGGAAATGTGAGGATCCAGCCAGAGGACCTGATCTACCTGGGTGCCTTCCGGCTTCCCAACACAGCCGGAGGCTCCGTGGTGGACACCTGGGACTGGGGGGGATATGCCATGGCCCACTTCCCGGACGGTGACCCCCTGGGATCGGAAGACGGCTTCCCCGGCTCGCTCTTTGCCACCGGCCATGCCTGGTCTCATCTTGTGGCAGAGATGAACATTCCTGTCCCCCGAATATCGACCTCGAAAAGCGTGGATGAGCTGAACACCGCTGTGCAGCTTCAGCCATTCACGGACATACTGAACGTTTCGGGCCTGGAGATCCCCCGCACGGGCCTGGCCTGGCTTCCCCCCCAGGGATTGCAGGCCTCGGGCAAGCTGTATTTCTGCTGGGGCTATCATATGCAGGAGGCTCCGGCCGACCTCACACACGGCTGGTGCGAGACGGACCTGTCCGATCCACTAATCCGGGGAGGCTGGTATCTGGGAGGGTGGCCGGTGCATGTCCAGAATATGAGCACCAACGACTATCTCTGTGAGATCCCCGCTCCCTGGGCCGAGCAGAACTCACCCGGGAAATGCCTGGCCACCGGGCGCTTCCGAGACGGGGGCTGGTCAGGGCAGGGGCCTGCCCTGTTCGCGATCGGTCCCTGGGGCCAGGGGAATCCTCCGCCCCCCGGTTCAGCCCTAACCAACACTCCCCTGCTCCTGTATACGTCTACCTATGCTGCCGCCGAAGAAACTCATACTCTGAGCGGATACCACCATTCCGATGAATGGTCCGGAACGGCTTGGTTGACCGCCGGCGAGAGGTCGGCCCTGATCTTCGTCGGCACCAAGGGAAAAGGCGACTGCTGGTATGGAAACGAGGATGGCCCCTGCCTGAACTGCGAAAACCGGGGCTGGTGGAGCGATGAGTTCACCGGCCAGATCCTGTTCTACGATACCCAGGACCTGGCGGACGTGGCCGCCGGCATCCGACAGCCTTGGGAACCTCAACCCTATGCCGTGCTGGAAATCGACGAAATTCTCTTTCACATCTCATCCAGCCAGCAGAAATATCACCTGGGGGCAGCTTGTTTCGATGCAGGCCAGGGTATTCTGTATATAGTCGAACCGCATGCCGATGGGGAAAGACCCGTGAGCCATGTCTGGCAGATCCCCCAGGAACAGGGGCAGGAGGAGCCCGATTCCAAGAGGAAGACAGGCTCTATTCGCCGATAAGAGAACGCAAAGATTCAGCACTCGGGCCATCTTGAGGCCAATTTCCCTGAAACCTGAAGCGGTTTTTCCGTATACAGAAATGCACATCCGATTTTCAGGAGACACAAATGAGAAAAACATATCCCATCCTCTGCTTTTTCCTGATCAGTGTCTTTTTGACCTCTCAAGCGGCCGCCCACGAGATCCACGATGCGGCTCGGGCCGGCGACCTGGCCAAGGTCCGGTCCCTGCTCGAGGCCGATCCCAGACTGCTCGAGATCAAGAACGAGAACGAGAAGACACCGCTGCATTTCGCTGCCGAAAGCGGCAGCGTGGAGCTCATCCGCTTTCTGCTGGACAAGGGGGCGGCTGTGAACTCACTGAACACAGCCAGCGAGACACCGCTCCACTATGCCGCAGGGTGGTGCCACCTGGAGGCCGTGAAGCTGCTGCTGGAGAGGAAAGCGGATGTACGTATCGTCACCAACGAGGGCGACACGCCCCTGCACTACCTGCGATTTGTGGGGCTCCGCGAGGTGGCCGAATTCCTGCTGGACAGCGGCGCAGATATAAACGCCCGCAACAATGCAGGCGAGACCTTCCTCGGCATGGCCGTAAACTCGGGAAGGCCGCAGCTCATCGACCTGGCCTTCGACCGGGGCGCAAAGATCGAGCCCGGGCAGGGTATGCGGATGTTGATCGATGCGGCCGCGGCGGACAAACTGGACCTGGTGGACAGGATCCTGGACAACAGGGTCGAGATCACGGCCGAAGGCGAGGAGGGGATCCTGCTCCTGCATGCGGCGGCCCGGGCCGGACACGCGAACCTGGTGGAGGACCTCCTTACCAAGGGAGCCGATATCAAATCCCTCACACCCAAAGGGAGCACGCTGCTCCACAGCGCCGCACGCGGCAACCTGCTCGAACTGGAAAAACGATTGATCTCCGAGGAGGTCGACCTCGATGCCACAGACCGCTTCGAAAGGACGGCGCTGCATATCAGCGAGGACTGGGGGCATGCGGCATTTCAGGGCCTGCTCGAAAAGGCCGGTGCGAGCACCGCTCCGCGCCCGGTGATATGGCTGTCAGAGAAGCCTGAAGACGGAACATCCCGAAAGATCCTCGAGGTGACCTACATCGCCAATGAGGGCTTCTACATATCCACACCCACCCAGGCTGTCATGACCGATGCCCTGATCCAGAATCCCTGGGGTTATCTCAACACACCAGACTCCATTTTCACGAAGATCAAGGCCTCATCCGCTCCCTTCGAGCGGCTGGACCTGCTGCTCTTCTCCCACGCCCACCGGGACCACTACGAGCCCAACATGGCCTTCGAACTGCTGAAAACGCTCAAGAAGACCATCCTGGTTGGCAACTCCATCACTCTGGGCGAGCTGAAAGAGGCAGCCGGAGCGGATTTCCCTGCCATCAAAAATCGTACCCGGGACCTGAATCCAGGCTGGGGCACAACACTCGATGAAAACCTGGCTGGGATCAAGATGAAGGTGTTTCCCGTCAACCACGGGGAGCCAGACCGACCCTACGTGACCCTGGCCTACCTGATGTATTTGGATGGATTCACGGTCCTCCACCTGGGAGACATCAGCGCTCCCTCCAACGTGGAATATTTCCCCCGGTTCGGGCTCGAGAAAGAGACCATCGACATCGCCTTCATCGATCCCTTCTTCCTGGAAAACGAGGATGGTCAGAAGCTGCTCCGGGAATACATCCGGCCCCGGAAGATCATCCTCATGCACATGCGCCCCAACGAGACCGACCGCTACGCCACCGAACTGGGCCAGACCTACGACAACATCCTGGTCTTCCACGAGCCCATGCAGAAGAAGATTTTTCACAAGAGCGGGCGTTGACATTCCAGGGAAATAATCTCTTTTCAAAAAAAAAGGCCCGCTCGGGGAGCGGGCCTTAAGTTGCTTCTACAGTGTTCGCAGTTCTGCGGCTAGTTCGTGCCTTCCAGCTTCTCCAGGAATGCCTGATACGCCTTGTTTTCTCTGATCTCTAAGGCCTTTTTCACGGCCTCGATGGCCTTGTCCTTCTCACCCTTCTTCTCGTAGAGCTGGGCCAGGGTGTACCAGGAACCGGCGGATTTGTCGTTGATCTCGATGGACTTCTGGGCCATCTCGATCCCCCGGTCATAGTGGCTCTCGATCTTCTGAGCATTGATGCTCTGGGCGTAGTAGCTCATCAGGCCTCCCGCCTCCGGGTCCTTGGCGACGAGCGACTCGAAGAGCTCGACCAGCTTGTCCGTGTCCTTGGTGTTGGTGTAGTAGGTGATCAGGTTGTAGTTCGAGGCCAGCTCCATCTCGGGATCGAGGGCCTTGACCTTCTCGTTGATCTCCAGGGCCTTGGGATACTGATCCTCGACCTTGGCACGGAAGATCGACGAGGCGAACATATAATTTACACGCGCATTCTCGGGAAACTTCTTGAGCGCTTCCTCCAAGACAGCCACCATGTTCTCGGTCTCTCTTTTGCGCTGATAGGCCGACGCCAGCGTGGAATAGGAATTGACCAGGTATTTCTCGTCATGCCCGCTGGCGATGAAGGCCTTCAGGGGCTCAACATCCTGGTTGGCGCGGGCTGCATTCAAGGCCACCTGATAGCTGGCTTCGGCCTTGTGCCCCATGGTGTTGTCGGGATCGAGCTCCAGGACCTTCTCAAAGTACGGCACCGATTTATCCGTTTCATAGCGGTCGAGATACTTCTCGGCCATGGCAAAGTTGGCATCTGCATCGCCTTCCTTGCCGACGAAATCGGCCATCAGCGCCTGAAGGGTGTTTTTCCCTGCAGCGTAGTCTTTGACTTTCTGGAAATATTCGTCCTTTTCTCCGCCGTATCCCACGATGCGGTCGATCTCTTGGCCGTTGGCATCCAGGAACAGGACGGTGGGCGTACCCCGGACACTGAACTCCTTCCTAAAATCAGGATAGACCTCATCCGCCGTGTCGATACGAACGTTGACGAATTTTTCCCCCATAAACTCTCCTACAGCTGAATCTTGCCAGACCGACCGGTCCAGCTCAACGCAGCCGCCTCACGTAGGTGAGAAGACGTCGATCATGATGAGCTTGTTCTGGTTCGCGGCTTCGACCTTGGCCTCATCCAGGCTGAGTTTAGCCCAGGCAACGCCCGTGGCCATCTCCGCATCCACGGAAACGCCCTTTTCGCCGGTCGAGCAGGCGAGAACCAGGAGGCACATCATGGCGACGGTGAAACTGAGACGTACTTTCATGTCGTCCTCCTGACCCTATAATACATAAACCCGGCATTTTCTCAAGCCGATTGCCGATTAATTATATATAAATTCTATATCGGAACCATGAGGAGACTTTATTGATAAAAAGAGGGGGGCGGTGTATAAATGTCTCTGATACACAGCACACTGAGAGGAAGCAAAGTGAACGATAGCCGAGACAACACCGGAAAAGAAGGTGGGTCCCTCGATTTCATCCGGACCATCATCGAGGAAGATATCCGCACCAACAAGAACGACGGGCGCGTACATACGCGTTTCCCCCCAGAGCCTAACGGCTACCTGCACATCGGTCACGCCAAGTCCATCTGCCTCAATTTCGGGCTGGCCCAGCAGTATGGCGGGCAGTGCAACCTGCGCTTCGACGACACGAATCCCATCAAGGAGGAGCAGGAATACATCGACTCCATAAAGCGCGACGTGCGCTGGCTGGGATTCGACTGGGAAGACCGGGAGTACTACGCCTCCGACTACTTTGACCAGCTCTACGAATACGCTGTGAAGCTCATCCGGAAAGGCAAAGCCTATGTGTGCGACCTGACAGCGGAGCAGATCCGCGAGACGCGGGGCACGCTGACCGAACCGGGAAAGGAGAGCCCCTTCCGCGAGCGCCCGCTCGAGGAAAACCTCGATCTCTTCGAGCGCATGCGCGAGGGCGAGTTCCCGGACGGATCCCGTACCCTGCGGGCCAGGATCGACATGGCCGCAGGCAACCTCAACCTGCGCGATCCGGTACTCTACCGCATCCTGCACGCGGCCCATCCTCGGACGGGGGAAGCATGGTGCGTCTACCCCATGTACGACTGGGCCCACGGCCAGAGCGACTCCCTCGAGGGGATCACCCACTCGATCTGCACCCTGGAATTCGAAGACCACCGTCCCCTCTACGACTGGTTCATCCGCAAACTCGAGATCTTCCCTTCCCGCCAGATCGAATTCGCGCGCCTCAACCTCAACTACACCGTGATGAGCAAGCGCCGACTGCTCCAGCTCGTAATCGACAACTCTGTGAGCGGCTGGGACGACCCCCGCATGCCCTCCCTCTCGGGCATCCGGAGGCGCGGTTACACACCCGAGTCCATCCGTGATTTCTGCAACCGCATCGGCGTGGCCAAGCGCGACAGCACGGTGGACATCGCCCTGCTCGAACACTGCCTCCGGGAGGACCTGAACCAGCGAGCACAGCGAGTGATGGCCGTGCTCCATCCGCTCAAGGTCGTCATCTCCGACTATCCCACAGACAAGGTGGAGATGCTGGACGCCGTGAACAATCCAGAAGATGAGAGCGCTGGAAACCGCCAGGTCCCCTTCTCCCGGGAGATCTACATCGAGCGGAGCGATTTCATGGAGGACCCGCCCAAAAAGTTCTTCCGACTGGCCCCGGGGCGCGAGGTGCGGCTCAAGCACGCCTACTACGTCACCTGCGACGAGGTCATTAAAGACGAGGCCACGGGAGAGATAAGGGAGCTCCACTGCTCATACGATCCGGAAACCCGGGGCGGCTGGTCCGAAGACGGCAGGCGCGTCATGGGTACGCTGCACTGGGTGTCTGCCGCACACGCGCTCGACGCCGAGGTGCGGCTCTACGACCACCTCTTTACCGTGGAGGATCCGCTCAGCCAGTCCGGGGGAGATTTCAAGGACTATATCAATCCGGAATCCCTGGAAATCCTGAGCGGCTGCAAGGTGGAGCCCTCCCTCTCCAAAGCACAGCCGGGTGAGCGCTTCCAGTTCCTGCGCCAGGGCTATTTCTGCGTCGATCCCGACTCCTCGGAAGGCAAGCCGGTCTTCAACCGCACCGTCACTCTGCGCGACACCTGGGCAAAGATCGCAAAACAGCTCAAGAAGTAGACAAAGAGGACAAAGCAGATAAAGGGGACAGGTGCATTCAAATCTCTGAGAGCACACAATCATTGAAACCGATCGCCGATTATCCTTGTTTAACATTCCTATCTGTATTATCTTAATCCTTCATATTTGATGAGGAGATATCCATGAAAAAAACACTCATTCTGTTTTCTATGATCCTGGGCCTGACAATATCCGGGCTGGCCATCGACGACGCCCGGCTGCTGCGCATGCCCGACATAAACGGCGACCTGATCGTCTTCGTGTATGCCGGAGACATCTGGTCGGTGCCGGCGACCGGGGGAGACGCCCGCAAGCTCACCTCCCACCTGGGCATGGAGATCTATCCCAAGATCTCCCCGGACGGCAGGTGGATTGCCTTCTCCGCCGAATATTCCGGCTCGCGGCAGGTCTATGTCATGCCCTCGACCGGCGGAACCCCCCGACAGCTCACCTACTACAACGATGTAGGCATGATGCCCCCGCGCGGCGGATTCGATAACCAGACCATGGACTGGACGCCGGACAGCAAGGCGATCCTCTTCCGCGCCAACCGGACCCCCTACGGCCGGCGCATGGGCAAATATTACCTAGTCACGCTGGACGGTGGACTCGAATCCCCGCTCCAGATCCCGGAGTCCGGAGGCGGAACCTTCTCACCCACCGGCAAGGAGATCGTCTACACACCCATCTCCCGGGAGTTTCGCACCTGGAAGCGCTATAAGGGGGGACGCGCACAGGATGTCTGGATCTACGATCTGGCTAACGATACCTCCCAGAGGCTGACGACCTTTGAGGGCACGGACCAGCATCCCATCTGGCACCAGAACAAGATCTTCTATGTCTCGGACCAGGACCTCGTGCTCAACATCTTCTCCTATGACCTGGGCACCAAGGAGATCGTCCAGGTCACCGACCACACAGACTACGACGTGCTCTGGCCTTCCGGATCGAACGGCTTCGTCGTCTATGAGAGCGGCGGCTACCTGCACAAGCTCGCCCTGGACAGCGGCCGGAGCGAAAAGGTCACGGTCAACATCAAGTACGACTTTCCGGGGCTGCTTCCTTACCACAAGAACGTCAAGGACAATATCGACAGCTTCGACATCTCGTCCACCGGGAAGCGGGCCATCTTCGCGGCTAGGGGAGACATCTTCACGGTGCCGGCCAAGAACGGCATCACGTACAACCTGACCAACACCCAGGGCATCCGCGAGATGAATCCCACCTGGTCGCCCGACGGCCGCTACGTGGCCTTCGATTCGGACAGGACCGGGGAATACGAGCTCTATGTCATCGACCGCGCCGACGGCGACGCGCTCATCCAGCTGACCAAGGACTCGGAATCCTGGCGCTATGCCGCCCTGTGGTCTCCGGACAGCAGCAGCCTTCTGTTCTCCGACAAAGACCTGGATCTCCAGATCCTGGATGTGAAGAGCAAGAAGCTCACAGTGGTGGACAAGGCCAGGCGCTTCGATATAACCGACTACGGCTGGTCGCCAGACTCCCAGTGGGTGGTCTACACCAAGGACGGCGAGAATGGCCAGCCAGCCGTCTGGGTCTACTCGCTGTCCGATGCCAAGCCCCATCAGCTGACCGGCGACATGTATTCGGACTACGCTCCGGTGTTCTCGAAAGACGGGAAATACCTCCTGTTCCTCTCCGACCGGGACTTCAACCTGGCGTTCTCGAGCTTCGAGTTCGACTACGTGTACAACCGCGCCACACGCATCCACGCCGTCGCGCTCACGGACGACACGCCCCCTCTGTTCAAGGAGGAGAACGACATTGAGGAGGTCAAGAAGGAGTCGGAGGACAAGGGAGCCGATGACAAAAAGCCCGCGGACAAGAAGGAAAAGGCCGCCGACAAGGCCAAGTCGAAAGATCCTCTGAAGATCGAATTCGAGGGCATCGACGACCGCATTTTCGCCCTTCCCCCCAAAGCAGGCAACTACAACGGACTGGCTGCCGTCGAGGGCGGCATCCTCTATTTTTCAGGCGGCGCAGTACATAAGTTCACCTTCAAGGACAAGAAAGACTCCGTGGTCATCCAGGGCGTCATGAACGGCGCGCTCTCTGCCGACGGCAAAAAATTCCTGTACCGGGCCGGCCCCCGCTTCGGCATCATCGACATCGACAAACCCAACCAGAAGCCCGGAGACGGAGCGCTCAAGCTCGAGGCCCTGGAGATGAAGATCGATCCCCGCAAGGAGTGGAAGCAGATCTACGAAGACGGCTGGAAGATCTACCGCGACTGGTTCTACGTCAGGAACATGCACGGCGTGGACTGGGAGAGCATGAAGGCCAAATACGGCAAGCTGGTCCCCTATGTGAGCCACCGCGCGGACCTGGACTTCATCTTCGGAGAGATGGTGGGAGAGCTGAATGTAGGCCACACCTATGTCAACTGGGGCGATTTTCCCAGGGTCGAGCGTGTGGACACCGGCCTGCTGGGTGCCGATTTCACAGCCGATGCCAAGGCCGGCCGCTACGCAATCAGCAAGATCTATCAGGGAGAGAACTGGAACGAAAGCACGCGGTCCCCGCTCACCGAGCAGGGGATCCACGTCAAGGAAGGCGAATACCTGATCAGCCTCAACGGTCATGATGTGACCCTCAAGGACAATCCCTACCGCTTCCTGGAAAATACCGTAGGCAAGAGGATCTCCCTCAAGGTCAATGCCAAGCCCACCGCCGAGGGGGCCAGGGAATACATAGTCAAGCCTATCAGCAGCGAGCTGGGCCTGTTCTACCTCGACTGGGTGAATACACGCCGGGCCATGGTGGACGAACTCTCGGGCGGCCGCATCGGTTATTTCCACGTCCCCGACACCTCCATGTCGGGCAACCGCGAGCTCTACAAGGGCATGTACGCCTTCGGTCACAAGGACGCCCTCATCATCGACGAGCGCTACAACGGGGGGGGCTTCATCCCGGACGTGATGATCAACCTGCTCGGGCGCACCATCGTGAGCTACTGGGGCCGGAGGGGCCTGGTCCCCAACCAGACTCCGGGGGTGGCCAACGAGGGCCCCAAGGCCATGCTCATCAACCACTACGGATCCTCCGGAGGAGACGCGTTCCCCTACTACTTCCGCAAGCTGAACCTGGGCACCCTGATCGGGACCACGACCTGGGGCGGCCTGGTCGGCATGTCCGGCAACGCCAGCCTGGTGGATGGCGGCAACCTGGCGGTCCCGACCTTCGGGATCATCAGCACCGAAGGGGAATGGGCCGTGGAAGGCCTCGGCATCGCCCCGGACATCGAGGTCTGGGACCTGCCTGAACTGGTGGCCCAAGGAAAGGACCCCAGTCTCGAGAAGGCCGTGGAAGTTCTGCTCAAGGAACTCGAGCAGAATCCACCCAAGAAGGTCCGCAAGCCGAATGAGCCGGATCGCTCCAAGTGGCACGAGAAGAAGAAGAAAAAAAAGTAACGATTTCCACCTGCGGAGAGGTGGAAATATGAAGGACCACGACCGGTCACCAACAGATATGGTTCCTATTTGTCACAAACTTGGTGTACAATACGAGTGAGCGGGAAAAAGAGGGAACTAATCGGCCGGGGTACGACTAAAGTGTAGAGGTCTAATTCTAGGGAAGGACAGAGGCTTGAACATCAACATCCGCGTTCTCATTATCTTCCTGGTCTTCCTCCTCCCCACGTCTCTGTTTCCCCAAACTGACGAGATCGTCGTCTCTGTCGAAAAAGCCGACATCTACTCCGAGCCCAGCACACGCAGCTACCGGATCGAAACTGTCAACCGAGGCACGGTCTTGACCCTGTTCCAGAAGGCAAAAGTCAACGAAATCTGGTACTACGTCCGCTTTCAGTCCCGGAGATATGGGGGGCCGGCCATGGGTTTTATCAAGGACACGGAGGTCGAGCCCTTCGCGGGTGCGCAGAGGGAGCCCGCGCCGCCCCCGCCCATTCCTCTGCCGGAAACCAAGCCGCCACCCAAGACCAAGGAAGAGGCCATCCCAGAAAAGAAACCGCCCGAGGTTGAAGAGAAAAAAGAGGAAGAAGTAAAAGAAGAAAAGCCTCCTGTGAAAAAACAGGAGGCTCAGCCCC